>DASVFG010000082.1:0-8697 GCA_036380155.1 Candidatus Limnocylindria bacterium
CGCCGCCATGCGCGACGCGATGGCCGAGCTCGGCGGGGATCCCGCGAAGATCAACCCGCTCGTGCCGGCCGATCTCGTCATCGACCACAGCGTGCAGGTCGACCAGTTCGGCACCGATGCCGCGTTCCTCATCAACGTCGAGCGCGAGTACGAGCGCAACGGCGAGCGCTACGCGCTCCTGCGATGGGCCCAGCAGGCGTTCGCCGACTTCCGGGTCGTGCCGCCCGGCACCGGCATCGTCCACCAGGTCAACCTCGAGTTCCTCGCTGACGTCGTCGCCGAGCGCGACGGGGTGCTCGTGCCGGACACCCTGGTCGGCACCGACTCGCACACCACGATGATCAACGGCCTCGGCGTCGTCGGCTGGGGCGTGGGCGGCATCGAGGCCGAGGCGGCGCTGCTCGGCCAGCCCTGCTACCAGCCGATGCCGGTCGTCGTCGGCTTCCGGCTCGACAACGAGCTCCCCGTCGGGACGACGGCCACCGACCTCGTCCTCACCGTGACCGAGATGCTCCGCGCGCATGGCGTGGTCGGCAAGTTCGTCGAGTTCCACGGGTCCGGCGTCGGGCGCCTCACCCTGGCCGACCGCGCCACGATCAGCAACATGAGCCCCGAGTTCGGGGCAACGGCGACGATGTTCCCGATCGACGACGAGACCCTCCGCTACCTGCGGATGACCGGCCGTCCGACGGAGGTCGTCGAGCGCGTGGAGGCCTACGCCAGGGCCCAGGGCCTGTGGCGCGACGACGGGACGCCGGAGCCCTCCTTCAGCGAGTCGCTCAGCCTCGACCTCGGGACGGTGGTGCCGTCACTCGCGGGACCGAAGCGGCCGCAGGACCGCGTGGCGCTCACCGACCTGGCGGCCAGCTTCCATACCGCGTTCCCGGATGGCCTCGGCGCATCGCCGGATCTCGGGACGGTGGAGTCGGCCAGCGACGAGTCCTTCCCGGCGTCCGACCCGCCCTCGTACGCGCGCGATGACGCGAGCTCGGAGCCCATGGCCTCCACCCCCGAGCCGCGCGCGGGCGCGCCGGCGCCGCGCTATCGGTCCGTGGCGGTCGAGCAGGACGGCACGTCGTTCGAGCTCAGCACCGGATCGGTGGTGATCGCGGCCATCACCAGCTGCACGAACACCTCGAATCCCTCGGTCATGGTCGCCGCGGGCCTCGTGGCACGGAACGCGGTCGAGCGTGGGCTCACGACGAAGCCGTGGGTGAAGACGTCGCTCGCGCCGGGGTCGCGCGCGGTCACCGATTACCTGCGCGTCGCCGGCCTCACCGATCCGCTCGACGCGCTCGGCTTCAACCTCGTCGGCTACGGCTGCACGACGTGCATCGGCAACTCCGGACCGCTCTCCGAGCCCATCGCCGCCGCGATCGAGGACAGCGACCTCGTCGGCGTCGCCGTGCTGTCGGGCAACCGCAACTTCGAGGGCCGCATCCATCCGCTCGCCCGCGCCAGCTACCTCGCCTCGCCGCCGCTGGTCGTGGCGTTCGCGCTGGCTGGGCGCATCGACCTCGATCTCACCCGCGAGCCCATCGGCACCGATCGCGAGGGCCGGCCGGTGATGCTGGCCGACCTGTGGCCGAGCCCCGAGGAGGTCGCCTCGACCGTGCTCACCGCCGTGAGCGGCGAGGTCTTCAGCCGCAACTACGCCTCGGTGTTCGACGGCGACGACCAGTGGCGGTCGCTGCCGGTGCCGGACGGCGATCGGTACGCCTGGGACCCGGACTCCACGTACGTCGCGCGGCCGCCGTTCTTCGACGGCCTCGGCGACGGCCCGTCCGACCCGTCCGACATCGAGGGCGCCCGTGCGCTCGCGGTGCTCGGCGACAGCGTCACGACCGACCACATCTCACCGGCCGGCGCGATCGCGCGCACGTCGCCCGCCGGGACGTGGCTCACGGAGCACGGCGTCGAGCCGCGCGATTTCAACTCGTACGGCTCGCGACGTGGCCACCACGAGGTGATGATGCGCGGCACGTTCGCGAACATCCGGCTGCGCAACCTGCTCACCCCCGACGCGGAGGGCAACGTCACGGAGCACGTCCCGTCCGGGGAGCGGATGAGCATCTTCGACGCCGCCGAGCGATACCGCGGCGAGGGGACGCCGCTCATCCTCCTCGCCGGCCGCGAGTACGGGTCCGGCTCGTCGCGCGACTGGGCGGCGAAGGGCCCGATGCTCCAGGGCGTGCGCGCCGTCATCGCCGAGTCGTTCGAGCGCATCCATCGCTCGAACCTGGTGGGGATGGGGATCCTCCCGCTCCAGTTCCTGCCCGGCGAGTCGGCCGCAACGCTCGGCCTCACGGGGCGGGAGACGTTCGACGTCCTCGGGATCGGGGACGGCCTCTCCCCGCGCCAGGAGCTGACCGTCATCGCGCGCGGCGAGGACGGCCGCGAGTCGCGCTTCCGGGTGCGGTCGCGGCTCGACGGTCCGATCGACGTCACCTATCTGCGCAACGGCGGCGTGCTCCAGACCGTGCTCCGACGGCTCGCGGCCGGTTGACCGCCGATCCGGTTCGCGACCAGGCGGATGCGGTGCTCCGCGTCCTCGACGCGGCCCTCCCCACAGGCCGCCTGGTCGCTGCCTACCTCTACGGGTCGGCGGTGGCCGGCGGTCTGAAGCCCGACAGCGACCTGGACATCCTCGGCGTCGTCGACCGTCGCCTGGCCGATGGCGAACGGCGGGCCGTGATCGACGGCGTGCTGCCGATCTCGGGCCGCCGCACCCGGCCCCCGGCGTGGCGACCGGTGGAGCTGACGCTCGTGGTGGCCGGCGAGGTCCGTCCGTGGCGCTACCCGCCGCGGTTCGACCTCCAGTACGGCGAGTGGCTGCGCGAGGAGTTCCTCGCCGGCCAGCTCGACACGGCACCGGGGCCGAACCCCGACGTGGCGATCCTGCTCACCATGGTCCGCGCCACCGGCCAGCCGCTCGTCGGTCCGCCCGCGGACCTCCTCATCGACCCGGTCCCGCGCGACGACGTCGCCAGGGCGATGCTCGATGAGCTGCCGTCCCTGCTCGGCGACCTCGAGGACGACACGCGCAACGTGCTGCTCACGCTGGCGCGGATGTGGTCGACGCTCGCCACCGGCGAGATCCGCTCGAAGGACGCCGCCGTCGACTGGGCGCTGCCCCTGCTGCCCGACGCGCACCGCGAGCTGCTGGCGCTCGCGCGCGACGCCTACCTGGGAACCGCGGTCGACGCGTGGAAGGAGCGGATGCCGGCCGCCGCGTTACTGGCGGACACGATCGTCGAGCGGATCCGCGCATTGCCGCCCCCGACCGCATCGGGCTAGACTCAGCCGGCCACCGAAACGCCCTCGCAGCGGAGTGCCCCTGACACCGTGACCGCCTCCAGCGTCGACGACCTGCGCGCCCTCATCCGCGAGGTCCCGGACTTCCCGAAGCCGGGGATCCGGTTCTACGACATCACGACGCTCCTCAAGGAGCCGGCGGCGTTCCGCGAGGTGATCGACCAGATGGCGGCACAGGTCGGGGACACGAAGGTCGACGTCGTGGTCGGCATGGAGTCGCGCGGCTTCATCTTCTCCGCTCCGCTGGCCTACAAGCTCGGCGCCGGGTTCGTGCCGGTCCGCAAGCTCGGCAAGCTGCCGGCGGAGACGATCGAGGTCGAGTACGAGCTCGAGTACGGCACCGCCACGCTCGAGATCCACTCCGACGCGATCACCGACGGGCAGCGCGTGCTCATCGTCGACGACCTCCTCGCCACCGGCGGCACGGTCATGGGCACCATCGAGCTCGTCCGTCGCCTGGGTGGCGAGATCGCGGGCCTCTCGTTCATGGTCGAGCTCGGGGCCCTCAATGGACGCGAGAAGCTCGACGAGTTCGAGATCCACGCGCTCCTGACCTACTGACCGCGACGGCTCCGGGACCGATGGCGGTCGCGCAGTCCTCTCGGCCGAGAGCGCACGTCGTCGGCGACCGCGCCGAGATCGCCGCCTTCCTCCGCACCGATCGCCGCTATGCGGCGTACGCGCTCGGCGACCTCGACGGCCCGAACCGCAACCGCGTCGCGTGGGCGATGGCCTACGGCGCCTCGGGCGAGGCGACGGCGCTCGTCATGCACCACGAGGGCCTCGTTCCGCAGCCGCTCTTCCTCATGGGCGCACCGGACGGCTGCCGCACGATCCTCGAATCGGTCTTGAAGCCGCGAGACGCGTATCTCCAGGCCACCGAGCTCCACGAGGCGGCGGTGCGCGACCTCTACGAGCTGGACGCGCCGCTCCTCATGCTCCGCATGGTCGTCGACCGCGACACGTTCGAGCCGTTCGCCGGCCCGGCCGAGCGGCTGACCGCGCTCGACATCGAGGACCTGAACCGGCTCTACCAGCTCGGCTTCCGCGCCGGCTTCCCCGCGTCGGTGCTCGACGATGGCATCTACTTCGGCATCCGGGTCCGCGGCCGGCTGGTGGCCGCCGCCGGGACGCACGCGCTCAACGCGCGCGAGGGCATCGCGGTCGTCGGCAACGTCATGACCCACACCGACTTCCGGGGCCACGACTTCGCGAAGATGGTGACGAGCGCCGTGACCGCGGAGCTCCTCGACCGGGTGCCGGACGTCGCACTCAACGTCCATGCCGACAACGACCCCGCCGTCGCGGCCTACACCCGCCTCGGCTACCGTACCCATTGCCAGCTCATCGAACGCCTCGCCCGACGGCGAGCGGGTGGGTGGGGCCTGATGCGACCGATACGAGAGGCAATGCGAATTCCGTGGCACATCCGCGAACCGAAGTGAAGCACGACGTCGCCGACCTCGGCCTGGCCGAGGCGGGACGCCTGAAGATCGAATGGGCCGACCGCCAGATGCCGGTGCTCGCCGACATCCGCGAGCGGTTCGCCGTCGAACGACCCCTCGAGGGCTGGCGCATCAGCGCCTGCCTCCACGTCACCGCCGAGACGGCGAACCTCGTCCGCACCCTCGCCGACGGCGGCGCCGATGTCGTGCTCTGCTCGTCGAACCCGCTCTCGACCCAGGACGACGTGGCGGCGTCGCTCGTCGAGCACCACAACATCCCGGTCTACGCCATCAAGGGCGAGGATCGTGACTCCTACTACGCGCACATCGGCGCGGCGCTCGACCATGCCCCGCACATCACCATGGACGACGGTGCGGACCTCGTGAACGAGCTCCACCAGAAGCGCACCGAGCTCCTCGAGGGGGTCGTGGGCGGGACGGAGGAGACGACCACCGGAGTCATCCGCCTCCGGGCGATGGCCAAGGACGGCAAGCTCCGCTACCCGGTGGTGGCCGTCAACGAGGCGCTCACGAAGCACCTGTTCGACAACCGCTACGGCACCGGCCAGAGCGCGATCGACGGTGTCCTGCGTGCCACGAACATCCTGTTCGCCGGCAAGACGGTGGTCGTCGGCGGCTACGGATGGGTCGGCCGCGGCATCGCGTCCCGCGCGCACGGCATGGGCTCCAACGTCGTGGTCTGCGAGGTGGATCCGGTGCGCGCCCTCGAGGCCGCCATGGATGGCTACCGCGTCATGAGCGCGTCGGAGTCGGCCAAGGTCGGGGACCTGTTCATCAGCGGGACCGGCAACCTCAACGTGTGGGGCGCCCGCCACTTCCCGCTCATGCGCGACGGGGCGATCCTGGCCAACGCCGGCCACTTCAACGACGAGTTCGAGCTGCCCGCCCTCGAGGAGCAGTCCACCTCCTCGCGCGAGGTGCGGCCGTTCACGCGCGAGTACCTCATGGACGACGGCCGTCGCATCTACGTCCTCGCCGACGGCCGGCTCGTGAACCTCGGCGCGGCCGAAGGGCACCCCGCGCTCGTCATGGACATGAGCTTCGCGAACCAGGCGCTCGGGCTCGAGTGGCTGCGCTCGCACGTCGACGAGCTGGCACCGGACGTGTACGGCATTCCCGACGACATCGACCGCGAAGTCGCCCGCCTCAAGCTCGAGAGCATGGGGATCCACATCGAGCCGATGACGCCCGAGCAGAAGGCCTACTCCGAGTCGTACGAGTCCGGCACCTGACCTCGGGGCGACCGGCAACGCACCACAAATAAAGGTTCTGCAGATGTACGCGGGGAACCTTTAGTTGTACGGTACCGTTCATGGGGAAGGCCCGGGGGGAGACGAGCGGTGACCGTGGCGCGGGGGGCGCCCGGGGGGAACCGGTCGCCGCGGTGGCCTCCCCGGCTTCATCGGCGTACGACGAGCACGGCGAGGCCCTTCGCCGGTTCCTCGCACGCCACACCCGGGATGCGGCGGCGGCCGAGGACCTGGCACACGAAGCCTTCGTGCGCCTCCTGACCGAGTCGGCCGCCGGCCGCCCTCCCACCCACGTGCGCGCCTGGCTGTACCGCGTCGGGCTGAACCTCGCCGCAAGCGGCGCGCGCCACCGGGGGGTCGCGATGCGACGGGCCGGCGATCTCGTCAGCCGCGATACGGCTCCCTCGCCCGAGGAGCTCCTGATGGAGCGCGAGGCCTCTCGCTCGCTCGCGGAGCTGCTGGACGCCCTGCCGCGCGACGCGCGCACCGCCCTGCTGCTCACGGCGCACGGCTATTCGGGCGCCGAGATCGCGCAGCGCATCGGCCGCAGCCAGCTCGCCACGCGGTCCCTCATCTGCCGCCAGCGGATCCGGCTGCGCGCGACCGCCGCCTGACCCGCGCCCTCCGGCAGGGGAGGCACGGTTGGCTATCATCGGCGCCATGGCGCGCGTGAGCAGCCCGGCCTTCGTCGGGCGCAGTGCGGAGCTCGATCGCCTCGCCCAGGCCCTCGACCAGGTGGCGGGCCGCGCGGCGCGGATCCGGCTCGTGGCGGGCGAGGCGGGCATCGGCAAGACCCGACTCGTCGGCGAGTTCCTCGAGCGCGCGACCCGGGCCGGAGCCCGCTCGCTCGCCGGCGAGTGCCTGCCGCTCGGCGACACCGGCCTCGCCTACGCCCCATTCGTCGCGGCCCTCCGCCCCGTGCTCCGCGGGCTCGAGCCTGCCGCGCTGGACGCGCTCGTCGGGCCGGGACGGGCCGAGCTGGCCATGCTGCTTCCCGACCTGCGGACGCCCGGGCCAGCCGCGCCGGCAACCGCCGATGGACCGCTCGACGCGAGCTCCGTCCAGGCCCGCCTCTTCGAGGTCGTGCTCGGGCTCCTGCGCCGCCTGGCCGACGACGTCCCGATCGCCCTCGTCCTCGAGGACGTTCACTGGGCGGATGCCTCGACTCGCGACCTTCTGCGCTTCCTCGTCCGCAACCTCCACGACGAGCGGATTCTCGTCGTCGCCACGTATCGCTCGGACGAGCTCCATCGGCGGCACCCGCTCCGCGCGCTCATCGCCGAGCTCCAGCGGCTCGACGGGGTCGAGGGCATCGAGCTCGCGGCGTTCGGGGCCGCCGAGCTCGCGGACCAGCTGCACGGGATTCTCGGCGAGCCGGCCGCCCCGGAGCTCGTCGAGACGGTCCTCGCCCGTTCCGGCGGCAACCCGTTCTTCGCCGAGGAGCTCCTCGCTGCCGGCCAGGCGGGGCTCGCTTTGCCACGCACCCTGCGCGACACGCTCGAGGATCGGATCCGCGAGCTCGGTCCGGATGCGCAGCACGCGGTCCGCGTCGCCTCGGTGGCCGGCTCGCGCGTCGGCCACCGACTGTTGGCGGAGGTCGTCGACCTGGCCGAGGATCGGCTGACCGAGGCGATCCGCGAGGTGGTGGAGCATCACCTCCTCCTGCCGACCTCTCCGGATGAGGCGCCGGGGTACGCGTTCCGCCACGCGCTCGTGCGCGAGGTGGTCTACGAGGAGCTGCTGCCGACCGAGCGCACCGACCTCCACGCCGCGTACGCGCAGGCGCTCGGCTCGCGACCCGAGCTGGCGGCCGGCGACGCCGCGGCCGTCGCGGCGCAGGTGGCGCACCACTGGCTGCGGGCCCACGACGTCGAGCGCGCGCTTCCGGCGACCGTGGCCGCCGGGCGAGCCGCGGCGGCCGGTTCCGCGTTCGCGGAGGCGCGGGACTTCCTCGAGCGTGCCCTGGAGCTGTGGCCCAAGGTGGACCAGCGCTCGGTGCCACCCGACCTCGACCGGATCACGATCCTCGAGGAGGCCGCCGAGGCCGCGGCGCATGCGGGTGACGCGCGGCGCTCGATCGACCTCATCCGATCGGCGCTGTCGGCGATCGACGCCACCGAGTCGCCGATGCGCGCCGGGCTGCTCCAGCATCGCCTCGCCTGGTATCTCAACGAGTCGGGCGACTGGCAGTCGGGGGTGACCGCCTTCGAGCGGGCGGTGTCGCTCATCCCGATCGATCCACCGACGCCGGAACGCGCCCGGGTCCTCGCGGATCTCGCGCACTCGCTCATGGTCCGCAGCCGATTCGGGGACTCGCTCGCCCTCGGCGAGGCGGCGCTCGCGATCTCGCGCGCCGTGGGTGCCCGCGTGGCGGAGGCGCGTGCGCTCACGGTCATCGGCCTCGACCTCGCCTGCCGCTCGGACCTGGAGCGCGGCATCCCCATCCTCGCCGAGAGCCACGAGCTGGCGACCGAGCTCGGCGACCCGCTGGCGATCTTCCTCACCGCCGTCGGCCTCGGGTGGGCGTACGACGAGACGGCCCGCCACGCCGAGGCGCTCGAGCTCGCCCTCGCGACACGAGAGCGCATCCGCGGCCTCGGCGCCGACGCGCGCTTCGGTGGCCAGCTCGCGTCGAAGGCCTCGCGGGCGCTCTACGAGCTGGGACG
>DASVFG010000083.1:0-6176 GCA_036380155.1 Candidatus Limnocylindria bacterium
TACCAGGGCTACCGGATCGCGGTCACCGCGCCGGATACGTTCTCGGGGCTGGTGGCGTGCGGGATCACGACCTGGCTCGTCGTGCAGGCCTGCATCAACATGGCGGTCGTCACCGCCCTGATGCCGGTCACCGGCATCCCACTGCCGTTCATCAGCGCCGGCGGCTCGGCGCTCACCATCAACCTCGCGGCTATCGGCATCCTGCTGTCGATCAGCCGGGAGACCAGCCAGACAGGATCCCTGCGCGATGCGGTGTTCGGTTTCGGGCGGCGGGACAGGCGGGCACATCTACCCCGCGCTGGCCGTCGCACGCGCCCTGCGCGACGTACGTCCCGACGTTGAGCTCGATTACATCGGGGGCGTCCGTGGCTTCGAGCGCCGGCTCGTGGCCAGCCACCCGATGCGCCACGAGCTGCCGTACCACGAGCTCGTCGTCCGCTCGCTGCGCTCCGCGGGACTCTCGGTCCACACCGCGCTCGACCCGGCCCGCCTGGCGGCGTCCGTCCCGCAGGCCTGGTGGCTCCTTGGCCGCCTCCGGCCGGCCGCGCTGTTCACCACCGGCGGCTACCTCGCACTGCCACTCGTCCTCGCCGCTCGCGCCCGCGGCGTCCCGACCCTCGTCTGGGAGGGGAACGTGCAGCCCGGCCGCGCCACCCGCGCGATCGGACGCTTCGCGACCCGCGTGGCCGTCAGCTTCCCGCCGACGCTCGATGCCTTTCCCGGCAACAGCTTCGTGTCCGGCACGCCGATCCGCTCGTTCGCCGGGATCGACCGCGCAGCGGCACGCAGCGCGTTCGGGGTCGGACCGGACGACCGGCTGCTCCTCGCCTTCGGCGGCTCGCAGGCCGTGACGCGCCTGAACGCAGCGGTCACCGACGCGCTGCCGCGTCTCCTGCCCGACTGGCACGTCCTCCACCTCGCCGGTGACGAGGGCATGGCCGATGCCGGCGCCGCCCGCCAGCGGCTGCCCGACGCGCTCCGCTCGCGCTACCTCCCCGAGCCCTTCCTCACCGATCGGATGGCCGATGCGCTCGTCGCCGCCGATGTCGTCGTCGGCCGCGCCGGGTCGTCCACCTGCGCCGAGCTGGCCGCCGTCGGGGTGCCGTCCGTCCTCGTGCCGTACCCGTTCGCCGGCGCCCACCAGCGCTCGAATGCCCGCTACCTCGCCGACGAGGGCGCCGCGATCGTCGTGGACGACGCCGAGCTCTCGGCCGACCGGCTCGTGGCCGAGCTCGCGCCGCTCGCCGATGCGGACCGCCGTCGCGCTATGGCCGCCGCGGCTCGTCGTCTCGGACGTCCCGACGCCGCCCGCGTGCTGGCGGAGGAGCTCGTCACCCTCGCCGAGCGACGCACGGGCGGGCAGGCGTGAGCGCCGTGGCCGCGACGACCGATGCGCTCGCGCGCCTCGACACGCTCGCCGGCGACCGGTCGATCACCCTCCGCGCCGATGCCCCGCTCGCGCCGCTCACGACGCTCCGCGTGGGTGGACCCGCCGACCGGCTCGCCACCGCCGCGACCGTGGACGAGCTGGTCGCGCTGCTCGAGCTGGCGGCCGATGCCGCCGTCCCGACATTCCTGCTCGGGAAGGGCAGTGACCTCGTGGTCGCCGACGCCGGGATCCGCGGGCTGGTGATCCGGGTGCGCGCCGACCGGGTGGTGATCGACGGGACGACCGTGACGGCCGAGGCCGGTGCCTCGATGACCGGGCTGGCGAAGTCCTGCGCGCGCGCCGGGCTCGCGGGGTTCGACTGGGCGATCAGCATCCCCGGCTCGTTCGGCGGCGCGGTGTGGGCGAATGCCGGCGCGCACGGCGGCGAGATGGCCGACGTGCTGCGCACGATCGAGATCTGGGATCCGGCGAGCCGCCGGCGACGGACGATCGGCCCCGGCGACGCCGGGTTCGCGTACCGCGACTCGCGCTTCAAGCACATCGACGAGGTCGTCCTGTCCGGCAGCATCGAGCTCGTCCCCGGTGACCCGGCCGACGTGCGGGCCCGGATCGACGCCCACCAGGCGCGGCGGCGAGCCACCCAACCGCTCGCCGATCAGAACGCGGGAAGCGTGTTCCGCAACCCACCGGACGACCACGCGGGACGGCTCATCGAGGCGGCCGGCCTCAAGGGACATCGCGTCGGGACGGCGCAGGTGAGCACGCTCCACGCCAACTTCATCGTCACCGACCGCGGCACCGGGCGCGCCGCCGACGTCCGCGCGCTCGGCGACGAGGTGCGCCGCGTCGTCGCGACGCGTTTCGGCGTCGACCTGCGCTACGAGATCGAGTTCGTCGGCGACTGGCCGGAGGTCGAGTCGTGACCGAGCGCCCGCTGCGGATCGGCATCTTCGCCGGCGGCCGATCGGCCGAGCACGAGGTCAGCGTCGCATCGGCGGAGGCGGTGCTGCGGGCCATCGACCGCGATCGGTTCGAGCCGTACCTCGTCTACATCGGCCGCGATGGTCGGTGGCACCTCCCGAGCGGTCCGGCGGCGGCCCTGGAGAGCGGGGAGCGGCTCGCAGATCGGCTCGGGGCGGCCACGCCGGCCGAGGAGGTCGCCCACCTGCGCGCGCACGACGACCCGCCTGCCGTCGCGGCCGAAGGCGCGCTCGCGGCCCGCACCGCGGTCGGCTCGCTCGCCGAGGCCATCGACGTCGCCTTCCTGGTCGTGCACGGGCCGTACGGGGAGGACGGCACGCTCCAGGGCTTCCTGGAGCTCGCCGGGGTGCCGTACGTCGGCGCCGGGGTGCTGGCCAGCGCGGTCGCGATGGACAAGGTCGTCTTCAAGGACCTCATGCGTGGCCACGATCTGCCGGTCGTCGACTCGACCTGGGTGCGCCGCCGGACGTGGGAGGTCGACCCGGCGCGCGTCGTCCGCGAGGTCGGGGAGCGGCTCGGGCCGCGGACGGTCGTGAAGCCGGCGCGGCTCGGCAGCAGCATCGGCATGTCCCTCGTCCACGATCTCGACGAGCTCCCGGCGGCGCTCGACGAGGCATTCCGCTACGACCCCAAGGTGATCGTCGAGGCGTACGTGGCAGGCGCGCGCGAGCTCGAGTGCGGGATCCTCGGCACCGCCGATCCGATCGTGTTCGAGCCGGGCGAGGTCCATTCGTCCCACGAGTTCTACGACTACGAGGCGAAGTACGTCGACGGCCTGGCCGTGGTCGAGCCGCGCGCGGAGATCGACGCGGATCTGGCGGCCCGGCTCAAGGAGCTCGCCCTGGCCGCGTATCACGCCGTGGACGGAGCGGGACTGGCGCGCATCGACTTCCTCGTCACCCCCGAGCAGACCTACATCTCGGAGATGAACACGCTGCCCGGCTTCACGGCCACCAGCATGTACCCGAAGCAGGCGGAGCTCGCCGGGATCGGCTTCCGCGACCTCATCGGGCGGTTGATCGATCTCGCCCTCGAGGATGACCGATGAAGCTGAAGCCACAGCCGCGGCCGCAGCGCCGGACCCCGCGCACGAGCCGGTCCGGCGCGGCGCGCATGGGCGCCCGCCCGCGTGGCCGGATGGCGCGCCGCCCCGGTGCGCCGCTCCGCCAGCGGTTCGCCGGTCGCCTGCCGTCGGTTCGCCGGTTCCTCGCCGGCACCGCCGCGGTGGCCGCGATCGCGGGCCTCGTGGCGCTCCTGAACGGGCCGGTCCTGCGCGTGACCGATGTCGCGTGGGCCGGCGCCGCGTACACCGACGCCGAGGCGTTGACCGCCGTCCTCGCTCCGGCGGAGGGACGGAGCGTGCTGGCCGTCGACACGCGTGACCTGCGCGAGCAGCTCGAGGCATTGCCATCGGTCGCCGAGGCCGATGTCAGCGCGTCCCTGACCGGCACCGTGACCGCCGAGCTGGTGGAGCGCGACGTGGCGTTCATCTGGCAGGCGCGCGGCACGAAGTTCCTCGTGGCGGACGACGGCGTGGTGTTCGCGGCGCTCGACCGGGGCGCGCCGGTGCCCCAGGCGCTGGTCGGCACGCCGCGCGTCTTCGACGAGCGTGATGTCGGCGGGACCATCGGGGTCGGCACCACGATCGCCCCGTCGCTCGTGGGGCCGACGCTCGACATCCTCGCCATCGACCCGGCGGCCCTCGGGTCGTCGACCGGCGGCGTGCAGGTCCACCTCGACGACGAGTTCGGATTCCGGCTCGTCTCGGAGGATCCGGCCTGGGAGGTCGCGCTCGGGGTGTACGGAACCAATCCGCGAGAGACCGCGCCCGACGTCGCCGCGCGGCTCGAGCGCCAGGTGACGGCCGTCCGCACCCTGTTCGCGACGCGTGACGAGGACGGCATCGGATGGGTGGATGTCCGCAACCCCGGGAAGGTATATTTCCGTGCCGAGGGGTGACGCGCGCGCAGGTTCGCAGCGCTCCTCCGCCGACGATCCACTCCGCTGCTGGACCATCCCACATGTGGCTTCCGCTGGTCGGCCTTGCGCTCGGCATCGCGCTCGGGCTGGTGCTCAACGTCGAGGTGAGCCCGGACCTGGCGCGCTACTCGGCCGTGGCGATCCTCGCCGGACTGGACTCCGTGCTCGGAGCGATCCGCGCGGAGCTGGATGCGCATTACGACAACCGGATCTTCCTCTCGGGCTTCGTCACGAACACGCTCGTGGCCGTCGCGCTGACGTTCGTCGGCGATCGGCTCGGGATCGATCTCTACCTGGTGGCACTCTTCGCCTTCGGCCTGCGCATCTTCCAGAACGTGGCTCTGATCCGGCGTCACTTCCTGTAGGCTCGGACGGCATCCAGGGCGCGCCGTGGCGCGCCGGACTCAGGAGGTAGCTTGGAACGCGAAGCGGTCCTCGTCGGCATCGACGCGGGGACGACGAAGGTCACGACCCTGATCGGAGAGGTCGGACGATCCGGTGACGTCAACGTCATCGGCTACGGCATCGCGCCGTCCGTCGGCATGAAGAAGGGGATGGTCGCGAACATCGACCAGACCGTGAACTCGATCGCCTCGAGCGTCGAGAAGGCCGAGCGGTTGAGCGGCTACAAGATCAGCTCGGCCTTCGTCTCGGTCGGCGGCTCGCACATCTCGTCGCAGAACTCGCGCGGCGTGGTCGCCGTGTCGGGGCACAAGCGCGAGGTGAGCCGCGAGGACGTCGCGCGCGCCACCGAGGCCGCCAAGGCCGTCCAGGTGCCCTCCAACCGCGAGATCCTTCACGTCGTGCCGCGCGGCTACATCGTGGACGGCCAGGAGGGCATCAAGGATCCGCTCGGGATGAGCGCCGTGCGCCTCGAGGTCGAGACCCACATCGTGGCCGGCGCGGCGACCTCGGTGCAGAACCTCAGCAAGTGCATCATCACCTCCGGCGTGCAGATCGACGAGATGGTGATCAGCTCGCTCGCCGCGGCCGAGGCCACGCTGACGGACACCGAGAAGGAGCTCGGCGTCCTCGTCGCCGACATCGGAGGCGGAACGACCGACATCGCGATCTTCGTCGACGGCGCGGTCTACCACACCGCCGTCCTGCCGGTGGGTGGCATCAACGTCACGAACGACGTCGCCATCGGCCTGCGCACCTCGCTCAACCTGGCCGAGGAGATCAAGATCAAGCACGGCACCGCGAACATGGCCGAAGTCGAGCCCGAGGAGCTGCTCAACGTCGCGGTCCTCGGCGAGGCCGGCGGCCAGACGATCCAGCGTCGCAAGCTGTGCGAGATCATCGAGGCGCGCATGGGCGAGATCTGCAGCCTCATCCGCGAGGAGGTGAAGCGATCCGGGCACGCCGGCATGCTTCCCGCCGGCGCGGTGCTCACCGGTGGCGGGGCACGCCTCGCCGGCGTCGAGGTGCTCGCCCGCGAGACGCTCGAGATGCCGGTGCGCGTCGGCTCGCCGCAGGGTATCGGCGGCCTCATGGACCAGATCGGCAACCCGGCCTTCTCGACGTCGATCGGGCTGCTGCTGTGGGGCGCCCATCACCTCGGCGAGGAGCCGATCGGCTACGGCAGCAGCAACGGGGTCAACCCCCTGTCGCGCGTCGGAGAGTGGGTACGCAACCTCTTCCCGGGCTGAGGTTCAGCTAGCTGCCCTACGGCGCAGCCACCGGCTCGAACGCCGTGACGACGAGGGAGAGGCGGCATGCCGCGATACTTGCTGCGGCATCCACGTCGATGAAGCCCAGGCCATCTTCCTCGGGCCATTGGACCCGACACTGCTGAGCGGCAGGATCGTCGAAGTGCACGGTG
>DASVFG010000084.1:0-5358 GCA_036380155.1 Candidatus Limnocylindria bacterium
CCGTGCTGCAGAGGGACGCCGCGACCAGCTCGCCATCGTGGCCGGCGTCCGCGAGCGGGCCGATGCATTCGCGGCACGTGCGAACGACCTCCTCGACGGACTGGGGGTCGCCCCCGGGGCCACGCCCGCAGGACGGCTGCACGCGGCGCTCGACCGGCTCGAGACGGCGACGCGTGCCGACGAGCGTCGCCGCGAGATCGTCGCGCGACGGGCGAAGCTCGCCGCCCAGTGCGGTGGCCTCGACGCGTCGCTGACCGCCGCCGAATCGGCGGTCGCCGCGCAGCTCGCGCGCGTCGGCGCCTCGGACATCGCCGAGGTCCATGCCCGCTCCACCGCCGCGGCGGTGCGCCGGACGCTCGTCGCCGAGGTGCGCGAGCTCCACGCGCGGCTCGCCACGCTGGCGGGCAGCCAGCCGGTGGTCGACGAGCTTCGCAGCGAGGCGCGGACGCTCGACCTCGCGACCCTCGAGGGTGAGCTCGCGGCGGCCGCCGCCCGCCTCCGCGATGTCGAGGAAGCCGAGCGCGAGGCGCATGCGCGCATCGGCGAGCTGAACGGCCGGATTCGTGCGCTCGAGGCATCGGACGAGCTCGGGACGGCGCGCCAGGAGCTCGCCGCGCTCGAGGGCCAGGCCCGTTCGCTGGCGCGGACGTGGGCCACCACCGCCCTGGCCGGCCGCCTGCTGGCCGAGACGCGCCGCCGCTACGAGCGTGAGCGGCAACCCGATGTCGTGCGGGCCGCGCAGGATTACTTCCGGCGCATCACGAACGGTCGCTACGAGCGGATCACCGCACCACCGGGCGATGGCTCGATTCGCGTCGAGACCGAGACCGGCGACCAGCTGCTGCCCGCGGAGCTCTCGCGCGGCACCGTCGAGCAGCTCTACCTCGCGCTCCGCTTCGGGCTCATCGAGGAGTTCGCGCGGCACGCGGAGCCGCTGCCGGTGGTGATGGACGACATCCTCGTGAACTTCGACGAGGCGCGCGCGGAGCGTGCCGCGGCCGCCATCGGCCGCCTGGCGGAGAGCCACCAGGTCGTCTTCTTCACGTGCCGGCGCGAGACGGCCGCCGCACTCGATCCGGACGGCGAGCGGACCCGCGCGCTCGGGTGAGCGTGTCGCACCCGGCTGCTACGATCGGACGACCCGATGCCTGACGACGCGCTGCCCACTCCCGACCGCGTGCTGGTCGTCGCCGCGCATCCCGACGACATCGAGTTCGGGGCGGCCGGCACGGTGGCGCGCTGGGTCAACGAGGGCGCCGCGGTGCGCTACCTCCTCGCCACTCGCGGCGACAAGGGCAGCGACGACCCGCATGCCGATGTCGACGCCCTCACCCGCCTCCGCACCGACGAGCAGCTCGCCGCGGCCGCCGAGCTGGGCGTCGAGGCGGTCGACTTCCTCGACGAGCCGGACGGCCAGGTGGAGGCGTCGCTCGCCCTTCGCGAGCGGATCACCCACGCCATCCGCGCGTTCCGCCCCGAGATCGTCATGACCCACGACCCGACCGTCCTGTTCGTCAACAACGAGTGGGTCAACCATCCCGATCATCGCGCCGTCGGGCAGGCGACGATCGACGCCGTCTTCCCGACCGCGCGGGATCCGCTCAACTTCCGCCAGCACCTCGACGCGGGCCTCGAGGCGTGGAAGGTCGCCGAGCTCTACCTGTGGAGCACGAACGAGGCGAACCAGCTCGTCGACATCGGCGACACGATCGAGCGCAAGATCGCCGCGCTCGCCCGCCACGCGTCGCAGTTCCGGGCGTTCGACGAGGTCGCGCGCTGGACGCGGCGGCGCTCCGAGGAGCTGGGCGATCGCGCCGGCTACCGGGCCGCGGAAGGGTTCCGCCGCGTGACCCTCGCCCGATGAGCCGCCCCTTGCCCCGGCGGCGCGGCGCGATCCTCCTCGTCGGCCTCACGCTCCTTGCCGCGTGCAGCGCCGACCCGACGCCCGAGCCGACCCCCGCCCCCACGACGTTCCCGGTCGCGCCAACCGAGACCGCGGCCGCGCTGACCACCGCCTATCTCGACGCGTGGGCCGCCGGCGACACGGACGCGATGTACGCGATGCTGGATCCGGCGCTGCACGGCACCTACCCGGCCGAATCGTTCGCGGAGCTCCACGCCGCGTTCCGCGACATGACGCAGCTGACGGCACTCAGCGCGACCTCCGGAGCGCCGGCCCTCGTGGCGCTGCCACCCGAGCCGCGCTCCTCCGAGTTCCCGGCGCCCGAGCCGACACCGCCGCCTACGCCCGATCCGTCCGCCGCAGCAGGCCCGTCCGCGACCCCGATCCCGACGCCCGGACCCCCGATCGACCCGACGACGCCGCTCGAGGGACCGATCCCCGGCCTCGCCGTGCCGATCGCGGTGACCGCCGCCACGGATCGCTTCGGCACGCTCGAGCTCGACCGCGACCTCACCTGGGTCCAGGGTCGCGACGGCTGGCTGCTGCGCTGGTCGCCCGCGGTCCTCTTCCCGGAGCTGCGGGCGACGGGGACGCTCCGCCTCGACCGAACGCTCGGCACGCGCGGGCGGATCATCGGTGACGGTGATGTCGTGTGGGCCGAGACGCGCGACGACGGGACGCGCGTCTACCCGCAGGAATGGCTGGCCGGCCAGACGATCGGCTACGTCGCGGAGGTGACGGCCGAGGATCTCGAGACGCTCGCCGTGGAGGGTTACCGCGCCGGTGACGTCGTGGGGCGCAGCGGCCTCGAGTTCGGCGCGGAGGACCTCCTGCGGGGGACGCCGGGCTGGACCCTCACCGCGGTCGGCGGCGACGGAAGCGAGACGGCGCTGGCCGAGACCGAGATGGTGCCCGGCGCGGACGTGACGATCACGCTGCGCCCGGAGATCCAGGCCACCGCCCAGGACGCGCTGAGTCCGTATGGAGCGGCCGCAACCGCGGTCGTCGATCCCCGGTCGGGGGACGTGTGGGCGCTCGCGAGCCAGCCGCCGTTCAATCCGAACGCGATGACCCTGGGCTCGACCCTCGGGGGCGTCGCGCTGGCGACCCCGGGTCAGCCCCAGATCGTGAACCGCGCGGTGCTCGGTGCCTACCCGGCCGGTTCGTCGTTCAAGCCGTTCACGCTCATCACGGCCCTCGACCAGGGCGTCGTCACGCCGACCAGCACCCGACCCTGCCCACCGACGTGGCCGTACGGCGACTTCACGTTCCGCAACTACGAAGAGCACTCGCTGCCCGGCTCGGTCAGCTTCTCCGAGTCGATGGCCTTCAGCTGCAACACGACCTACATGCCGCTCGCCTACGAGGTGTACCAGGTGAACGAGACCGCGCTCACCGACATGCTGTTCGAGTTCGGCTTCGGCGCCGCCACGGGCATCGGCTACGTCGTCGAGGAGACCGGGATCGTGCCGGACGACGCGTGGCTCGCCGCGAACGGCCGCGGCGGCTACTCCGGCTTCGAGCAGGTCCAGCTCGCCATCGGCCAGGGCGCCTTCCTCGGCACGCCGCTCCAGCTCGCGAACGCCTACGCCGCCATCGGCAACGGCGGCACGCTCTGGCAGCCGCGGATCCTCCGGCGCGCCACGCTGCCCGACGGCGAGACGGTGACGACCGTCGAGCCGACCGTCAGTCGCCAGATCAGCGTGTCGGCCTCCGACCTTGCCTACGTGACCGATACGCTCCAGGCGGTGGTGACGCTTCCCTATGGCACGGCCACGGCCGCGTTCGCCGGGTTCGGCATCCCGGTGGCGGGGAAGTCGGGCACGGCCGAGACCGGCACGCCCGATCCGCACGCCTGGTTCCCCGCCTACGCCCCCGCCGACGATCCGTCCATCAGCGTCGCCACGGTCCTGGAGTACATCCCGCTCGGCACCGGCGGATCCGACGCGGCGCCGCTGGTCCGTCGCGTCATGGCCGCCCACTTCGCCAACTGAGCGCCGCTACGGTCCGAGGCCGCTGATGGCTCGCGTCAGGACGTAGACCGCCACCGGCACGAGGAGCGCGGACAGGAAGCCGCTGAGGACCTGTGGCCGCCATGGCCAGGTCGGGATGTCACTGATTCGCTTGCGGATGGCGCTGACGCCGACGAGGGAGTCGCCCACGGCCTTCGTGCCTTCGAAGTCGCCGAGCTCGATGCGGCGGTACATCTCCTCGGTCAGGCGGCTGAGGCGGACCTCCACCTCCCGCGCGAGGACCTGCTTCTCGTCCACCAGTCGATCGTGAACGCCCCACAGCGGCAGGATGAAGCACACGATGGCGAGGGCGAACACCGTGACCACGACGACCGTGGCGACGACATTTCCCGCCTGGTACGCGCCGTTGAAGAGGAGGGTGAAGTAGCCACTCGCGGCGTAGGCCAGCCCCGTCAGCGCGGTCATCGAGGAGAACGCGTAGACGGACGTCCGGTCGAAGGGGTCGATGGCCGTCGCCTCCCGGTGGATGCGGGCGACGAGCCGGAGCTGGTGGGCCGTGTGGACGAACGCGAGCATCACCACCGCATACCCGAGGGATGCGACCGGGAAGTACGCGATGAAGACGGCGAGCCGGTCCCCTCCGCCGCCGAACGCCTGCTCCGACGCCGAGAGGAACGCGATGGCAGCCACGACCACCCCGATCCCGAACGCCGCCAGACCGAAGCCGGCCGGGGAGTGGACGAAGCGATATCGCCACGCGCTCCGCTCCTCGTCGGCCCATCCGGTCGCGGGCCAGAATGCGTCGAGGGCGCGACTGGCGGAACGGTTGATCAGGGCGGTCGCCGCCAGCGTGTACGGCGGATAGAAGAGGCTGACCGCCACCGTCTGCAGGGTCGAGCCGAACGGAACCTCCCCCGTCGACCACAGGACGCCGTGCGCCCATCCGAAGAGGGCGACGAACAGCAGCGGGTAGATCCACCAGCCGTGCCCGGGCAGCGCGTCGATCCACGCCAGGGACCGACTCAGTACCCCGGGGCGATCGCCGGTCGTCATGGAGTGCGCATCGGGTGCCAGCCTCTTCGAGCGCGTGGCCTCGGATACGGCCCACTCTACCCGGGCAGGCGCTTGCCTGCTCCCCATTCGGCCACGAGCGCATGCGCGACGCCCTGCCCGGGTGGAGCGTCCCGGACCGGGTCGCCTTGCGTCGCACGGACACGACCGGGTAGCATCGGTCTCGCCGCTCCTTGTCGCCTCAGGGTTATCTAGCAACGCCCGGAGAGCGACAACGACGCCGTGATCTCAGATACCGCGATACCGCTGAGGTTCCAGACCGCCGAGGTGGGCGTCGACTGGCTTCAGTGCAACATCGAGTGCCAGGAAGGCTGCCCGGTCAACACGAACTGCCGGGGCTACCTCATGCTGGCCGCCGAGGGTCGGTTCGAGGAGGGCTACATCCTCGCTCGAGATCCGAACCCGGTCGCG
>DASVFG010000085.1:0-9317 GCA_036380155.1 Candidatus Limnocylindria bacterium
GAACATGATCACGAACATGGCCACCGCGTACAGCAGGGCCCGCATGAGCGCCCACATCATCTCGCCCAGGGCGATCTCGGTGATGCCCATCGGCGTGGCGAGCACACCGTCGTACGTCTTCGCGTAGTTGAGCTTGAAGAACACGTTGAAGATCGTCTCGAACACCGCGCCGTTCATGGCGGCCGTCGCCAGCAGCGCGGGCGCGACGTAGGCGAGATACGAGACATCGGTCCGGCCGCCGACGAACTCCGGCGGAATCTCACCGACGATGCCGCCGATGCCGAGCCCGATCCCGATGAGGTAGAAGATCGGCTCGAAGACACCGCTGAAGATGATGATCCACTGGTGGCGGTAGACCATGATGTTGCGCTCGACGAGGCGCCGGGCACGCCACACGCGGGACCAGGCGGTGGCGAGGGCGCCGGACGGGACGTGGTCGGCCGGACGGACGGCGGTCGTCATCGGTCCGTCAGCTCCACATCCGCTTCGTGAGGTTGCGCTCCGCGAGCCAGATGCCTGCCCCGGCCATGACGAGCAGGTAGGCGAGATGGATGGGCGCCGCGGCAAGGTCGAGCGAGTTGAGCACGAGGCCGCGGATGAGCTCCACACCGTGGAAGAGCGGCGTGAGCCAGGCCACCCATTCGACCGAGTCGGGCAGCTGGGTGAGCGGGAAGAACGTGCCGCTGAACAGGAAGAGCGGGTTGATCACGAAGCGGAAGATGGCGCTGAAGCCGACGTCGTTCTTCTGGGTCGCGGTGAACGCGATGAGCAAGGCGCTGAAGGCGACGCCGACGAGGGTCGCCACCGGGATGGCGAGGACCGCCCATGGCGTGCGCACGATCCCGAACAGGGTGAGGACGACGATGAAGACGGTCGCCAGCGTGCCGATGCGGAACGCGATCCACCCGAGCTCACCGCCGACGATGCTGCGGATGCTGATCGGGGTCGAGAGCATCGCCTCGTAGTTCCGGCCCCACATGATCTTGTTCATGATCGGGTAGGTCGACTCGAAGGTGGCGGTCTGCATGCCCATGGCCGCCAGGAGCCCCGGGCCGAGCCAGTCGATGTACGGCACGCCGCCGAAGGCGTCCGCGTTCGAACCGATGAGGGTGCCGATGCCGAGCCCCATGGCGGCCAGGAAGAGCACCGGCTGGAGGAAGCCGAACGCCAGCGACCGATGCCAGAGGCGGCGGTAGACGAGCCAGTTGCGCTGCCAGACGCGGCCCGAGGCGGCGAGGGCGGTCATGGGCGTGGCGTCACTCGACGAGCGAGCGGCCGGTGAGGCGCAGGAAGACGTCCTCGAGGCTGGACCGACGGACGAGGGCCGACTCGATCGGGATCTGGCGCTCGTTCACCTGCTCGAGCGTCCGCTCGCCGTTCGCCGTGTAGAGGAGGAGGCGGTCGGGAAGCTCCTCGATCCGATCCGCGAGGCCGTCGAGCTGGCCGTTCAGCCCGTCACGCGCCTGGTCGGTGAAGCGCAGCTCGAGGACCTCCTTCGTGGAGTGCTCGTCGATGAGCTGGCGCGGCGATCCCTCGGCCACGATCTTCGCCTTGTCCATGACGACGAGGTGGTCGCAGAGCTGCTCCGCCTCGTCCATGTAGTGGGTGGTGATGATGAGCGTCGCGCCGCGGCGCTTCAGCTGGTAGAGCCGCTCCCAGAGGAGATGGCGGGCCTGCGGGTCGAGCCCGGTGGTCGGCTCGTCGAGGATGACGAGCTCCGGCTCGTTGATGAGGGCACGCGCGATCGTGAGGCGGCGCTTCATGCCACCCGACAGCGGCTCGACCTGGTCCTTGGCGCGCTCGTCGAGCTGGACGAACTCGAGCAGCTCATCCGTCCGCTTGTCGGCGACGTCACGCGGGATGTCGAAGTAGCGCGCGTACATCTCGAGGTTCTCGCGCACCGTGAGCTCGGTGTCGAGGTTGTCGATCTGCGGCACCACGCCGAGCCGGGACTTGATCTGCCGCGCGTGGGTGCGCGGGTCCATGCCGATGACGCTGAGCGTGCCCTCGGTGACGGGGCTGGCGCAGGCGATCATCCGCATCGTGCTCGTCTTGCCCGCGCCGTTCGGGCCGAGAAACCCGAACGCCTTCCCCGGGCGCACGTCGAAGTCGATGCCATCGACGGCGGTGAAGTCGTTGCCGAAGCGCTTCGTCAGGCCGCGCGCATGGACAAGGGAGGTCGAGGTCTCGTTCGTCATGGGGTTCGCCATGATAGACGGATGCCCGGGTCGTTTCTCATCGGCCCCATGGTCGTCGCCATTCCCGACAAAGAGTGTCAGGTTCACATCGGTATGCTGCCCGACATGCCGATTCGCACCGTGGTCCAGCACGGACCGAAGGACAAGAAGGTCGCCGCCTTCGTCATCGACTGGCCCGGCTGGAGCCGCGGCGCCAGGACGCCGGATGCGGCACTCGAGGCCCTCGAGGCGTATCGCGCGCGGTACCGCCCGATCGCCGTGGCCGCCGGGCTTGCGGCTGACTTCGACGCCGCTGGCGCCCTCGAGGTCGTGGAGGATCACGTCGGCGTCGGATCGACCGACTTCTGGGCGATCTCCTTCGCCCCGTCGTCCTTTGAGCAGGCACCGATGCCGGCCGATGAGATCGAGCGCAAGCTGACGCTGCTCGAGGCGTCGTGGGCGTACTTCGACGGCGTCGCCGCCCGTGTCTCGGCGGAGCTGGCGAAGGGTCCGCGGGGCGGGGGCCGCGACCGCGACCAGATCGTGCGCCACGTGGTGGAGAACGAGCGCGGCGACCTCGTCCGCAAGGTCGGCGTCGACACCTCGGGGGAAGACGTCCTCACGCCGGAAGGCCTCCGCGCGCACCGGCACGCGTACGTGACGGCCCTTCGCGACTACAACGCCCAGGGCAAGCTCGGGCGCGGCCGCAACTGGACGATCGCGCTGCTCGTCCGCCACACCGCGTACCACGTGCTCGACCACGCCTGGGAGATGGAGGACAAGGACCTCTCGGGCTGACCTGATGCGGGTCTTGTGCGCGGCGCACGCCGGTGCCACGCTGGCCGCCCATGTCGGTCGCGAGCTCCGAGCGCCTCTTCACACCCGCGTTCATCGCGCTCACCCTCTCCGAGCTGGCGTACTTCACGGCCGGCGGCCTGGTGATCGGCGTGACGCAGTTCTTCGTGACCGGGCCGCTCGGCTCCGATGCGGCGGCCCTCGGGCTCGTCGCCGGCGCGTACGGCGTCACGACGCTCATCCTTCGCCCGTACGCCGGCCGGTTGTCGGATCGGCGAGGCCGTCGCCCGCTCCTCATCGGCGGTGCCGTCCTCTTCGCGGTGGTGCTGTTCGCGCATCTGCTCACGACCAGCTTGCCGGTGCTCATCGGCCTGCGGCTGCTGCTCGGCGTGGCCGAGGCGTTCTTCTTCGTGGCGGGTTACGCCGCCCTCGCCGACCTGGCCCCTCCGGGTCGGAGCGGCGAGGCGCTCAGCTACAACTCGCTGGCGCTGTACCTGGGCATCGCGTTCGGCCCGGCGCTGGGGCAGGTGCTCGTGGGAGCGGGTGGCTTCGGGGCGGCGTGGGTCGGGGGCGGGGCGCTCTGCCTGCTTGCGGCGGCGCTCGCCATGCGCATGCCGGAGACGGCGTCGCGCCTCGATCCGGGGGAGGTCCAGGCGGCGGGGTTCATCCATCGCGCGGCGATCGGACCGGGCCTTGCGCTCTTCAGCGGCGTCGCGGCGATGAGCGGCTATCTCCTGCTGGCGGGCAAGCACGCGGAGTCGATGGGCATCGACGCGTGGAGCGTCACCTTCCTCGTCTTCGGCGGCGTCGTGGTCGGTCTGCGCGTCCTGTTCGCGTGGCTGCCGGACCGGTTGCCGCCGATGCGCCTCGGGGCAGCCTCGCTGGGCCTCATCGGCGTCGGTCTGGTGGCGATCGCCACGGTCTCCGGCTACGCGGGCATGCTGGCCGGCACGGTCGCCGTGGCGGCGGGGGTGGCGTTCATGACGCCCGCGCTGTTCGCGGCCACGTTCGCCAACGTGGCGCCGGCGGAGCGGGGTCTTGCGTCGGGTACGGCGACGATCTTCATCGACCTGGGCTTCAGTGGCGGGCCGTTCATCGCCGGCCTGGTCGCCGCGGCGCAGGGGTTTCCGGCGGCGTTCGTCGTGTCGGCCGCCATTGCGCTGGCCGGCGCGGCGGGGACGCTCCTCGGGGCGCGCGTGGGCCGATCGTCAGCGGTGACGTGATCTCGGGGCCGTCGTCCTTGGCGTCGCGCGGGGTCGCCAACCGACAACCACGTTGACCGTAGCCGCGCGCACTCGCCGTCGTCCGCGCCGCGGGGCCGAGGGCTGAGCGTGGGAGCGGCCCTCGGGGCACGACTCAGACGGCCGCGACGCGCCCAAGGTCAACCGCATTGCCAGGCGGCGACACCGGGACCTGGAGAGCCTCAAACGGCAACCTGGTTGCCCGATGGCGACACCGGCCCGACCGCGAAACTCAGGCGCCTACCCGATTTCTCGATGGCGACCCACCGACGCCGACCGCGGATCCCTCAGATGCCCGCCGCCAGCGAGTCCGCGCGTGGATCGGCACCGCCCTCGTACGACCCGTCGGGCCGGCGACGGATCGCCTGTGCCCAGCCCATGAGTGGCGTGCGGGGCTCGACGAGCTCGACCGGGTGGCCGAGCGAGCGCAGCGCGTCGACGGTCGCGTCGTCGACGCCATCCGACTCGATGCTGAGCGGCCCGAGGGGCTCAAACGGCGCATCGGTCTGCGCGACCCAGCGCGGGCGGTCGATCACCGCCTGCGGGTCGAGGCCGTCATCGACGAGCCCGGTGACGAGCTGGACCATCGTCTGTGGCTGTCCATCGCCGCCCATCGCGCCGAGCGCCGTCTCGGCCACGCCGTCGCGGAGCAGCATGCCGGGCATGAGCGTGTGGAGCGTCCGTGACCGCGGCACGAGGGCGTTCGGGTGCGATGGATCGAGGGAGAAGTACGCGCCACGGTTCTGGAGCATGATCCCGGTCGAGCCGCCCATGACGCCCGATCCGAAGCCCATGTAGTTCGACTCGATGAGGCTGACGAGCATGCCGTCGGCATCGGCCGCGCAGAGGTAGACGGTGCCGCCACCACGTGGCGTGGTCGGGACGAATCGCTGTGCGCGATCGGCAGAGAGGCGGGAGGCGAGCTCGCGGACGTGGGCATCGGCAAGGAGCGACCCGGGATCCGGGAGCTCCCGCGCGGGATCGGCGACGCCGCGGTCCCGCTCGCTCCACGCGACCTTGATCGCCTCGACCTGGGCGTGGATGCGCGCCGCGCTCATCGGCTCGCCCACGGACCAGCCGTCTGCCTCGAGCTGTTCGAGGACCCGAAGGCCGATGAGGGCCGTGATCCCCTGCGAGTTCGGCGGGATCGTCGCGACCTCGACTCCGTGGTACGCCGTCGAGATCGGCTCGACCCAGTCGCCGCGATGCTCGGCGAGATCCTCGGGACGCATCGCGCCGCCGGCGGCTTCGACGGCCCGGGCGATCTCCGCGCCGATCGGCCCCGCGTAGTACGCCTCGCGCCCGCCGTCGGCGATCGCCCGCAGCGTGGCCGCCAGCAGGGGCTGCCGGAATCGATCGCCTTCCCCTCCGGCGCGACCGAAGACCGCCCGCGCCGCCGCATCGAAGCCGTCGAGTGAGCTGCGGATGGAGCGCGCGGTCAGGGCGGTCAGCTCATAGCCGTTGTCGGCGACGTCGGCGGCCGGCAGGACCGCATCGGCCAGCGAGTGGCGACCGAACCGCTCGAGGAGCTGCGCCCACGCGTCAACGGCACCCGGCACCGTGATGGTGAGCGGACCCTTCGGCGGCATCGTGTCGTGGCCGTCCGCGCGGACGCGGTCGATCGTCAGCCCGGCGGGGGAGCGGCCGCTTCCGTTGAAGCCGTGCAGCTGTCGCTCGGCTGGGTCCCAGATCAGCGCGAACGCATCGCCTCCGATGCCGCACGACGAGCAGTAGACGACCGCCAGCATCGCGTTCGCGGCGACGGCCGCGTCCATCGCCGTCCCGCCGGCGCGGAGGGCCTCGAGGCCGGCGGCGGTGGCCAACGGATGGGGCGTGGCCACCATGCCGTGCGGCGCGGTGATCGGGGGCATCGGTTCGACCGTACCAGATGTCGCACGAGCAAAACGTGCGCAACCGGAGTAGCATGAAATCGGCGCCAGGGTTGGCGACCGCACGTGGAGGGTGTCATGGTCCAGGCAGATCCGATCACCGTCGCCGTCGTCGGCGCGACGGGGTTCGTGGGTGGCAACGTCGTTCGCCAGCTCGCCGAGGACGGCCACCGCGTGATCGCCGTGTCGCGCAAGGGCACCCGCCGCCGGGAATGGCCGGCCACCGTCACGACCCGGGCGGCCGACGTCGTCTCCGGCGCGGGGCTGGACGAGGCGCTCGCCGGCGCGGACGCGGTCGTGCACCTCGTGGCCATCCCGCGCGAGACCCATGGGCTGCGGTTCGAGGACGTGAACGTGCGCGGCACGCAGCACACGGTGGCCGCCGCCGAACGGGCCGGGATCCGTCGCTTCGTCCATCTCTCGGCGCTCGGCGTCATCGGCGACCGTCGCCTCGGCTACCTGTCGAGCAAGTGGCGTGGGGAGGAGGCGGTGCGCGCGAGCGGGCTCGACTGGACGGTCCTGCGACCGTCGCTCCTGTTCGGCCCCGGCGACGGCTTCTTCAGCCTCGTGCAGACCACGCTGAAGTGGTGGTCACCTGGCGTCGTTGCGATCCCCGGCAAGGGTGACGCCACGTTCCAGCCCCTCGCCGTGGATGACCTTGCTCGCGGCGTGTCGAAGCTCGTGGCGGAACCCGGCCGCGCCGGCGAGGTGCTCGAGCTCGGCGGACCCGAGCACATCACCTATCGCGGGATTGTCGACGCGGTGATGCGGGCCACCGGGATGCACCGCATCAAGCTCGGGATGCCGATTCCGCTCATCAGCGCCCTCACGTCGGTCACCGATCGGGTCCTGCCGATCTTCCCGGTCAGCCACGACCAGATCCAGTCGCTCGGCCGGCCGAACGCGACCGAGATCGACGCGTTCGAGCGAGCCTTCGGTTTCGCCCCTCGCCCGTTCGATGTGAGCTACCTCGGGCGGCGCGGCTAGGGCTGCGCCTCCCACGTGTCCCCGGGCTCGAGCGCGACGACCTCGGCGGAGGTGTGGTCGCGGAGCTGCTCCGGCGTGCCGGCCAGCGCGGGGAACGTCGCGTAGTGGACGGGGATGACGGTGGACGCGCCGACCATGTCGAGCGCGAGGCCAGCGCCATCGGGTCCCATCGTGTAGTGCCCACCGATCGGCAGGACGGCGATCTCGGGGTGGTAGCGCTCGCCGATGAGCCGCATGTCGCCGAACACGTCCGTGTCGCCGGAGTGATAGACGGTGGTGCCGTCCTCGAAGTCGAGGATCCAGCCCCATGACCCGAGCTCGCGGGTCACCTGGCCCGCATCGGTCGTGAGCGTGGCGCCGCCGGAGTGCTCGGCGTGGACCATGGTGAAGCCGATGCCGGCCGCCTCGAACCGGCCGCCCTTGTTCATGCCGACCGCTTCGATCCCGGCGCCGCCGAGCTGGACGCTCATCTCATGGCTGCACACCACCACCGCGCCGTCGACCCTCGCCAGCTCGAGCAGGTCCGCCAGATCGTCACCCACGTGATCGAAGTGGCCATGGGTCGGTGCGACAACGCTCACCTGCTCGGCGCTGCGGTACGCATCGGCGTAGTTCGGCGCGCCGGTCCAGCGGTCCACCCAGACCCAGGCGTCGTTCGGGGAGCGGTAGAGCACGCCGCCGTGCCCGAGACGGGTGATGCGCAGGTTCGCCATCGGTCGGAAGTCCTCCTCGGTCGGTTCAGGAATCGGTCGGATCGTCCAGCCGGCGCACGACGCGTGCCGGGTTGCCGACGGCGAGGACGCCCGGCGGCAGGTCGCGGGTGACGACGGCACCGGCGCCGACCACCGTGTCGCGGCCGATCGTGACGCCCGGGCAGACGATCACGCCGCCGCCGAGCCATACGTTGTCCTCGATCGTGATCGGCCGCTGCGCCTCGAGTGCCCGGCGGCGGATGCCCGGGTCGAGCGGGTGGGTCGGCGTCAGGAGCTGCACGTTCGGACCGATCTGGACGTCAGCGCCGATCGTCACGCGGCCGACGTCGAGGATGACCGCCCCGAAGTTGATGAACGTGCCCGGCCCGATCGTGGTCTGGTAGCCGTAGTCCATGAAGAGCGGCGGGCGGATGGCGACGCGCTCGCCGACGCTGCCGAGCAGCTGGCCGAGAATCCGTCGTCGCTCGTCACCCTCGTCGGCGCGGGTCGCGTTGTACGCGGCCAGCAGCCGGTCGCAGCGGATGCTGTCGCGCGCCAGCTCCGGGTCATCGGCGATGTAGAGGTCGCCGCGCAGCATGGCCGCCTTCGCGTCGCTCACCGGCTCGCTCATCCGACGGCGAGCCGTCCCGTCGCCACGACACGCTCGATCCAGGGCACCTCGCGGCCGATCGTCGTCTCCGCCCCGTGGCCGGGGAGCACGCGCACGCCGGCCGGGATCTCGCGCGCCAGCCTTCCGAGCGACGCGATCATCTGTCCCTCGTCGCCGCCGGGGAAGTCGACGCGACCGAACGCACCGGCGAACAGCGTGTCCCCGGACAACAGCAGCCCGAGCCGTTCCTCGTAGAGGCAGACCGATCCCTCGGTGTGGCCCGGCGTGTGGAGCACGTCGAGCACGAGATCGCCGACGCGGACCTGCTCGCCCTCGCGCAGGTCGACGGTGGCGGTCACCGACCGAAGCTCGAAGCCGTACGAGTTTCGTCCATCGAGCCGATAGGCGTCGTCGGGATGGATGGCGAGCGGTGCCTCGGTCGCGTCCATGAGCGGCGCGTTGTCGAAGATATGGTCGATGTGGCCGTGCGAGTTCGCGATGAGGTGGACGCGCAGGCCGTTCGCCTCGGCCCGGGCCACGATCGGCTCGGCCGCGCCCATGCCCGGGTCGAGGACGAGCGCATCGGTCGAGCGGCCGTCCCAGACGAGGTACGTGTTCGTCTGCCACGGCCCGAACACGCCGAGCTCCATCCGCACCCCGTGGCCGGGATCCCGAGCCGGTGCGATCGTGCGCTCGACGAGCTCGTCGGTCATTGCTCGCGCCCGCCGGCGGGGCCGACCGTCTCGGGGAGGCCGGCCACCAGGCGAAGGCCGAGGTGGCGGGCCAGGGCGGCGGCGAGCTCCGCCTCGACATCCTCCATCGGCACCGGACGGTCGAGCTCGCGTGCCAGGGAGGTGACGCCCTTGCCGGCGATCCCGCACGGGATCATCTCGTCGAACCAGGCGAGGTCGGTGTTCACGTTGAGC
>DASVFG010000086.1:0-7297 GCA_036380155.1 Candidatus Limnocylindria bacterium
GGGCCCGCTCCACGGCGGCGCCAACGAGGCGGTCATCAACACCCTGGAGCGAATCGTCGAGGACGGCGGCAACGTCCAGAAGTGGGTCGACAAGGCGAAGGACCCGAACGACAGCTTCCGCCTCTCCGGATTCGGCCATCGTGTCTACAAGAACTTCGACCCGCGGGCGACGATCATCAAGCGCGCCGCCGAGCGGGTCCTGGCCGCCACCGGCGCCGACGACGCGCTGTTCGAGGTGGCGCAGCGTCTCGAGGACGTGGCGCTCCACGACGAGTACTTCGTCAGCCGCAAGCTGTACCCGAACGTCGACTTCTACTCGGGGCTCATCTACCGCGCGGTCGGGTTCCCGAAGAACATGTTCACGAACTCCTTCGCCATCGGCCGGCTGCCGGGCTGGATCGCGCAGTGGCGCGAGATGATGGCGTCACCGGAGAGCCGGCTCGGCCGGCCGCGCCAGGTCTACGTCGGATCGGCCGAACGGGCGTACGTCCCGATCGAGCGCCGCTAGCTTGCGGGCCTGCCGCCGGGCGATGGACGCGCGCCGGGGCGCGATTCCGTTCGCCGCGCGCCCCCGGTTCGTGGCAGGATCGCACGGGCACCGCGCCCGGCCACCCCATCCGACCGTCGCTCCACACGAGACCTGACCGATGCAGCTCACCGTCCTCGGGCGCTCGCCCGCCTCGCCGAACCCGGGCGAGGCCTGCGCCGGCTACCTCGTCGAGGGTGGCGGCTCGCGCGTGCTGGTCGACATCGGTCCGGGCGTCGTCGCCCAGCTGCGACAGCGCCATCACCCCGATGAGCTCGACGCGGTGGTGGTGAGCCACATGCACGCCGACCACATGCTCGACCTCGTGACGCTGCGCTACGTCTATCCGTGGCGCGCCATGCCGAAGGATCAGCGGCTGCGAGTCGTGCTCCCACCCGGCTCGGCCGACCAGACGCTCGACCTCGCGCGCGGCGTGGGGAACGCCCGCCACTTCGAGGACACGTTCCGCCTGGCGGAGCACGACGGGACCTCGGAGTTCGGGTACGGCGGCATCCGCCTCACCCCGATCGAGACCGCGCACTACATCCCGTGCTGGGGATTCCGCATCGAGGGCGACGGCCGGGTCCTCTCGTACACCGCCGACACCGGGCCGTGCGACGGCCTCGCCGACATCGCCGACGGCGCCGACCTCCTCTTGAGCGAAGCGACGCTCACCTCGCTCGACGAGGACGCCCAGCCGCCCGAGCGGCGCGGCCATCTCACCCCGGGCGAAGCCGGCGCTGCGGCGCGCGACGGAGGCGCCGGCGCGCTGGTCCTCACCCATCTGCCGGTGAACGGCGGCGGCGACTGGGCGCTGACGGCGGCACGCGAGACGTTCGACGGGCGCATCGACCTCGCCCAGCCGTCCCGCACCTACGAGGTCTGAGGGCCGCCCTCGTCCGCTGCCCCGTCGAGGCGAGCCCGAGCGATCCACCGATCGGCCGCCCACGTCGCCACCGCCCAGATCTGCGACAGGGCGACCGCGGCGATCACCATGGCCACGGCCGCCGGGATGATGGCCGGTCCCGGCACCGCGGCGGCCATGACGAGCGTGGTGACGATGATGAGCACCGTGATGATCGCGACCATCACCAGCGCGATCCGCGCGGCGGTCCAGGAGAACCAGCCCAGCGAGTGGCCCTGCGCCCGGCCGGCGAGCCAGAGCACGCACGGGCCCGACGCGCCGGCGAGCGCGGTGTAGAAGCCGAACCCCCCGAACAGCGCCGACAGGCCGAGGCGCTCGCCGGTGAAGACCCAGATCCAGAGCCACGCCGCGAGCAGCGTGGAGAGGGCGCCGACGCCGATGAGCCAGACGAGCAGGACGGTCGCCGTCCCACCCGACAGCCGCTCGATCATCTCGCCCTCGGCGCCCTCGACCAGCTCGGTGGGGCCGTCCTCGCGCGGGACGTTCGGCGTGCCGGTCATGCCGGGGCGTTCACCGCGGCGAGGGCGCGCTCGAGGTCCGCGCGCAGGTCGTCGACGTGCTCGATGCCGACCGACAGCCGCACGAGCGAGGCAGGCACGGCGAGGGGCGAGTCGGCGACCGACGCATGCGTCATCGGCGCGGGCAGCTCGATGAGCGACTCGACCGCGCCCAGCGACTCGGCCAGGGTGAAGAGCCGCGCTGCCCCGGCCAGTCGCCGCGCGGCTTCCTCGCCACCTCGTACCTCGAAGCTGAGCATCGCGCCGGGCAGGAGCATCTGGCGTCCGACGAGCTCTGCGGCCGGATGATCGGGCAGCCCGGGGTAGTGGACGCGCTCGACCTCGGGACGGCCGGCAAGCCACCCGGCGAGCAATGCCGCGTTCGCGCTCGCCCGCTCCATCCGCACGGCGAGCGTCCGCAGGCCGCGCATGACGAGGAAGCAGTCGAACGGGCTCGGCACCGCCCCGGCGGCGTTCTGGTGGAACCGCAGCCGCTCGGCGAGCTCGTCGGACCGGGTCGCGACGAGGCCGCCGATGACGTCGGAGTGACCACCGAGGTACTTCGTCGCCGAGTGGAGCGTCAGGTCCGCCCCGAGGGTGAGCGGCTGCTGGAGGTAGGGCGTGGCGAACGTGTTGTCGACGACGGTGATCGCTCCAGCCACGGCGGCAAGGCGCGCGACGGCGCTGATGTCGACGATCTTCAGGAGCGGGTTGGACGGCGTCTCGATCCAGACCATCCGCGGCGGACGCTCGGCCGCGAAGGCGGCGGCCACGGCGTCGAGGTCACGGAGGTCGAGCGCATCGGTCTGGATGCCGTACCGACGCCAGACCTTGTCGGCCAGGCGCCACGTGCCGCCGTAGACGTCGTCGCTCATGAGGAGGCGGTCGCCCGGGTCGAGCAGGTAGAGCAGGTTCTGGGTGGCGGCGAGACCCGAGGCATACGCGAAGCCGTGCGGGGCGCCCTCGAGATCGGCGATGGCGGCCTCGAGCGCGAGCCGCGTCGGGTTGCCGGAGCGCCCGTACTCGAACCCCCCGCGCAGCCCGCCGACGCCATCCTGCTTGAACGTGGTGCTCATCTGGATGGCGGGCACCACGGCGCCGGTGTGCGGATCGGGCTCCGCGCCGGCGTGGACGGTTCGCGTCTCGAATCGATCGGTCATCGCGGCCATTCTGCCCGATGCCCGACCGATTCGCGGATCAGGCGGTCGCGGAGCCCGTCGGCACCGGGGCGTCGACCGTCGCGTCGCCGGCCTGCCGTCGGGCCCACGCCTCGCGAGCGACCATGATCGCCAGCCACGCGATGAGGAAGCCGTTCACGGGGTGCAGCGCGGCGATCGCCGGGGTGCTGTCGCGGGCGAGGAGCAGGATCGACTGGAGGAGGAAGAGCCCGAAGATCCCGAACGCGAGCCAGACCTGGCGACGGCCGAGACGGCCGATGAACGCCGCGACGCCCATGAAGAACGGGAACGCCTCGAGCAGGTAGCCCCAGTCACGGTGCGTTGCGAAGTTCGAGGCGCCGGCGAAGACCCCCATGCCGGCGAGGAAGATCTGGACGACGAGGCCGGCCACGAGGAGCCAGGCCAGCACGAGGTGGGCGGTGCGGGCGATCTGCACGTCAGGGTGTCCTCCGTCTGTCGGTCAGCGGGTGCGCGGGAAGCCGAGGTCGACCGATGAGCTGCCCGGGTCGGGCCAGCGGGCGGTGACGACCTTCGCGCGCGTGTAGAACTGGATCCCCTCCGGGCCGTACATGTGAAGGTCGCCGAACAGCGACGCCTTCCAGCCGCCGAAGCTGTAGTACGCCACGGGCACCGGGATCGGGACGTTGATGCCGACCATGCCGACGTTGACGTCGAACTGGTACTGGCGTGCGGCACCGCCGTCTCGGGTGAAGATCGCGGTGCCGTTGCCGTACTCGTTGTCGTTCACGATCCGCAGGGCCTCGGGGTAGTCCGGCGCGCGGACGATCTCGAGGACCGGCCCGAAGATCTCGTTGCGGTAGCACTCCATCTCGGGCGTGACGTTGTCGAGGAGCGAGACGCCGAGGAAGAAGCCATCGGACTCGTCGTAGAGCACGTGCTGGCGTCCATCGGCCCGCAGGGTGGCTCCCTGCGAGACGCCCGAGTCCAGGTACGAGGCGACCTTGTCGCGATGCTCCCTCGTGATGAGCGGCCCCATCTCCGAGCCCTCCTCGTGGCCGGGACCGATCTGGATCTTCGGCAGCCGCGCCTCGATGGCATCGACGAGCGGGTCCGCGACGTCGCCGACCGCCACGACCACGCTGATCGCCATGCACCGTTCGCCGGCCGAGCCGTAGGCGGCCGAGACGGCGGCATCGGCGGCCATCTCGATGTCCGCGTCGGGCAGGACGATCATGTGGTTCTTCGCGCCGCCGAGGGCCTGGACGCGCTTGCCGTGCTTCGTGCCGGTCTCCGAGATGTAGCGCGCGATCGGCGTGGAGCCGACGAAGCTCACTGCGCTGATGTCGGGGTGCTCGAGGATGCGGTCGACCGCGACCTTGTCGCCGTGCACGACGTTGAACACGCCATCCGGCAGCCCGGCCTCCTTCCACAGCTCGGCGAGGTAGACCGATGCGGACGGGTCCTTCTCCGAGGGCTTGAGGACGAACGTGTTGCCGCAGGCGATGGCGTTGCCGAACATCCACATCGGCACCATGGCCGGAAAGTTGAATGGCGTGATGCCGGCCACCACGCCGAGCGGCTGGCGGATCTGATAGACGTCGATCCCGGTCGCGGCCTGTTCGGTGAACCCGCCCTTGAGCAGGTGCGGGATGCCGGTCGCGAACTCGAGGTTCTCGAGGCCGCGCGCGACCTCGCCCAGGGCGTCGGTGCGCACCTTGCCGTGCTCACGGGTCAGGTGGGCGGCGATCTCCTCACGGTGCTGGTCGACGAGGTTGCGGATGCGGAACAGGATCTCGGTGCGCCGGCTGATGCTCGTCGCGCGCCACGCGGGAAACGCCGCCCTCGCGGCGGCGACAGCGGCATCGACCTCCTCGACCGAGGCGAAGTCGACCTCGCGCGCAACCTGGCCGGTGGCCGGGTTATAGACCGGGCCGCTGCGGCCGCTCGTGCCGGCAACGCGGCCACCATTGATCCAGTGGCTGACCCGCTCGGTGCCGGCCGCGTCGCCGCCACCGGCGACCGGAGGCTCTGCGACGTGCGTCATCGGTGACCCTCGTTTCTGTGCTGCTCGTTCGGTGCCGCCCACGATACTCCGCGGACCTGCCGGCGTCAGCCATGCGAGGCGGGGCGCGCCTACACTCGCCGCGTGGAACTGCTCGAGCGCCAGGAGCTCCTCGACGACCTCGTGGCGCGGCTCCGCGACGCTGCGCCGGCCGGTGGGCACGTCGTGGTGGTCGAGGGCGAGTCCGGGATCGGCAAGACGTCCGTTCTCCGCGCGCTCGCCGCCCGCGCACCGGCGACCGGGCTGCGCGTCCTGTGGGGCGCGTGCGATGCGCTTGCCACACCCCGCCCGCTCGGACCGGTGCACGACATGGCCGCACGAGGGGCGACTGCCGCGCGGGACGGGCTCCTTGCGGGCGGGCGGGCGCACGAGGTATTCGAGGGGCTCCTCGCTGATCTCGCCACACCGAGCCTGGCGATCATCGAGGACCTGCACTGGGCCGACGAGGCGACGCTCGACCTCGTGCGCTTCGTCGGTCGGCGGATGGCCACCACGCCGTCCGTGCTGGTGGTGACGCTCCGCGACGACGAGGTCGGGCTCGGCCATCCGGTCCGGGCGGTTCTCGGCGACCTCGCGACGTCGGGATGGCTGCGCGTAAGGCTCGAACCGCTCACCGAGGCCGCGGTACGCCAGCTGGCGGCCGGCCACGACGTGGATCCGGACGAGCTGCACCGCGTCACGGGCGGCAACCCGTTCTACGTCACCGAGGTCCTGGCGCAGCCCGGCGCGACCGTCCCCCGCAGTGTCCGCGACGCCGTCCTCGCCCGCGTCGGACGGTTGCCGGAGCGGTCGCGCGCCATCGTCGAGCTCGTGTCCGTCGAGCCCGGCTCATTCGGCCGGCGCCTCCTTCGCCAGCTGGGCCAGGACGACCGCGCCGTGGACGAGGCATTGCGTGCGGCGGTCCTCGTGGACGACGGCGCCGGCCTGCGGATTCGTCACGAGCTGGCCCGCCGCGCGGTCGAGGACGGCCTCGGCGCGGAACGTGCGGCGGACCTGCATCGGCGCCTCCTCGAGGCGCTCGCCGCCGATCCCGACACCGACCCGGCGCGCCTCGCGCACCACGCCGCGGCGATCGACGACCCGGCAGCTGGGCTCCGCTGGTCGACCGCCGCCGCCGAACGCGCGGCGCGGTCGAGCGCGAACCGCGAGGCGGCTGCCCACTACGAGCGCGCGGTGCGGCACGTCGATCGCCTTGCGCCGGCCGAGGGCGCCGCGCTTCTCGCGAGCTATGCCGAGGTGCTGTCGCTCGTCGACCAGGCAACGCGTGCCGTCGAGGTGCTCGAGGAAGCGGTGGCGCGCTACGAGGCCGCCGGCGATCGCGTTGCCGCATGGACGACGCGCGCCCAGCTGGCTCGGGCCGTGTGGACGGCCGGTCGCTCCGTCGAGGGATACGCGCTCATCGACCGCGTCGTCCACGCGCTCGAGGCGGAGGAGGACGACCCGCGAGTGGCCGAGGCGTTCGCCATCGGCGGCTATCTTGCGATGCTGGACCGTCGAACCGAGGATGCCGCGACCTGGTCGCGTCGAGCCATCGGCCTCGCGGAGCGACACGAGCAGCGGGGCGCGCTCTCCCTCGCGCTGAACGCCCTCGGTGCGGCGCGCATCGTGGGTCGTGAGGACCTCGAGGGCGTGGACGACCTCCGACGCTCCGGCGCGGAAGCCGAGGCGCTCGGCAACCGGCGCGGGGTGGCCGGCATGTATTCGAACCTCGGATCCGGCCTCGGCGAGATTCGGCGCTACGACCTCGCCGTCCCCGCGCTCGAGGACGCCGTCGAGTACGGCGCCGCCCACGAGCTCGAGCTGACGCGGCACTACGCCATGGCATGGCTCGCCCGCATCCGCTTCGAGCAGGGGCGCTGGGACGAGGCCGACGCGCTGGCCACCGCGGCAATCGGCGGGGCCGAGGCCTCGCCCATCTCTCCGATGGTCGCCCTCTGCGCGCGCGGTCGCACCCGAGCGCGACGCGGTACGCCCGCGGCGGACGACCCGTTGTCCGATGCCTGGCGCATCGCGGAGGCAAGCGGCGACCTGCAACGCACGTGGCCGGCGATCGCGGGCGTGGCCGAGGCCGCTTGGCTGACCGGTCGACCCACCACTGGGATCCTCGACGACCTGGCCCCGGTCCTGGCGCTCGCGCGGGATCGTGGT
>DASVFG010000087.1:0-5689 GCA_036380155.1 Candidatus Limnocylindria bacterium
GACAGGATCTGCAGCGCGCGCGGATCGTCGAGCCGCGTGATCGGCGTCACCGGGGTCGGCGACGGGGGAAGGGCAGCGTCGTCGGACATCGGTCGTACCTCCTCCGCGATGCGACGACCAGCTCGTCGCCAGGTCCCTGCATTGTGCCCTCGGGAGAGCCACATGTCGCCACCCGTCAACCTCGTTGACGCTAGGGCCGGCGACCACCTCCACGGGCCGCTGGAATCTACGCAAACCTGTGTCGCGAGGTGCCCAACGCGCCCTCAGCCGCGCCTACGGTCAACCACGTTGCCGAATGGCGACTCGAGGACGGCCCGCCGACGGACGCGGACGGAGACGGCGGGTCAGTCGAAGGCGCGGTGGAGGAAGGCTGCCATCTGGCCGCGGGTGACCGGCGTGTTCGGGCAGAACGTCGTCGTCGTGCAGCCCGATGCGATGCCCGCCGCGCGGACGCGGTTGATCGCCGTCTCGTGGGTGGAGCCCTCGTCATCGGTGAAGTAGTCGGTCGCCGTGCCCGGCAGGTCGAGCGCCCGCGACAGGAACGTCGCCATCTCACCGCGCGTCACCGCACGGCCGGGGCAGAACGTCGTCGCCGTGCAGCCGCTCGCGATCCCGGCGGCGGCGACCCGGTTGATCGCCGTCTCGTGGGTCGAGGTCTCGTCATCGGTGAAGAAGTCCGTGGCGGTCGACGGCAGGTCGAGCGCGCGCGACAGGAACGAGGCCATCTGGCCGCGGGTCACGCCCTGGGTGGGGCAGTAGAGCGCCGGCGCGCAGCCGCTCGTGATGCCGGCCTCGGCGACCCACAGCACGTCGTCGCGGAAGCTCGTGCCGCCGAGGTCGGTGAAGTAGTTGTCCCAGCTCGTCGCGTACCCGCCGCCGACGACCGCCGCCTGGGAGGTGAATCGGTGGTGGGTGGCGCTGGCGTAGTGATCGGCGAGCTCGATGTCGAAGGCGACCGTCTCGCCGGGATCGATCGTATCGGCGGTCGGCCCGAGCGCGGCGGTGTTGATGACGTTCGCGCCGTTGAACAGGGTCAGCCCGACTTCCCAGTTCGTGATCGCCGTGGAGCCCAGGTTGGTGATCTCGCCGGGGAAGTGCCGGACGAGGAGCCCATCGGTGAACGGCGCGCCGTAGGTGATGTCGATGACCGAGATCGGCCAGGAGGTGGCCGCAAGCGAGCTCACCTCGACGTGGAAGTGGTCGAAGTCCGCGATCGTCGGCTGGTCGATGCGGAACGGCGACGCGCTGTGCGGCGCGAGATTGTCGAGCACGGTGAATGTGGTCCCGGTCCCGATGAGGTCATCGTCGCTGTTGAAGTACTCGACGTCGACCTTGACTGCCTGCCGCCGATTGTTGGTGGCATTCACGATCTCGCCCGCCACGTGCAGGTCGGTGCCGTCCGACCACGCGGTCGCCCACGACAGGTAGACGCCGTTGTGGTTGGCCGATGCGGGCCGCGCGGCTCCCGGACCGATGAGGGCGGCGCCGAGGAGCACGAGGACAGCGAGCGCTGCTCGGGACGAGACCATGGGACGAAACCTCCGTGGGCAACCGGCATCGTTCCGCCACAGCCGCGGCGCCGATGGTGCGAGGCCGATTCTAGTCCTGCCGCCGCGCAGCGGAGCGATGCGTCGTCTCCACGAGGGGGAGGCTGAGGATCGGCTCGCCTTCGTTGTCACGCTCGCCGGTCGGTCGGAATCCGAGCCGCTCGTAGAACGGGCGGGGCTCACCGGCTCCCTCGACGTGGCTGGTGAGCAGCTCGGTGGCGCCCGCCTCCCGGACGATGCTCGCAACCAGCCGGACGGTCGCGCTGCCGTAGCCGCGCCCCTGGTGACGGTGGTCGATGAGGAGCTTCCAGAGAAACCATGGACCGATGATCTCGCCGGGCACCGGAACGCAGTTCCAGCTGAGCATGACGAAGCCGACGGGTGCGTCGTCCGCGTAGATGACGCGATACCAGGGGTTGGCGTGCGGGTAGTCCGCCGCGTCCTCGAGCGCACCCGCGACGGAGCCGACGAAGCGCTCCTGCTCGGGCGCCACGGCGAGGGCGAGCACCGCGTCGCGGTTCGCATCGGTCAGCGGGCGGAGGGTCACCGTCGGGCGGTCCACCCGGGCATCGTACCGAGCCGCGTCACGAACCGGCACCGAACGGCGCCACGAACCGGCGTCCATCGTGCAGAGTGGACCGCGATGGACGACGACGCGAGGCAGTCCGCGGGCACGCCCGGCGCGGCAGAGGCGCTCGAGCGACTCGCTCGTGGCCTCCGCAGCCGGGTGGCGACCGCGCCCGGCGAAGAACGCCGCACGCGCGCCGACAACCTGCGGCGCCATGTCGAGGAGTACCTGCTGCCGCGTGCCGCGGACCTCGACGCCCCGCTGCTCGTGGTGCTGCTCGGCTCGACCGGCAGCGGGAAGTCGAGCCTGCTCAACGCGCTCGTCGGGGCGCGCGTGAGCCCGTCGGGCGTCCTGCGGCCGACGACGCGGCAGCCGATCGCCGTCGGCCATCGCGAGGACCTCGGCGGCCGCATCGGCGCCGTGGCGGAGCGCTCCGGACTCGAGCTGCGCGCGGACGACCACGCACGCCGCGGCCTCGTCCTCGTCGACGCGCCGGACTTCGACAGCGTCGAGGCCGAGAACCGCGAGCGCGCGCTCGGCCTCCTCGAGGTCGCCGACCTCGTGATCTTCGTGACCACCGCCACGCGCTACGCCGACCAGGTGCCGTGGGAGGTGCTCGGGCGCGCCCGGGCGCGCGGCGTCCCGATGCTCGCGGTGCTCAACCGTCTGCCCGCCGACGCGGTGGACCGCGAGGCGGTCATCGGCGACTTTCGCGCCCTGCTGGAGCGCGGCAAGGTCGATGAGCTGGCCGTCGCGGGCGGGGGTGGGCTCGAGGTCGTGGCGGTCGACGAGGGACGCCTGCGGCCCGATATCGATGCCCTCGATCCGGAGGCGGTGGCGCCCGTCGCCGCTGCGCTCGACGCGCTCGTGGCCTCGGCCGAGGAGCGACGGTCGGTGGCACGTCGCGGGCTGGCGGCCGCGCTCCGCGGCGTCCCGGAGTCGATCGAGGCGGTCGCCGGCCAGGTCGACGAGGAGCAGCGCGCCGTGGGCGAGCTGCGGGACGCGGCGCATCGGTCATACGCGCATTCGCGGACGGCCCTGAGCGAGGAGCTCGGCCGCGGGACGTTCCTGCGGGCCGAGGTCCTGCGCCAGTGGCAGGACTTCATCGGTGCCGGGCAGGTCGCCCGGTTCCTCGCCGAGGGGATCGGCCGTATCGCGGCGACGATCCGCAGCCTCTTCGTCCCCGGACCACCCGCGCCCGCCACCGAGGTCCGCGAGGCGGCCTTCGCCGATCTCGTGGCCCTCGCCATTCATCACGCGGACTCGGCGGCGCAGCGAACGGCGACCGCCTGGTCGGCCGATCGGTATGGTGCGGCGGCGCTCGCGGAGGACGAGGCCCTGTGGCGCGCATCGGTCGGGCTGCCGGCGGAGCTGCACGCGGGCCTCGAGGCGTGGGCCGAGGGGATCGCGAATCGCATCCGGGAGCTCGGGACACAGCGCAAGGGTCTCGCCCAGGCCGCGAGCCTCGGGGTGAACGTCGTCGGGACGAGCGCCGTGCTCGCCGTCTTCGTCCACACCGGCGGGCTCACCGGTGCCGAGGTGGGGATCACCGCGGCGACCGCGGTCGTGAACCAGAAGCTGCTCGAGGCGCTGTTCGGCGAGGCGAACGTCTCCGCGTTCGTGGGCCGCGCCCGCGAGGACCTGGCCGCCATCCTGGACCGGGCATGGGACGGCGAGCGGGATCGCTATGGCCGCGCGCTCGGGAGCACCGGTGACCCGGCGCTGGCGCGCGAGCTCCGGGATGCGGCGCGCGAGGCGGCACGGGCGGTCGACGCATGATCGAGATCGGGCCGCTCGACGAGGCGGTCGCGCGGCTGCGCACGGCCGTCGAGGCGGCCCGATCCATCGGACTCGAGGCGGAAGCGGCCGAGGCGCGCCAGGTCGCACGTCGCATCGGCCGGCGCAGCGGATTCGGCGGGACGGTGTACGTCATGGCCCTCGCCGGCGGTACCGGCGTCGGGAAGTCATCCGTGCTCAACGCGCTCGCTGGCGAGGAGATCAGCCCGGCGCGGGCCATCCGGCCGACGACCGACGCACCCATCGCGTGGGTCGCGACGCCGCGCCTGCTCGAGCTCGGCGGGCTGCTCGAATGGCTCAAGGTCGAGCGTACGCTGACCCACCAGCACCGGGCGCTCGCCGATGTCTGCATCCTCGACCTCCCGGACGTGGACTCGGTGCGGGATGCCCATCGCGCCATGGTCGATACGCTCCTGCCCCGCATCGATGCCGTCACCTGGGTCGTTGACCCGGAGAAGTACGACGACGCCCGCGTCCACGCCTACTGGCGCGAGCTGGCGCCGCACGCCGATCGGCTGCGCTTCGTCCTCAACAAGGCCGATCGGCTCGCGCCGGACGATCGCGCCACCGTCGTCGAGGACCTGCGCCGCCGGCTCGTCGCCGACGGCATCCCGCGGCCGGTGATCCACGTCGTGTCGGCCACGACGGGGGAGGGGATCGACGAGCTCCGCACTCGCCTGGCCGATGCGGCGCACGCCAAGGTCATCGTCGCCGCCAAGCTCGAGGCGGATCGTGCGGAGGCGGCCGATGCGCTCGCCACCGCGGCGGGTATCGACCCCACCGACGGCCTCCAGCCGCTCCTGCCGGTTGCCCGCCGCGACGAGCTCGTCCAGGAGGCGATCGACGGGGCGCTTGCGCTCGTCGACGCCCCCGGGCTCGGGCGACAGGTCCGCGAGGCCGTCCTCCAGCGAGCGCGGACGCGGGGCGGGTCTCTGCTCGGTCGCGGGCTGGCGCTCGCCGGCAAGATGACCGGTCGGGAGCGGCGGCGTGCGGACCCGGGCGCCTTCCTTGCCGCGTGGCGCACGCGCGGGGCGATGGGCCGCGTTCTCAACCCGGTGCGTGCCGCGCTCGTCGAGGCGGCGTCGGCCACGCCACCTCCCAGCCGCGGCAGGATCCTCGAGGCGCTCGGCACACCGACCGCGGAGGCGGACCTCGCTCGCGTCATCGACCGGGCGACGCGGGCGGCGGCCACCGACCTCGTCATCCCGCGCTCGCTGCTGTGGTCGCTCATCGGCGCGCTCCAGCTCGTCGCCGGGGCGGTGCTGATCTTCGCGGCGGCGTGGATCGGCATCCTCGTCGTCGCGGGCGGTTCCGGGATCCCGGTCGGCACCGTGGAGGCACCGGTCCTCGGACCCGTGCCGGTCCCACTCCTCCTCCTGGCGGCCGCGATCCTCGTGAGCGCGGTCCTCGGCTGGATTCTCGGCCTCCACGCCGGCTGGATCGGGCGCCGGGTGGCGGCAGCGGTCTCGGGACGGGTGGTTCGCGCCGTGGCCGAGTCCGTGGAGCGCGATGCGTTCAGCCGCCTGAACGAGGTGGAAGCGGCGCGCGTGGCGATCGCCGCGGCCGCCGCCCGAGGTCCGCGCTGAGGGCAATGCGGAACGCCCGCCCCTCCCGGTGGACGACCCTGGTGGTCGCCGCCGGTCGGGACGGGCGCTCGCGCTGTTCGCGGCGTCCGATCCGGGTGGTCAGTGCATCGCGTGGATCCTCAGATCGCCGCTGCCGCGGGGCGGAGGACGGTGACCGGCTCGCGCTCGGCGCGGGTCGCCCAGACCAGTCC
>DASVFG010000088.1:0-2354 GCA_036380155.1 Candidatus Limnocylindria bacterium
AGCGTCGATGCGCTCGTCGTCCGCCTCGTCGCCGACAAGCGCCGGTACAGCGCGGCCGGCGCGCCCCACGGCGTCCCGTGGCACGTCGTCGGCCTCATCCACCTGCTCGAGGCGAGCGGCAACTTCTCCACCCACCTGCACAACGGCGACCCCCTCACCGGACGCACCGTCCACGTCCCCGCCGGCCGCCCGCCGACGGGGACGCCGCCGTTCACGTGGGAGGAGAGCGCAGCCGACGCCGTCGAGCTGAAGCTGCGCGGCTGGACGGACTGGTCGGTCCCGGGCACGCTGTACCAGCTCGAGCGGTACAACGGCTTCGGCTACCGCTCACGCGGGATCCACTCGCCGTACCTGTGGAGCTTCTCCGGCCACTACAGCAAGGGCAAGTACGTCGCGGACGGCAAGTACTCGCCGACCGCCGTCTCGGCGCAGTGCGGCGCCGCCGTGCTGCTGCGCCGAATGGCCGAGCGCGGCGTCGCCGTCCTCGACGGCAGCCGCACGCTCTCGTCGACGACGGACGAGCCGCCGCGGCGTGGGCCGTTCCTCCGCTACGCGCCCCGGAAGGACACGCCGGAGGCGAGACGGCTGCAGGAGCTCCTGAACACCTTCCCCGGCGTCGCCGTCCGCGTGGACGGGCAGCTCGGCAAGCGCTCGTCGGATGCGTTCAGGAGGGTGACCGGCCACTACCTGAAGGGCGACCCGCGCGCGAAGAAGCAGTAGCAACGCCTCCGGCGTGCCACGCCGCAGACTCGATCCCGAGGAGGGAAGAACCATGGCGAACGTCCTCTGCGTGCTCTACGACGACCCCGTCGACGGCTATCCGCGGGACTACCCGCGCGACGACATCCCGACAATCGAGAGGTATCCCGGCGGCCAGACGACGCCGACGCCGGAGGCGATCGACTTCACCCCGGGGGAGCTGCTCGGCAGCGTCTCGGGCGAGCTCGGGCTACGCGACTTCCTGGCCGCCGCGGGTCACGAGCTCGTCGTGACGTCCGACAAGGACGGCGACGACTCGGCCTTCGCGCGCGGCCTGGCGAGCGCCGACATCGTCATCTCCCAGCCGTTCTGGCCGGCCTACCTCACGCGGGAGCGGATCGAGGGCGCCCCCAACCTGAAGCTGGCGATCACGGCGGGCATCGGCTCGGATCACGTCGACCTCCAGGCAGCGATCGACCGCGGCGTCACGGTCGCCGAGGTGACCTACTGCAACAGCATCAGCGTCGCCGAGCACGTGGTGATGGCGATCCTCGCGCTCGTCCGCAACTACATCCCGTCGTACGGCTGGGTCGTGCAGGGCGGCTGGAACATCGCCGACTGCGTCGCCCGCTCGTACGACCTCGAGGGCATGCAGGTGGGGACGTTCGGCGCCGGCCGGATCGGGACGGCCGTGCTCCGCCGGCTGAAGCCCTTCGACGTCGGCCTGCACTACACCGACCGCCACCGGATCCCGGCCGAGGTCGAGGAGGAGCTCGGCGTCACCTTCCATGCGGACGCGGAGTCGCTCGTGTCCGCCTGCGACGTCGTCACGATCAACGCCCCGCTCCACCCGGAGACCGAGCATCTCTTCGACGACGAGCTGATCGGGAAGATGAAGCGCGGCGCCTACCTCGTGAACACGGCGCGCGGCAAGATCTGCGACCGGGACGCGGTCGTGCGGGGCCTCCGGAGCGGGCAGCTGGCCGGCTACGCGGGCGACGTGTGGTTCCCGCAGCCCGCGCCGCAGGACCACCCCTGGCGGACGATGCCCCACCACGGCATGACTCCCCACATCTCCGGCTCGAGCCTCTCGGCGCAGGCGCGCTACGCGGCCGGGGTGCGCGAGATCCTCGAGTGCTGGTTCGACGGCCGGCCGATCCGCGAGGAGTACCTGATCGTCGACGCCGGCCGGCTCGCCGGCGCGGGCGCGCACTCCTACAGCGCCGGCGACACGACCGGCGGCGCCGAGGAGGCGGCGCGGTACACGAGCGGGTAGCCGGACCAGGACGCGCGCTCTGGTGACCGCCCTTCGGGTTGCGGCCGCTTAGAGTGCTGCGCGCATGGAGCGGGCACGGATCGCCATCGTCGGCGCCGGCATCACCGGCCTGTCGATCGCGTGGCACCTCCTCGAGCGTGGCTGCACCGACGTTACTGTCCACGAGAAGATCGGCATCGGCGCAGGGGCATCGGGCGTGCAGCCCGGAGGAGTGCGGCAACAATGGTCGACCGCCGTCAACTGCGTGCTCGCACGCGACTCGCTCGCGTTCTACCGTACGGTCGGCGAGCGGCTCGGAGCCCGCGTCGACCTGCACTTCGACGAATGCGGCTACGTCTTCCTCGCGCACTCGCAGCAGGAGCTCGACCGGCTGGCCGCC
>DASVFG010000089.1:0-4688 GCA_036380155.1 Candidatus Limnocylindria bacterium
CACCAAGGAGGTTCGCGACCTCCTCGCCAATCGCCTCCTGCTCGGTGCCGTCGTCTTCCCGGCCCTGGTGTTCGCGTCGATCCCGACCGGCATCGTCGCCTTCATCCAGGTCAACGAGCTCGATCCCGACCAGTTCGATCAGATCGAGGGCTACCTCCGGATGTTCCCGAACCTGCCGCCGAAGCTCGCTGCCCAGGGATTCATCGTCCTCAACTTCATGGCCTATTTCCTCCTCATCCCGGCCATGGTGCCGATGGCGATCGCGACCCAGTCGGTCATCGGTGAGAAGACGTCGCGCGCCCTCGAGCCGCAGCTGGCGACGCCGATCGAGGTCAGTGAGCTCCTCCTCGGCAAGGCGATCGCCTCGGCCACCCCAGCCGTGATCGCGACATGGGGGGTCTACCTGCTCTACGGGTTCGTCAACGGGGCGATCGCTGATCCGCGGCTCACGAATCTCGTGTTCAACGACACGTGGCGGATCGCGATGGTCAGCCTCGTCCCGCTCATCTGCCTGCTGTCGGTCCTGCTCGGGATCATCATCAGCTCGCGCGTGACCGACGCGCGGACGGCCCAGCAGATCGGGGGCTTCATCGTCCTGCCGGTCATCGGGGTGGCGATCGCCGGCTTCTTCTCCGGACAGGCGACGTTCAGCACCGAGCAGGTGCTCATCGGCGACCTCGTGGTGGCGATCCTCATCGGCATCGCGCTCGTGGCGGGCAACTGGATCTTCGACCGCGAGACGATCCTCACTCGCCTCGGCTAGGGCGTGCGGTCCTCGATCTCCCACGCGTGGTCGAGCGCATGCCACGCGGAACGCCGCACGGCGTAGCGTGGATCCCAGGGGTGGCGGACCTTGTTCGGCACCGGGATCGGCTCACCGGCGGCCCGCAGCCGCACGGCCTCGGCGAACCATTCCCGCAGCTCGTCCATGGACGCCGTGCCGGGCACCTTCCAGCCGAGCTGATGGAGGTAGGCGGCCTCGGCCTCCCGGACGTGGTCGATCATCTTCGGCACCTGGCGACCTCCGCCGCGCGGCCCGAGCCGCAGGGACGTGCCCTTCGCGCCGGTGGCCGCTCGGTCGAACGTGGCCCACGCCGCGTCGAGGAGTGCGAGGAGCCGGTTCGTCTCTCGCGTCGTGAGGTCGGCCGACTCGGCGGCCGCGGCGACGCCGGGGACGCCGAACTCCGTGCCGCCGCTCCCCGGCAGGCGCTCGGTGACGTCGAGGCCGCGGACCGTCTTCGGGAGCGTGAAGGCCACGTGTGCGCGCTTCGCGATCGGCGCGTAGCGCGGTCCGTAGGCGAGCAGTGCCTCGAGCGCCTCGTCCTCCGTCTTCGCGCTCCGAGCCCAGCCGGGCCAGTCGAGGGCGGACGCGAACGTGCGCTTCGCCGTGGTCTCGAGAACGACGCGGATCGCCATCGCTCGGCGACGGGCGTCAGGCCCCGTGATGCTCCCGGCGGTGGAGGCGGCCGATGAGGGCGCGCATGATCGGCACGGCGATCTCGGGATGCTCCTTGAGCAGCGCCGTGAACTCCCATGCCGGGAACAGGAGGCAGTCGGTCTCGGTGACGGCCACCACGGTCGCGGTCCGCGGGTGCTCCTCGATGAGCGCGAGCTCGCCGAAGAACTCGCCGGGCGACAGCTCGCCGATCGTCTGGCCCTCGCGCTCCACGCGAGCCTTGCCGGACAGGATGATGTAGAGCGCCGTCCCGGTCGACCCTTCCTTCACGATCGGGTCGTCCGCGTCGTACGTCCGCCGCTTCCCAACCTCGGCCAGCCGTCGCCGGACGCGATCGTCGAGGTCCGCGAGGAGCGGAACCGATGCCAGTTGCTGCGCGAGCTCCACGGGCTGGTCCTCCGAAGTCGTTCGTGGGCGAGTGCCGGGTATCCTACCCCGCGCTCAAAGGCTCTGGCGAGGCCCTGCGGCGTCGAGGACGTCCGCGCGCCCCAGCGATGACTCCGTGCGCCGCAGCTGCACGGTGCGAATCTCGGCCGGGCCGAGGTCGAGGCTGAGCGTGCCGTCGTCCACGCTGAGCGCCTCGCCCGGCTGACCGCGGAGGTCCGCGCCGCGGGCCGTCTCGAGCGCCCCGCGCAGGCTCGCCGCGACCCGGACCGGCGCAAGGTTGACGATGCGCGCCTCGAGCCACCCGTCGTCCCTCCGGCGGAGCGAGGTGAGCACGACGTTCTCGCCGGTGAGCTCGAGCGACGGGGTTCCGGCGTCCACGGGCGGCCACGTGGCGTCCGCCGCGGCGCTGCCCGGCCAGGCGAGCAGGTCGTGGCGGTACCGCTCGGCGGCGGCCGCCACGCGGCCCGCGCGCCAGTCGCCGGCGTGGGGCAGGAGCGCGAAGCCGATCCGCCAGCGGCCGCGCATCTGCGCCGCCGGGATCGCGATCTCCGGCCCGGCCGGGTCTTGGCGGTACGGATGGTCGTTGCGGCTGATGAGCCCCGTCGAACGGAGGAGCGTGACCGCCAGCTCGCGGCCGTCGGGCAGGACCTCGTACTCGGTGAGGTGGTCGAGCAGCACGGCGAGCCCGCCCGCGTCGACCCAGCCGTGCGCGGGATACGTGCCGATCGGCTCCTCGCGGTAGCCGCCCTCCCCGGTGAGCGGCCGGTCCACGACTGCGAACTGGCCCTCGGACGATGACGTCTCCGCAACGCGTGGGAGCGGAGCGTGGAACCGGACGCGATGGTCGTCGGCCTGGTTGTCGAACGCCACCGATACCCGGACGAACGGCTCCCCGGCGCGGAGCTCGAGCTCGGTGACGACCTCCGTGGCGGCGGACGATGGAATGCGCGTGGATGCGGCCACATCGGCACCGGCGGGCCAGTCGTAGGTTCGTCGCACGACGAGGCGGCCACGCACCGGCCCGAGAAGGTCGGCGTGCACCGCGGTGGTGGTGGGGGACGCGACGATCTCGTCGGTCCCGGGCGGACCGTAGTTGTACGAGTCGCCGACGTCGCCGCCCTCGACGATCCGACCCACTCCCTCCGCGACGACGCCATCGGCCGTCTCGAGCCGGAAGGTGCCGTCGTCAGCCACGTTGACCGCGAGCAGCCCGTTCGTCATCGTCCGCCCGTCGCGCGCCATGCGGACGCCATCGGTCACGTCGCCATGACCCTCCACGGCGCGCACCGCCGTCCAACCCAGGGCGGGGACCGGGACGTCCGCGGCGAGCGTGCGACGACCGCTGGCGATGATCCGGATGCGCCATGGGTCCTCCGGCGCGGACGTCATGGCGGCACGCACCTCGGCCGCGAGACCGTCGACGTCGAGCCACGCCGGATCCGCATCGCGATCCACGTCGAACGTGATGGTGCGGCCCTCGATGCGGTAGCCATTCCACGCGTGGTCGAACACCTCGCGCCCATGGAAGCGGCGGAACAGGTCCTCGACCTCGCTGCCGAGGATCTCCGCGTCGAACAGGATCGGCTCCTTGCGTGCCAGCTCCTGGGTCGCGACGCGCGTGCCGTCGGCCACCTCGAGGGCGACCGTCTCCCAGTGCTCGGGAACGAGCAGCTCGGCCTCGACCAGCCCGCTCCGGGCCGCCGCGCTCGGGTTGAGGACGGTGATCGCGCCGCGCGCGACGTCGAGCGCCACCGCCGCGGCCGCTCGGCGCGCCAGCGTCGAGGCGACCTGCTCCGCCTCGGCGAAGCGGACGAGGACCTGCGCCACGACGGGGTCGATGCTGCAGCCGCAGATGGAGTCGTGCGCCGAGTTCTCGATGACCTTGCCCCACGCCAGGCGCAGGAAGGCGGTCGGCCACGCGTCGGGAGCCACGTGGAGGGCGTTGAGCGGTTCCGCGTAGCGTTCCAGCAGCCGCTCAGCGCGCCCCGCGGCCTGCTTGATGTCGATCCGGGCGCTCGCCACGCCCATGAGGACGTTGGCCCGTGCCCCGGAGCGCATCTCGCCGCGCCAACACGGATCGGCGTCGGTGAGGTCGGGCGCGGCGTCGATGTACTCGGCGAGCGTCGAGATCCGCATCCGCGCCGAGGCGTGCACCTCGTTGAGCCGGCTCACGAGCCCGGCCAGCTCCGGCACGGGCGCGGTGTGGTCGGTGCCGTACATGGCAAGCACCGGGTCGTTGCCGAACCACGGCCGTGCCCACTCGCCGAACCGCCGGGCCGCGGCGTCGAGCGACTCGGGCACGGCGAACAGGTTCGCGGCGTTGCCGTAGCCGGACGGCAGGTACTCGGCGCGCACCCACGAGCCGTCGGGGGACTCCCAGCGGAACGCGTGGCGGTCGATGACGGCCGGGATCCCACGCCACACGACCGCGTCCTCGAGCCCCGCTCGGCGGAGGAGCTGCGGCATCTGCGCGACGTGGCCGAACATGTCGGGCAGGTAGCCGACCTGCATCGGCCCGCCGAAGTCGTCGGCGCGGTTCCAGCCGCGCTCGAGGTTGCGGACCAGGGTCTCGCCGGACACGAGGAACTCGTCCATGAGGATCTGCCACGGGCCGATCGCGAGGCGCCCCGAGCGGGCGTGGCCACGGAGGCGCTCCTCCTGCTCGGGCCGGATCTCGAGGTAGTCGTCCACGGTGGCGAGCTGACCGTCGAGGGTGAACGCGAAGTCGGGCTCCGCCTCGAGCATGTCGAGGACGCGGTCGACGAGGTCGACGAGCTGCATCCGGAACGACTGGAAGGGCCGATACCACTCCCGGTCCCAGTGGGTGTGTGGAACGAGGTGGATG
>DASVFG010000090.1:0-13872 GCA_036380155.1 Candidatus Limnocylindria bacterium
GGTCATCGGCTTCTGGCTGGAGCTCGGGTTGTCCGGGTTCCGGATCGATGCCGTGCCGTTCCTGATCGAGCAGGATGGGCAGGACAACCCGGCGACCGTGGATCCGCACGACTACCTGCGCGACATCGCCGACTTCGCGTCCCGCCGGCGGGGCGACGTCATGCTCCTGGCCGAGGCGAACGAGCCGCTGCAGAAGCTGCCCGACTTCTTCGGCGCCGAGGGCGATGAGATGCACATGCTGTTCAGCTTCATCACCAACCAGGCGCTCTACCTGTCGTTCGTGCGGCACGATGCGACCGCCGCGGCCGATGCGCTCCGCTCGCTGCCCGCGATCCCGCCCGAGAGCCAGTGGGCGAACTTCATCAAGAACCACGACGAGGCCTCCCTCGACAAGCTGTCCGATACGGAGCGCGACGAGGTCTTCGCCGCATTCGGACCGAAGAAGTCGATGCAGCTCTTCGACCGCGGCATCCGGCGCCGCTTCGCCTCGATGGTCGGCGGTGATCGGCGCCGGCTGGAGCTCGCGTACAGCCTCGTCTTCAGCCTCCCGGGCACGCCGGTCCTGTTCTACGGCGAGGAGATCGGCCTCGGCGACAACCTCGCCCTCGCCGACCGCGAAGCGGTCCGCGCGCCGATGCCGTGGGCCGACCGGCCGGGCGGCGGATTCACGACCGCGGACGAAGGCTCGCTGCCGCGGCCGCTCGTGACGGACGGTGACTGGGGCTACCACGTCCTCAACGTCGAGGCACAGCGTCGCGATCGCGACTCCCTCCTGAACTGGATGGAGCGCGCGATCCGGACACGCAAGGAGTGGCCGGAGTTCGGCTGGGGCGCGTGGCGCGTGCTCGGCACGCGCAATCCGCGGGTCCTCGCCCATGTCGCCACCTGGAACGCGGCGAGCGTCCTGGCCGTGCACAATTTCGGCGACCAGCCGTCGCGCTTCACCGTCCGGCTGCCGCAGGACGCCGGCACCGATGGGTGGCGCTCGATCTTCGGCACGGCGGAGACCGATGCCCTCGAGATCGTCGACGGCGTGCTGCGCGCCGAGCTGCCCTCGTACGGCTACGCGTGGTTCGGACGTCGCGAGGGTGTCGCGTGATGGCCGATCCGATCATCGGCTTCCACGCCAGCCACGAGCAGTTCGGCCCTGGCCGGCTCCGCGACCTCGTCGTGCGGGCCGAGACCGCTGGCTTCGACGCCGGCATGTGCTCCGATCACTGGGCGCCATGGAGTGAGGCGCAGGGCGAGTCGGGGTTCGCCTGGTCGTGGCTCGGGGCCGCGCTCGAGGCGACGAGCCTGTCGTTCGGCGTCGTGAACGCGCCGGGACAGCGCTACCACCCGGCGATCATCGCGCAGGCCGCGGCCACGCTGGCGGCGATGTATCCGGACCGCTTCTGGATCGCGGTGGGCTCCGGCCAGCGCCTCAACGAGCACATCACCGGCGAGCGCTGGCCGTCGAAGCCGGAGCGCAACGCGCGCCTCGAGGCGGCGGCGGACATCATGCGCCGGCTCTGGGCCGGCGAGACGGTCTCGGCCGATGGTCCGATCACCGTTTCCGAGGCGACGCTGTGGACGCGTCCCGAGCGCCCTCCCCTCCTCGTCGGCGCGGCCGTCACCGCGGAGACCGCGGGCTGGGTGGCGGGCTGGGCCGATGCGCTCATCACGGTCGCCCAGGACGACGCGACGCTCGACGAGATCGTCGCCGCCTTCCGCGCCAACGGCGGGGCGGACAAGCCGATGTTCCTCCAGGTCCACGTCGCCTACGCCCCCGACGAGAACGAGGCACGCGAGGCCGCCTGGGGGGCGTGGGGCCAGAACACGCTCCCCAACTCGGTGATGACCGAGCTGGCGCATCCGGCGCAGATCACCGCGGCCGCCTCGCACGTCACTCCGGCCGACCTGGACGGCGCGGTGCGCATCTCCGCGGACCTCGATCGGCACCGACAGTGGATCCGCGAGGACCTGGCGCGCGGGTTCGAGCGCGTCTACCTCCACGAAGTCGGGCCCGACCAGGAGCGCTTCGTCGACGTCTTCGGCCGCGAGGTCCTGCCGGCGATTCGCTGACGACCCCGCCCTATTTCGGACAGCCGATGGCAGGAATGTCTGCGATCATGCCGATGCCATGGCCAGCCTGAGCGCGTCCGCGCGGGCGAAGCTCCCCGCGAGCGCGTTCGCCTACATCGACTCGACCGGACGCCGCCTCCTCCCGATCCACGACGAGGCCCACGTCCGGAACGCGCTTGCGCGCTTCAGCCGCATCGAGTTCGAGAGCGAGGACGCCCGCGACAAGGCGCGTTCCCGGCTCCTGCGCGCCGCGAAGAAGCACCGGCTCGTGCCGGTCGGCTTCATCGACCACGAGCTGCGACCCGAGCGGCGGCTGCCGACCGGCCAGGTCACGCTCCTGTTCGTCGACGTGGAGGACTCGACCCGGCACCTCGCCGAGCTCGAGGACCGCTATGGACCGATGCTGACCGCCGTGCGGCGCCTCGTCCGCACGGCCGTCCGCCGCGCCGGCGGGCACGAGGTCGACGCGCGCGCCGACGAGTTCTTCGCCGCCTTCTCCGATCCCGCGGCCGCGCTGGCGACGGCGCGGTCCGTGCGCGACGGCATCGCCAACGGTGCCTGGCCCGACGGTCGCGCGGTCCGCGTCCGCGTCGGCCTCCACGTGGGACGGCCGACCCTCACCGCCACCGGCTACGTCGGAATCGCGGTGAACACGGCCTCACGGATCTGCGCATTCGCCAACGGCGGGCAGATCGTGGCATCCCGGCAGCTCCGCGCCGCGCTGGATGATCAGGCGTCGGCAGTGCTGGCGTCCATCGGTTCGCATCGGTTGCGCGGCATCCCCGACGAGCTCGAGCTCTTCGAGCTCCGCGGCTAGACGAACGGAGCGGAGGCCGCGCAGGAGGCGGCGCTGCTGAGCTTCGGGTGATTTGGGCTGGTCGGGGCGAGAGGATTTGAACCTCCGACCTCGTCGTCCCGAACGACGCGCGCTACCAAGCTGCGCCACGCCCCGACCGGAGATTCGCATCCTAGCAGGCGCGAGGCGCCCGGGTCCAACCGTGCCTCTGACACGGGCGAACGCCGCCCGTACACTCCGCCGCACATGCGCCTGCCGACACTCGACCGCACCGACGCGCGCCTTCTCGGCTGGACCCTGCTCGCGAAGGTCGCGGTCCTCGCCATCGGGATCCTCGGCATGCTGGCGGCGACGGGATCGTTCGGCGACCTGCTCGCCCCGTGGCATCGCTGGGATGCGCCGCACTACACCGATGTCGCCGTGTGGGGCTACGTGGCCAACGACCCCGGCACGCTGACCTATCCGGGATATTCGCAGGTCTACCCCGGGGACCTCGACCTCTACATCGTCTTCTTCCCGCTCTACCCGTGGCTGGTCGGAGCGGTGACGGCCGTCCTCGGCCAGCCGATCCTCGCTGCCTTCATCGTCACCACGGCCGCTTCGCTGGTGGTCGCGCCGGTGACGTATCGGCTCATCGCGGCCGACCTCGGTCATCGGGTCGGGCTGTGGGGGGCGGGGTTCCTGCTCGTGTTCCCGACCGCCTACTTCCTCCACATCGGCTACACCGAAGCCCTCTTCCTGGCGCTCTCGTTCGGCGCGCTGTGGCTCGCCCGAACGGAGCGATGGTGGGCGGCCGCGACCCTCGGCGCACTCGCCGGGATGGCCCGCGTCAACGGGCTCGTGCTGATCCCCACCCTGGCGATCGAGGCGTGGCTCCAGTGGCGGAAGACGCGTCGCGTCGGGCCGGCCCAGGTTGTGGCCATCGGGGCGGCGGGTGTGGGGTTCCTGGTCTACCTCGGCGTGAACGTCGCGGTCTACGGCGATCCCTTCGCCTTCCGCGAGATCCAGCACGACCACTGGTACAAGGAGCTCGACTGGCCGTGGGTCGGGATTGCCGGCATGGTCGAGAGCATCGGTCGCCGCGACCCGGACGACGCGTTCATGCTCGGCTGGATGGAGCTCGCGTTCACCGCGCTCGGCCTGGTGGCGACGGTGGCCGGTGCCTTCCGATTTCGGCCGACCTGGACGGCGTGGATGGCCGGCAACTGGCTCCTCATCGTGGGCACCGGCTTCGTGATGAGCGTCCCGCGCTACAGCCTGGTGCTGTTCGGCATCATGGCGTGGGCCGCGCTCGCCGCGGACCGGTGGCGGGCGGTGGGCTGGGTGCTGGCGGCGGCTTCGCTGACGGCGATGGCCTACTTCGCATGGCGGTTCGCGACCGGTCTCTGGGCGTTCTGACCGAACGGGGCGCACGAAGCGTCCCGAAGGAACCGCGGCGATCGTTGATGTGATCTCGGACCGACCAGCTGCCCCTTCGGGACGACCACAGTGTCGCCTGCGGACCGGTCCGACGGCAAGGGGCGTTGTCCACGAATTCGCGCGTCGGCGCGGCGCTTGTCCACAGCGCATCCCCACGCCCGGACGACGGTGTCGTGAAACCTTTTCGGCCGCCGATGGCTCGATCAGGGCATCAACGCATTCGCACGGGGAAGCTTCATGCTGCGTTCCAACCGGTCCTTCCGGCACCTGCCACTCGCGGTTGCAGGCCTGCTCGCCGTCGTGGCGCCGCTCGTCGGCCTCGGCGCCGGCCGGCCGTCGGCCGTGCGGGCGGCGACGCACGTCGTCACGATCACCGACGGCGCGTTCAGCCCGGCCACGCTGACGATCGCGGCGGGTGACACCGTCACCTGGCGCAACGACGACGATCGGCCGCACACGGTGACGGCCGGGGATGGCTCGTTCGACTCGGGCAACCTCGATGCGGGCCAGACGTTCACGATGACGTTCGCCTCGGCGCGATCGGTCGGCTACGTCTGTGCCTACCACGACGACATGACGGCGACCCTCACCGTCGGGGCAGCAGCCGCCCCATCCACGGTGGCTTCCCCGGCCGCGCCGGTGAATGCGCCGATCACGAGCACCGCCCCCGCGCCGAGCGGACACGACGGCACCGCCGCCGGTGGGCACGATGCCGCGGGTGGCACGGCCGCGCAGCCCGACACCGCGCTGGCGCTGCCCGTGCTCGAGGGGACGCCGGCGTGGCTGCCGCTGCTCCTCATCGGCCTCGGGCTCGTGGCATTCGCGGTCGCCGTCGTCCCCGGGCTCGGCAGGTCGCGGAGGCCGCTCCCGGCGGTGGACGACACCGGCGCGCGGGGAGGCTGGCGCCGCTGACCATCGATCGGTGCGGGGCGCGGAGCAGGTCGGCTACCATGCGCCCGCCCCCGCACTGAAGGTCTCCGCATGTCGTCCCGGCTCCCTGCCGTCATCACCGTCATCGCCCTCGTCCTTGGCCTGTCGGGCCTCGCTCCGTCCGCGGCGCGCGCCGCGACGCATGCCGTCGCCATCGCCGACTTCGCGTTCGCGCCGGCCACGCTGACGATCACCGTCGGCGACACCGTGACCTGGACGAACGAGGACGCGGTCGAGCACACGGCCACGAGCACGGGCGGCGCGTTCGACTCCGGACTCCTCGCGCAGGGCGAGTCCTTCAGCTTCACGTTCACCGCCGCCGGCACCTATGACTACCTCTGCACGCCGCACCCGACCATGACGGGACGCATCGTGGTGGTGGCGGCCGCGGCAACGGCGGCACCCAGCGACCCACCGCCCGGTGGGCTGCCCGACGTGGCGATGCCGACCGAGCCGGCCAGCCCCAGCGGCCTCATCGGGATGGCGCTGCTCGCCGCGTCCGTCAGCCTGGCAGCGATTCGCCTCGTCGCGGCGGCGCGGCGCCGGAGCGCCTGACCGCCGGCGTCGACCGGCCGAGCTCGTCGATTCGGTCGAGCGGCACCACGTCCGCGACGTAGCCGTCGGCACGCAGGAGCCAGGCGCGCCCCCTCCCGAACGCCGACCCCGGTCCGACCTGCACGGCGGCGACACCCGCCACGTCGGCGCCGCGCGGAACGACCACGACCGGCCCGAGGCCCAGGTGATCGTGGAGCCGCCCTCCGCTCTCGAGTGACACGTCCGGCGCCACCATGCCCGGTCGCAGCGCCCCACCCGCCCGGCCGGCCGCGTTCGCCACGACCGATGACGCGTCGTAGCGAGCCGGTTCGGCGAGGCGGCCGGAGTTCACCCGGCGCCGCGCCCACCCGAACGTGGGGGCCAGCCGCAGGACGAGGTCGCGCAGCGTGCGGCGGACGATGCCGCGCGGCGCCATGAAGCGCATCGTGGCCTCGGTGGCGGCCAGGTTCACGACCGCCGCCCCACGCCGCTCGGAGGCGTACGTGTCGAGGAGCGCCGCATCGGCTCGGCCCGCGGCGACGGCCGCCAGCTTCCACGCCAGGTTCTCCGCGTCGGCCACCCCCGAGTTGAGGCCGCGCGCGCCGAACGGCGACATCACGTGCGCCGCGTCGCCGGCGAGGAGCACGCGATCGACGCGGAACGCATCGGCCAGGCGCTGGCTGAAGCGATATCCGGTGAGCCACACCAGCTCATACGGGGTCGCGTCGCCGATGACCGCACGGATACGCGACTCGAGGCGGCCGGAGCGGCGCTCGTCGTCGGCATCGGTCTCGGGCGGCACCTGCCAATCGATGCGCCACACGCCGTCCGGCTGGGGATGGAGCAGGACCTGCCGGCCCGGGTTCCACGGCGGGTCGAAATGGAAGTGCCGTTCGCGCGTGAACGGCAGCTCGGCGCGGATGTCGGCAATGAGGAAGCGGTCGACGAACGTGGCGCCGGGGAAGCCGATTCCGGCCAGGTGCCGGACCGCGGAGTGCGCGCCGTCGGCGCCGACCACCCAGCCGGCCGTCGCCCGACTGGCGCCCGCCGGCGCGTCGAACGTGAGGACGACCTCGTCGGGCGAGGGATCGAGGCCGGTGAGCCGGTAGCCGCGATGAATCGGGACCCCGAGCTCGGCGACGCGCGCCTCGAGCCTCTCCTCCACCTCGGACTGGCTGATGTTCACGAACGGCGGGAAGTGCTGATCGCCGGCCGCCAGGTGGGTCTCGAACAGCTGCCGCCCGCGCACGAACGTGCGGCCGACCTGCCACTGGACGCCACGGGCGGTGATGGCCTCGCCGATGCCGAGCCGCTCCCACGTCTCGAGCGTCTCGCGCTGCATGCAGATCGCCTTCGACCCCTCGCGACGGGCGGACGCGGCCGCCTCGTACACGACGACCTCCGCGCCGAGCCGGGCGAGCCGTCCGGCGAGCGTGAGGCCGACGGCCCCTGCCCCGATGACCGCGATCGGATCAGCGGGCGAGGGCGTCCCAGACCTCCCGGTCGCGGGCGGCCGTCCACACCCGCGGATGCTCGATGCCGTCCAGCTCGTCCCAGGTGCGCTGGACGTTGAACGGCAGGGTGTGGTCGAAGATCGGGAAGCCCGCGTAGCGCGGCGCAAGGGCGTCGTGCACCGCCGTGAACGCCTCGGCCAGGGAGCCGCCCGCGTCGCGAACCGTCCGCACCCGGTCGAGCGTGGTCGCGACGAAGGCCCGCGTGTCCTCGATCGCCGTCCCGACCGCCGCATCACGGACGACGGGCCCGCGACCGCCGACGAGCTGCCGCGCGCCAAGGGACGCGACCGCATCGAGCGTATCGGTCGACCACGCGCCGGGGTACGCGTCGCCCATGTACGGCGCCGCCCGTGCCTCGACGAGGTCGCCGGCGAAGCAGATCCCCTCGTCAGGCAGCCACACGACGAGGTCGCCGGAGGTGTGGCCGCGCCCGAGGTGGCGAAGCTCGACGACCCGGTTGCCGAGGTCGATCGTCATGGTCGTGCCGAACGTCTCGGTCGGCCGGGTGAGCCCCGGGATCGACTCCGCGCCGGTGAAGAGGCGCGGCATGCGGCCCTGCTCGCTCGCCCAGTCCTCCATGCCGCGCTCCTCGATCAGGGCCGCGGTGTTGGCATGCGCGACGATCCGGCGCGCGCCGAACGCCGAAGCCCCGAGCGTGCGGACCGCGTGGTAGTGGGTGAGCACGAGGTCGTCGAACGGAAGGTCGCTGACCTCGGCACGGAGGACCTCGATCCAGCGCGTCGCCATGACCGGTGTGGCGCGCGCCTCGATGGCGAGGATGCCGTGCGTCCCGACGATGGCCCCGACGTTCGGGTCGCCCTCCGCCGTGTAGGCGACGACGCCGTCCGCGAGGACCTCGAGGGTCGCCCGCTTCTCGGCGAGATCGGCCGATGAGGCGAACGGCTTCGCTGGCATGGCGCCGATGATACCCGTGGTGCGCAGCGACACCGCCCGACGACCCGGCGGCGATGGCTAGGATGCGGACGAGGCCATCCGGCCACCGCAGGGAGGAGTTCCGCCCATGGTTCCCACCGCTCCATCGCGCCGTCGCCGGTTGCCGATCGCGTTCATCGTTGCCATCGTCGCCATCGCCGTGCCGGCGCTGGCGTTCGCCAACCACCAGTTCGGCGACGTCCCCACCGCCAGCACGTATCACGACGATGTGGAGGCGCTCGTCGGCGCCGCGATCACCACCGGGTGCGGTGGCGGCAACTACTGCCCCGGCAGCGCGGTGACGCGCGGCCAGATGGCGGCATTCCTCAACCGCGGCCTCGGCATCGCCACCAGCTCCTACGGCGAGATCCCGGTCGAGGAGTCGGGGAGCAGCTACATCGCCACCATCTCGATCCCGGCCGGCGCATCGACCGGCGGAACGGGTTACGTGACCGTGGCCGCCGACGTGACGGCCTTCATCACCGGCGGCATCTGCCCGTGCGGCGTGATCATCGGCCTGGAGAATCTGGGCACCTTCGACTCTGCGCCGGTGACGTCGCTCGTCATCCCGGCCGACTCGGTCGGGGGTGCGCAGGTGAACACCGGCTCGGTCGACTGGACGTTCGAGGTCCCGACCGGCATCGACGCCGAGTTCGGCGTCTGGGCCCAGGTGTTCCCCGAGGGGCCGATGGTCCTCGGCGAGGGGACGGAGGGCGCCGTGTCGGTCGGCGGCCTCGAGGCGATGATGACGGCCGAGTACTCGCCGTTCGGGTCGGCGTTCAGCGGTGGCCCGAAGCCCATCGCCGGTGCATCGATCGACACGCCGTTCGGCCCGGTCACGCTGGGAGACCGCTCCGAATAGCCGGTCGGCTACAGACGACGAACGAGCCGGGCGCGAACGCCCGGCTCGTTCTCACGTCAGCCAACCCTACGGTTCGACGCTGATCGGCGTGAGCTGGGTCGTCACGTCCTCCGGCAGCGTCGAGCCACCATCCGGGCCGAACGCGGACGTAGATTGCGGTGATCGCACCCGTGGCGAACGAGCTCTCATCCTCGCCCGTAGAGGCGATTGCGGGGGTCATGAGCTCGATCGTCTGCGTGGTGCCGCTCGGCACCTCGAACAGCCACGTCACGGTCGCATTCCCCGTCCACCAGCCCGAGAAGGTCTGCAGGCGGGCCACGGCGGTCGACTGGGGGAGTACTCGCTCCCTCGCCGGAGCGCGACGCTGACGTCGCACGGGCAGGTGTCGCGCTTCGAGCTGGAGGACGTGATCGGCGGAGTCGGTCACGTGGAGCACCTCCTTGTCGGGCCAGCCACCCCGGGGTTGACCAGGGTTGGCGTCAGCATCTCGCCGCCTGCTGGCGGTGAGCGGGCGCCCCGCCGTCCGGAGCGCTCGGGTTACGTGCGGGCGTCCGGCGGCAGCTCCACGACGCGGGCGTCGATCATGCCGTCAGCGGCTCGGATGCGGGCGAGCGCATCGGCGTCGATCGGGTCGTCGACGAGGACGAACATCATCGCCTCCCCATGCTCGGACAGGCGGGACAGCTCCAGCGAGCTGATGTTCACGCCCGCCTCGGCGAGCGTGGTCCCGACCGCGCCAACGATGCCGGGGCGGTCGTTGTGCCGCGTCACCAGCATGAGGCCCGTGAGCTCGGCATCGATCGCGAACCCGTCGAGGCCGGCCAGGTGGGGCCGTCCGTGGGCGGTCGAGCCGCGAAGGACGAGGGCGGGCGCGCCGTCGCTCGGGCCGACCGCCAGCTCCACGAGCGAGGCCCATGGGTCGGATGACGCGGTGCGCTCCTCGCGGACGGTGAGGCCGCGTTCGCGCGCCACGAGATCGGCGTTGACGGCGTTCACCCGCTGGTCCGTCACCGCCTCGAGGATGCCGGCGAGCGCTGCGGTGCGGATCGGCCCGCACTCGCCGGCGGCGATCTCTCCCGCGTAGGTCAGCGACAGCATGTCGAACGCGTCCGGGGCCAGCTGCCGGGCGAGCAGGGCGAGCCGGCGGCCCAGCTCGACGTAGGGCCGCAGCTTCGGCGCGGTGTCGGGCGCGACGGAGGGAGCGTTGACCGCGTATGGCGGTGTCACGCCACCGAGGGCCATGAGCACCTGCTCGGCCATCTCGAGGCCGACGCGATCCTGGGCCTCGGTGGTCGACGCGCCGAGGTGCGGAGTGAGCACGAGGTTCGGCGCGCCGCGCAACGGGTTGTCACGTGCCATCGGCTCGGCCGAGTAGACATCGACCGCCGCCCCGCCGAGCTGGCCCGAGACGAGCCCATCGGCGAGTGCCCGCTCGTCGACGATGCCGCCGCGGGCGACGTTGAGGACAAAGGCCCCGGGCTTCACCGCCTCGAGCTGCGCGCGACCGAGAAGCCCACGCGTCTGGGCGGTGAGCGGCGTATGGACGGTGATGACGTCGGCACGACCCAGGAGCTCGGCGAGACCGACGAGCCGCGCCCCCGCCTCGGCGGCCTGCTCCTCGGTGAGGTAGGGGTCGCTGGCGATGACGCGCATCTCGAACCCGGACGCACGACGCGCCACGGACTTGCCGATCTTCCCGAGGCCGATGATCCCCAGCGTCTTGCCGCGCAGCTCGCGTCCGGTGTACCGGCCGCGCTCCCACTCCCCCGCCCGGACCGAGGCGTTCGCGTCGGGGACGTGCCGCAGGAGCGCGAGCATGAGGGCCATCGTGTGCTCGGCGGCGGCGATCGTGTTGCCGGTGGGGGCGTTGACGATCATCACCCCGGCTCGCGTGGCCGCCTCCACGTCGATCCGGTCGATCCCGACGCTCGCCACCCCGACCACCGAGAGGCGCGGTGCGGCGGCAGCGAGCAGCTCGCCGTCGACGCGGGTCTGCGAGCGGACGACGAGCGCGTCCCACCCGTCGTCGGCGTCGAGGAGCGCGAGGAGCTCGTCGCGAGGCAGCCCGATCCGGAGATCGGTCTCGTGCGCGGCGCTGAGGGCGTCGATCGCCGGCTGCGCGACCGGCTCGGCGATGAGGATGCGTGCCATGGGCTCCCGAGTCTAGGGGATGGACGCCGGCCTCCCACGCGGCGCATCGGCGACAGGCGGGTGCGGCCGCGTTACCATCCGACGCGATGATCAGGCGCCACCTCACGAGCCTCCGAGCCGGGCTCATGGTCCTCGACGGGGTGATTGCGGTCGCCGTCTTCGTCGGCGTGGCGGCGATCCGCTTCCAGGACGGCGGCCTGCGCACGCTGCTCGGCGCCCTCGGCAACGTCCCGCTGTGGCTCGCGGCGATCGTGTTCGCCGTCATCTGGGTCGTCGCCCTGTGGGTCTCGGGCCTCTACCGGCTCGAGGTTCGGTGGCGGATCTGGACCGAGGTAGGCGACATCGTGCGAGCGACGCTCGTGGTGCTCGCGCTGACCCTGTCGACGCTCTTCATCGTGAAGGGCACCGACGTCAGCCGTCTCTTCCTCGCCTTCCTGTTCGTGGCGCAGCCGATCGCGACGCTCGCGAGCCGGGTCGTCATGCGGCGGCTGTTCGAGGTCCGCCGTCGTCGCGGAAACGATCTGCGCTACATGCTCGTCGTCGGCACCGGCGCGCTCGCCCAGGACTTCGCCGATCGGGTGGAGCGGCACGCCAACCTCGGCATCGAGATCATCGGCCACCTCGTCGCGCCCGGCGAGGAGGCGCCCACGGTCACGCGGCCGGTCCTCGGCGACATCGAGGCCATCGAGGAAGTCCTCCACTCCCGCGTCGTCGACGAGGTCGCCATCTGCCTCCCGCCGAACGCGTCGCAGTACCTCGAAGCGATCGCCGGCCTCGCTGCCGGCGAAGGGAAGACCGTCCGCCTGGCCGTCGACCCGGTCGAGGAGATCCTGCCCGGCGCGGTCCAGGAGGAGTTCGACGGGATCATCGTGCGCTCGATCGCGCACGACGGCCATCGCGAGCTCGGCCTCCTCTTCAAGCGCGCCATCGACATCGTCGGCTCGATCGTGGGGATGATCGTCCTCAGCCCGCTCCTCATCGGCGCCGCCATCGCGGTCCGCCTGACCGATGGCTCGCCCATCCTCTTCGGCCAGGAGCGCGTCGGCCTCCATGGACGCCCGTTCACGATGCTGAAGTTCCGCTCGATGGTCGTCGACGCCGAGTCGAAGCTCGAGGAGCTGATGCACCTCAACGAGCGCAGCGGCGCGGCGTTCAAGATGGAGGACGACCCGCGCATCACCCGCGTCGGCAAGTTCCTGCGACGGACCTCCATCGACGAGCTCCCGCAGCTGTGGAACGTGCTGACGGGCTCGATGAGCCTCGTCGGTCCACGCCCGCCGCTGCCGCGCGAGGTCGCCGAGTACGACATCTGGCATCGGCGGCGGCTGTCGATGAAGCCCGGCATCACCGGTCTGTGGCAGATCGAGGCGCGGCACGAGCCGGACTTCGACCGCTGGGTGGAGCACGACCTGCTCTACATCGACGGCTGGTCGATCTGGCTCGACCTGAAGATCATGATCCGCACGATCCCGGCGATGCTCTCGCACAGCCACGGCCAGTAGCCGATCCGCTCCCGGAACGAGAAAACGCCCCCGGACTCGTGTCCGGGGGCGTTCGTGGAGATGGGCGACGCTGGCCTACTCCGTACCGTCGTCGCTGACCGCCGGGGCGGAGGTCACGTCTCCCGCGTCGCTGCCGTCCTGCGGCTCGTCGAGCGGGGTGAGGACGAAGGGATCGATCTGCAGCGGGATCGCCGCGCACCGGAACGGAAGGTCGTCGAGCGTGTTGTGATCGACGGTGCCTCCTGCTCCGTTGTAGCTGGCGGCCTGGGCGCCGTTCACGTCATCGAAGTAGAACGTTCCGCTCCACTCCTCGGCCGTGATGGCGATGTCGCCGTTCAGATCGGCAGCGCGCAGCTCGAGCGCTTCGGGCAGGGTCCAGATCTGGCCCCGTCCGAACAGGCCACCACCGAGGTTCGCGCAGAACTCGGTGGCGTCGAAGACGTCACCGGTGCTCCGCGTCGTCGTGTCGAAGCACAGGCCGCCCGAGAGCGCCGTGTTGCTCGGGCACCCGATGCTCCAGCCGTCGGTGCTGTCGGCGTACTGCGCGGTCAGCGCATTCACCGACGGGTCGGTCGAACCGTCGAGGGAGCCGATGCGATTGAGGAACTGGGCCATCTGGCCACGCGTGACCGGGTTGCTCGGGCAGTAGTTGCCGCCGCCGCACCCGGACGTGATGCCGGCGTTGACGAGCGCCTCCACGTCGTCGTGGTAGGACGCGGCCGCCGGCACATCGGCGAACTGGTGGTTGGCGAGGACGCCGAGCGGGAACGCCAGCGCGGCGACCACCACGGCGAGGAAGAGGCTCGATCGTCGAAGGCGAGGGACTCGTGGGCTCGGGAACATGGGTTCTCCTTCGTTTCCCCCTGACAGCGGCCGGGCCGCTGATGCGGCGGCTCCGGGGCAGCGGACGGTGCGCGGCTCCCTAGGTCATCGGCACCCCTTTCGTGGCGCGGGGCACGGCGCGGGACGTGGAGAACGTCGGCCGGGCGGCAGGCGATGACACGAGCCGGATGGTACGGCGAAGCGACCGCCGCGGACATGGCCTTTCCGGCGATCCCGGCTGCGTCATTTGCGCCAGGACGCCCCGACGCGGAACCCGGTACCCGACCCTTACTCGAGGGCGCGGAACAGGAAGGCGGCCATCTGGCCGCGGGTGACCGGGTTGCC
>DASVFG010000091.1:0-27217 GCA_036380155.1 Candidatus Limnocylindria bacterium
GGTGAGCCCGAGCCGGCCGTCGAGCTCGGCGAGGTTGCAGGTCCCCGGCAACGTGCCTCGTTCGAGCGCCATGGCCACGATCGCCGCCTCGATCGCCCCGCTGGCGCCGAGCGCGTGCCCGTAGAGCCCCTTCGTCCCCGACACCGGCACCGTCGCGGCGTGCGGTCCGAGCGCCAGGTGGAGCGCTCGCGCCTCAGCCAGCTCGTTGAGCTCGGTGGATGACGCGTGGGCGTTCACGTAGCCGATCTCGCCCGCCGAGGCCGTCGCGTCGGCCAGTGCCGTCGTGACCGCGGCGGCCGCCGCCTCGCCCGACGGGAGCGGTGCCGTGAGGTGATGCGCGTCGGTGGAGGCGCCGAAGCCGGCGACTTCGGCGAGCACGCGGGCGCCACGCGCCGCCGCCGCATCCGCGGCCTCGAGGACGAGCATCGCCGATCCCTCGCCCATCACGAACCCGTCGCGTCCTGCGTCGAACGGACGGCTGGCGGTGGAAGGGTCCTCGTTGCGGGTCGACAGCACGCCGATCATGGCGAACGCCCCGAACGTGAGCGGCGCCAGCGGCGCTTCGGCGCCCCCGGCCACGGCGACGTCGACCGTCCCGTCGCGGACGGCGTGGAACGCCTGGCCGATCGCGACCGCCCCGGACGCGCACGAGTTGGCATTGCCGATGGCCGGACCGCGGATGCCCTGGTCGATGGCCACGTTCGAGGCGGCGGCGCCGCCGAACACGGCCGTCGCGAGCGTCGGCGCCACGGCACGGACGCCGCCGCGGACGTAGGCCTCGTGCTGCTCCTCGCCGAACGCGACGCCGCCGAGCGCCGATCCGATCCACACGCCGACCCGCTCGGGCGCGGCCGCGTCGTTCGACAATCCCGCGTGCTCGCGCGCCATCCGCGCCGCCACGACGGCGAGCTGGCTGAACCGGTCGAGGCGCCGCGCCCGCCGCGCATCGAGGTGCTCGGCGGGCACGAAATCGTCGATCTGGGCGGCGATTCGCGAGGGGAAGGGCGACGGGTCGAAGCGGTCGATGGCCCGGACCGCCGATCGGTTGGCGAGGACGCCGGCCCACAGGCCGTCGGCGCCGTGCCCGACCGGGGTCACCGCACCGATCCCGGTGACGACGACCCGTCGCGGCGTCATCCGCCGCGCTCGGCCAGGTCGCGGATCGTGCGCAGGGTGCGCCCGGCGATGGCGTCGATGAACTGCGGCCCGATGATGCGGTCGGCCACGACTCCGCCGATGAGCGGCCAGCCGAGGTCGAGCTCGTGGTGGATGCTGACGTTCCACGCCTCGCCCGCGATGTTCGCCACCGGCGAGAACTCCCAGGCGACGCGCATCCCGCGCGTCACGCCGCCGACGTGGACGAACTCGATGCGGCGCTCCTCGGGCAGCGGCCGCTGGATCGCCTCCCAGCGCACCGGGATCGGGCCGCGCTTCGCGCCCATCGCGAAGCGTCGCTCACCGTCGGGTGCCGGCAGCCGTCGCACGTAGCGGTAGTGGGGGAGACGCTCCGGCCAGCGTTCGACGTCGGCCGCGAGGTCGAAGATGCGCGCATACGGCGCGGCGATGTTGATGCGGGTGACGCTCTTCATGGTCGCAGCAGTTGCAGAAGGTAGGCCGGGGCGAGCGCGTCGCTCGCCGGGCGGCAGTCTCCGAGCGCCGACCCGAAGCGGTCCGCCAGCGCCGGCCGCCGGTCGAGCCGGCGGAGCGCGTACCCGAGCAGCGGCTGGGCGGCGAGCATCGCCTGCACGACCCAGGTGAGCGCGTCCTTGCCGGCGAAGGCCGTGCGCCGGGCGGCCAGGTACCGATCCTCCACGCCTCGGTCGCCGGCGGCCAACGCCGTGGCGGCGGCCCGCGCCGATCGCAGTGCGCGGAAGATGCCCTCGCCGCTGAACGGGTCGATGAACCCCGCCGCATCGCCGACGAGCAGCCAGCCCGGCCCGGCGGCGCGCGCGACCCGGTGGCCGATGGGGGCCGCCCCGCGGATGGGCGTCAGGCGCCGCACTCCACGCAGCCGGTCCGCCACGGCCGGGATCGAGGCGATGGCCGCGCTGAAGCGCTCCTCGGCCGACCGCCGCGTCCCATTGAGCGGGAGCGCCATCCCGACGTTGAGGCGGCCGTGGGCGAGTGGCGCGAGGCCGATGTAGCCGGCGGGCCCCACGTGCATCTCGCCGCGGTCGCGCAGGGCGTCGATGCCCTCGTAATGCGCCACGAGGCCGAGCCGCCGCGGCATCCGCACCGGCCGATCGACCCCGAGCAGTCGAGCGGTGCTCGAGCGGGCGCCATCGGCGCCGATCACCCATCGCGCGCGGACGCGCTCCGGGCCGTGGGGCGAGCGCAGGGTCGCCGTGATCCCGGCGCCGTCCAGCTCGAGGCCGCGGAGCGAGGTTCGCTCGCGGTACCGCGCGCCACGGGCGGCGGCATGGTCCGCGAGGAGCGCATCGAATGCCAACCGGTCGAGGCCCCACGCCGGCCGAGCTCCGGCGGCATCGTGGGAGCGGATATCGCTCGCGTCGTCTCCGCGGATGACCCGCATGCCGCTGATCGGCAGCGCATCGGCCTGCCAGTCCGCGTCGTCGAGGCCGATGGCGCGCAGCTCCTCGAGGATCCGCGGGCTGGCGTATTCGGCGCACGCCTTCGGACGCGGGTGCGCCGCGGCGTCGATCAGCAGCACGTCGCGACCGGCCGAAGCGGCCGCCGCCGCGAACGCCGAGCCGGCCGGACCGGCGCCGACCACGAGCACGTCGGTGTCGAAGGCGCTCATCGGTAGGTGGTCGTCACGCGCGGCCACCAGCGCGTCGTGCGGGCCGTCGGCCGCAGTCCCGCGGTGGCGGCGAGGTCGTCCAGCTCATGGAGCGTATACGCGCGCCGTGACGAGAGGATGCCGTCGTGGCGGGTCATCGGCGAGCGCGCGAAGGCGAGGATCGGGGCGGCCGTCATCGCGAGGGCCAGCCGGCCGCGGCGGAGGTCGTTGACGACGACGCCGGCACGGGCGACGCGGCCCATCTCGGCGAGGGCGGCGGTCGCGTCGCGCGGGTCGAGGTGGTGGAGCAGGAGCGAGGCGTGCGCCACGTCGACCGCGCCGTCGGGCATCGGGAGGTCGCGCGCATCGGCCTCGCGCACCTCGACCCGCGCCATTCCGGCGACCGCGGCGCGCGTCGAGTCCAGGACGCGCGGACTGACGTCGACGAGCACGATGGCTGCGCGGCTCCGGCGGCGGAGGCGGCGCGCGAAGTCGGCCGCGCCGGCGCCAACGTCGAGGACCCGACCGCTGCCGTCGGCCTCACCGGGGAGGAGGCGCAGCGTCGCGGCCACGCTGGCGTCGACGCCGCCCGGCAGGCGGTTGAGCATCGCCATCTCCGACAGGTTGCGCCGCAGCTCGGAGGGATCCACGTCCGGCTCGTCGAGGAGCTCACGTTGCGTGGAACGGGGAATCGGGCGCATCGGATCAATCGTACGCCCGATCGAGCGCAGTCCCTTCGTGTCAGCCCGGCAGGGTGGCCTCGACTCGGGCTCCTCGCCGGTCCTCGGGTTCGCCCGCGATCACGCGACCGCCGGATCGTGGCGTGGAACGAGCAGCACGGTGGCCAGGACCGCCAGCGCGCTGCCGCCGAGGCCGAGCACGACGATCGCGAGCTCGAGGCTGCGGTCGGCGAGGATCCCGGCGACCGCCGCACCGACCGGCATGCCGAGGTAGTTGAAGGCCATCGACACCGCGAACGCGCGGCCGGTCCACGCCGGATCGGTCCGCCGCTGGCGCACGGTGAAGAGCGCGATGTCGGCAGGGCCGAGCAGCAGGCCGACGCCGAGCATCTCGAGCGCGAGGAGGGCGACGCCCACCGGCACCGATGCCTGGCCGGCCGCGAGGAGCAGGAGCCCGACCACCGGGATGAGGCCGAGCATCGGCCACACCAGCATCGCCAACTCGCGTCCGCGCGTGTCGACCCGACCGAAGAACGCCGCCGACGCGACACCCGAGATCCCCGACGCCGCGAACACGATGCCGACCACCGCCTCGGACAGGCCGAAGCGCTCGATCACGATGAGTGGGAGCACGATCGTCGTCATGCCGTGCGCGAGGTTCGCGAACGTGATGGCGAACCCGAGGCCGCGCAAGGTCGGGTTGCGCCACGTGTAGCGCAGCCCCTGCCACGCATCGGCGAGGACACGTCCGGTCGAGGCCACCTGGGCGGCCACCGGATCCGGGACGCCGACGAGCACCGCCGCCGCGACCCCGAAGGCGACGCCGATCACGAGCAGGGCGACCGGCCCACCGAGGAGGGCGACGAGGGCCGCGGCGAGCGGTGGCCCGACGATGGTGGCGATGACGTAGCCGTTCGAGTCGACGGCGTTCACCCGCTCCCAGAGCGGCTCCGGCACGAGGATCGGGAACAGGCTGCGCAGGCCGACGTGGCTGAGGATCGCGGTCAGCGAGCCGACGAGCGCGATCCCGAGCAGCACGGCTCCGGGCAGGAGGTCGGCGAGCGCGAGCAGCCCGATGACGACCATCGCGAGGAGCGCCACGACGTAGTCGAGGAGCACGAGCCGGATCCGGCCGTGCCGGTCGAGCAGGGCGCCGGCGATCGGGCTGATGAGGAGGCCGGGGAAGATGCTGGCGAAGGTCACCAGACCGGCGAAGGCCGGCGAGCCGAATCGGTCGAGCGTGAAGAGCACGAGGGCCACGCCGACCATGGACTGCGCGATGCGCGCGACCTGCATGCTGACGAGTACGCGCGCCAGGGTCGGCACGCGCAGCAGCGCGCGGTACGACGGGTCGATGGGCGCGGTCACGGGTGACCGATGCTACCCGACGGGTGCCTCCTCGGCGGCGACCACGACCCGGGGCAGCCCGGCCCGGAGCGACGACGGGGCGCGGTCAGCAGACCCCTCGTTAACGGTCGAGTTCGGTGAAGATGACTCCTCGCGGACCGGCGGCCGGTCCGTCGCGGAGGGCTGGAGCACGTGGACGACCTCGCGGACACGGAACGTTCTCCGTCGGCCGTCCTCGCCGATGTACTCCAGCTTCTCGCCGATCCGCGGCAACGGTGCCGCGTGCTCGAGATCGGCCTCCCACCCCTCGTCCGGCACCTCGAGTGTCCAGGCCGTTCCGACCGGCGGTCCGCCGCCCTGCTCCACGTCGATCGTGTCCCGCTCGGGATGCTGCTGCTCCACGGTCTCCTCCTCGCTGGATGGGCGCGCGCCGCGCACGGCGACATGCCGGCACGTCGCCTGCCATGATCGGCCACGCATGCGCGACCTTGACGACGAAGTCGGCCGTTCCCGGCGCGAGCGCTGGTGGCGCTCGGCGCTCGTCATGCTCGCGACGATCTACGTCGCGCTCCTCCTCGTCCGGCTGGTGGTGGACGTCCTCGGCGGGTTCGCGCAGATCGTCCTCATCCTGTTCCTCGCCTGGCTCCTCGCCTTCGTCCTCTCGCCGGTCGTCGCCACGATCACCGATCGGCTCGGCTGGCCGAGAGGCGTGGCGATCGGCGTCGTCTACGCGGCGACACTGATCGGCTCGGGGTTCCTGCTCTTCTACGCGGTCTCATCGCTCGGTTCGGACATGGGGGAGATGGCCTCCGACTACCCGGTCACGAAGGCGAGGATCGAGGACACCCTGAGCTCGTGGGACGACGCGATCGCGGCGGCATCGTTCGACGTCAACCTCGTGGAGCTCTATCGAGACGTCGAGGCCACCGCGGCGCGGACCGTGGGATCTGTGCTCGGCGAGGTGCCGGCGGTGACCGTCAACGTCCTCGGCGCGCTCGTCCTCGTCATCATCCTCAGCCTCTACCTGTTGGCCGACAGCGCGGGGATCATCGCGAAGATGGAACGGGTGGTGCCCTCCCGCTACGCCGACGAGTTCGAGATCCTCCAGCGCACCGTCTCGACCGCGTTCGGCGGGTTCCTCCGCGCCCAGCTCATCCTGGCCGCCATCCAGACCGGCCTGACCGTCGTCGTCGTCCTCACCCTCGACCTGCCCTACGGCTTCTTCATCGGTGCCGCATCGGCGCTGGCGATGCTCGTCCCGTTCTTCGGCCCTCCGCTTGCGCTCGTCCCGCCCATCGCGGCGGTGGCGATCTTCCAGCCCGGCTGGCTCATCGTCGTCGGTCCGGCGCTGCTCGTGGTCCAGACGCTGCTCGTGAACTACCTCCAGCCGCGTCTCATGCGCGAGGCGCTCGGCATGCACCCGGTGCTCGTCCTCGTCGGCCTGCTCATCGGCGCTCAGGTGGCCGGCCTGTGGGGCGCGCTGTTCGGCATCCCGATCCTCGCCGTCCTCAACGTCTTCTTCAACTACGCGGTCAACCTGCGGGCCATCGAGGAGACGCCCACGGCGGAGGTCGAGGAAGTCCTCGACGAGGTCCGGCAGGAGGTCCCGGACGCGACGCCGGAAGAGGTCGTCGCCATCGCCGCGGAGCGCGTGGAGGAGGAGAGCGCCGACGAGGAGCTCGGGGAGGCGACCGAGGCGATGGACGGGGCCTCCGACGACCTCCGCGCCGCCGCCGGCGACCTGCGCGCCGCGGCGGGTGAGCAGCGTGACGCCGCCGGTGACATCGGGGAGTCGGCCGCGGACCTGCGCGACGCGGTCGATCGGCTCACGCGCGAGACGACCGAGGACTGACTCAGTCGGGGTTCGAGCCGCGTCCGTGCGCCATCCCGCCCGGGTCGCGATGGAGCTGGCACGAACGCTGGATGAGCGCGTCGAGCTCGTCCGCGGAGAACGGCTTGTCGCGCGCCGGTGAGGTGAACGACAGGATGCGGTCACCGGTCAGGACCACGACCGGCACGCTGCTCAGCTGCGGGTCGTTCGCGACCGCGCGTGCGAGCTCGAAGCCATCCATGCGCGGCATGCGGACATCGGTGAGCACGACGCAGGGCACGTGACCCTCGCGGAGGTGGGTGAGCGCGTCGAGCCCATCCTGGGCGAGATCCACCCGGTGGCCCGTCTCCGCGAGCACGTCCGTGAAGAGCTCGCGCACGCTCCGTTCGTCATCGACGACGAGCACCGAATGCATTCTGGCCAAGGGGCCCTCTCGAGCAGCTGAGGCCGAAGCGCGTTGCACGCGCCGTGCCCGGTGCTGTGGCCGGATGGTCCTGCCAGACCGTGGTACCCGGCGGGGGATGGGTCATGGCCCCTGACCGGACCACCCGCCTACTGACGTGATGCCCGGGCGCTCGTAGGGTGTGGTGGGCGACCGAGCCGCCCGATTCCGTACCCAGTGGGAGCTCTCGGATGCCGCACACCGCCAGCCGTCGGCCACGACGGATCATGACCCGCACGCTCGCCTTCGGCGTCGGCGCGCTTGCCGCCGCCGGCCTCATCACCTGGACCCCGGCCGTCGCGTCGGGATGGAACCAGGGTTCAGCCGAGGCGACGCTCTGGCAGCTCCTCAACGGAGCCCGGGTGAACAATGGTCGTGCGCCGCTGCAGCAGCACAGCACCCTCATCAGCCTCGCCCGCTGGCGCAGCGCGGACATGCTCGCCAAGGACTACTTCAGCCACACGATCGCCGGCTGCGGCTGCCTCGTGTACGCGTATTACGACAGCAACGGGCTCAGCTATGACTGGGCGGGCGAGAACATCGGCTGGAACTCGGGCGTCGAGGACTCCTACTCGCCGGTGCGCGTCCATGAGAAGTTCATGGCGTCGCCCGGCCATCGCGCCAACGTCCTCGATCCGTCCTTCACGCACGGTGGCGTCGGCGCCGCGGCAGCGGACAACCAGATGTTCCAGGGCTACGTCCAGAACACGCGCATGTACACCGAGCTGTTCATGGAGGCCCGTGGCACGGCACCCGCACCTCCGCCCTCGGGGGGTGGTGGCGGCGGCGGGTCCGGCGGGTCCGGTGGCGGCGGGTCGACCGCCCCGGCGCAGCCGGCCGCCCAGGCGCCGGTCGCGACGCCGAAGCCCGAGCCGAGCCTGGTCTCGGTCGATCGCCCGCAGCGTCCCGAGTCGTCCGCCGGCCTCGACGGCGTGGCGGAGCTCGTCACCGAGCCCGCGCGCACCGTGGTTGCCGGTCGCATGAGCGTCGACGACGTCGAGCGTGCCGATGCGGCGACCGCGATCGCCGCCGACAAGGCCGCCTCGAAGGCCGTCGCGCGCGGCGAGCTGCAGGTGACCGCGGCCGCGGCCGGCGAGCCCGGTCTGCTCGAAGGTCTGCTCGCCGCAGTTGCAGGCTTCCTCTTCGGCTGACCTCCCGGCGCCGGTCCTCGCGGCTCGGCCGCTTCTCCGGCGCGTCGATGCGGGACCGGCGCCGCGCCCCGCTCGGTAGACTGCCTCGGAATGCCGGCGATCCTCGAAGCACGCGAGCTCGTGAAGCGCTACCCGGTCGGTGAGACCGAGGTTGAGGCGCTGGGTGGCGTGTCCCTGACCGTCGAGCAGGGCGAGTTCGTGGCGATCATGGGGACGTCGGGCTCCGGGAAGTCGACGATGCTCCACCTCCTCGGCGGCCTCGACCTCCCGACGTCGGGGGAGGTCGTCATCGACGGCACGAGCATCTCGACGCTCGACGAGGAGGCGCGCACGCTCATGCGCCGCGCGAAGACCGGCTTCGTCTTCCAGTTCTTCAACCTCGTCCCGCTGCTCAGCGTGCGCGAGAACGTGGCGCTGCCGTTCCTCATCGCGGGTGACCACGCGAACCGCCACCGCAGCCGGACCGACGAGCTGCTCGGGCTGGTCGGCCTGGCCGACAAGGCCGATCACCGCCCGGACCAGCTGTCCGCCGGCGAGCAGCAGCGCGTCGCGCTCGCGCGGGCCCTCGCGACCAGCCCGGCAATCCTCCTCGCCGACGAGCCGACCGGAAACCTCGACTACACGACGGGTGCCGAGATCCTCGACCTGCTGTGGGACTCCGCCGACCGTCTGGGCCAGACGATCGTGCTCGTCACCCACGACGCGCGGGCGGCGGCGTACGCCGATCGCGTCCTCGTCGTGCGCGACGGACGCATCCTCGACGAGATCACGCTCGGCCGGCGCACCGATCACGAGGCGCGCCCGCTCATCCGGCGGCTCGCCGAGCTCGGGCTCTAGGCGCCGATGCGCCTGGCGTCGATCGCCTGGCGCGGGCTCCTTGCCCGCCCGCTCCGGACCGGCCTCGCCATCGCGGGTGTCGCGCTGGGCGTCGCCGTCCTCACGGCCACGATCATCACCGGCTCCGCGTCGCAGCAGGCGCTGCGCGGCGCGACCGCCGACCTCCTGGGCTCCGCGGACGTCCGGTTGCGCGCGTTCGCCGATGCCGGCTTCCAGCCCCGCACGCTCCAGGCGCTGCGCGCCCTGCCCGAGGCCGCGGTGGCGGCGCCCGTCTCCGAGCGGCAGCTGCTCGTCTCGACCGTCCCGGGCGACAACGACCAGGTGTTCACGCTGCTCGTCCTCGGCATCGACCCCGCCATCGACGCGGACGTCCGTCCGCCCGAGATGGCGGCGGGCACGCCCCTGAGCGCCGACGACGCGGACGAGGCGCTCGTGCCCGAGTCGTGGGCCGCGCGCCACGACCTCGGTGTCGGCGACGAGCTGCTGCTCGGCGGCCGGCGCGAGGATATGGGGCCGGTGCGCATCGTCGGCCTGCTCCGCGACTCCGGGATGGCGGCTCTCAATGCCGGCGACGTGCTCGTCATGCCGCGTGGCACGCTCGACGCGGCGTACGAGGTCGCCGCGCCGATTCGGTCGATCGACGTCGAGCTGGCCGGCACCGATGACGCCGCGGCGCTCGCGGCGGTGACCGACGTCCTCGCCGAGCCGTACGTGGTCGAGACCCCCGAGGACGCCGCGGTCCGGCTCGCGACGGCGCAGACCAGCTTCGTGGGGCTGGCGTTCCTGTTCGGGCTCGTGGCGCTCATCGTCGGTGCGTTCCTCGTCGGCAACACGATGGCCATGACCGTGGGCGAGCGCACTCGCGAGCTCGGACTCCTTCGGGCGGCAGGCACGACCTCGCGCCAGGTGCTCGGGCTCGTCCTGCGCCAGGCGACGGCGATCGGCGTGGCCGGCAGCGTCGCCGGCCTGCTGCTCGGCATCGTGCTGGCCGTGATCATCATCGGCTTCCTGTCCTCGACGCGGACCGTGCTCATCGGCGGTCTGCCGCTGCCCCCGGTCGGCCTGGCCGTGGCCTTCCTCACCGGGCTGGGCGTCACGCTGATCGGCTCCATCGTGCCGGCCTTCCGCGCCGCCGGCCTGTCGCCGCTCGAGGCGCTGCGGCCGACCGGCCGCCCGGGCCGCGGCCTTGCCGATCGGCTGCGACCGGTGATCCTCGGGGAGCTGCTCCTCGTCGGCCTCGGCATGGTGGCGGTGGTGGTGGCCGGCGTCGACGCGCCCATCCTGCCGCTCGTGCTCGCCCTCGGGCTCCTCGTGGGCGGCGCCATCGCGACATCGTTCGTCCTCGAGCCGATGGGCCGCATCATCGGCCGTCCGTTCGAGTGGTTCTTCGGTGCGCAGGGGCTCCTCGGCCGTGCGAACCTCGCCCGCGATCGCGTCCGCACCGGCCTCACAGTGGGCGCGATGATGATCGCGCTCGCCGCGGTCGTCGCGCTCGGCACGGTCGCCGAGTCGGCGCGCGCCGGCACCGAGCGCTGGGTCGCGTCCATCCTGCCGGGCGGCCACGCCATCCGCGTCGGGCTGCCGATCGACATCGAGGAGTTCCGGCCCACGCTCGACGCGACCACCGGGCTCAAGGTGGCAAGTCCGATCCTCGAGCTGCCGGCGGTGCGCGTCACCGATGCCGACCGCATCGAGACGGCGGTGGCCGGCATCGACCCGAACGTGTTCGACGACGAGGGCGCCCTCATCGTCCGGGGCGCCGATCGCTCGGATGCGTTCTCGGCGCTGCGTGACGGGGGATCGGTGCTCGTCCCGCGCTCGCTCGCCGTGCGCGAGTCGATCGGCGTCGGCGACGTCGTCGAGCTCGGGCTGCCGGGAGAAGAGGCGCAGCCGTTCCTCGTGGCCGGCATCCTCGAGTACACGCTGCCCGGGCGCACGGCCGACGGTGCGCTGCTCATCTCGCTGGCGGACGCCCGGGACCGGTTCGGCGTGACCGCCGCGTCGCTGTGGGCGATGGTGCCCCAGCCCGACATCCCCGCCACGGCCTTCGTGCAGGCGGTTCGCGAGACCGCGGCCGGGCTGGCCGCCCAGCCGCTCACCGCGCGGGACCTCGCCGGGGAGCTGTCGAGGTCGCTCGACTCGCTCATCGGCCTCTTCGACGTCCTCGCCCTCATTGCCGTCGTGGTCGGGGCGCTGGGCATCGTCAACACCCTCGGCATCGGCATCAGCGAGCGGGTCCGTGAGATCGCGATTCTGCGATCGCACGGCATGACGGTCGGCCAGGTGCAGGCCATGGTGGTCGCCGAGGCGGCGATCATGGGTGCCATCGCGGGTGTGCTCGCCATCGTGACGGGCATCGCCGTGGCGCTCACCGTCATCGCCAGCGGCGCGTCGGACGAGCTCGCCGCCGGTATGCGGCTTCCGTGGCCGCTCCTCATCGCCGTGCTCCTCGTGGGCATCGGCGTCGCGGCGCTGGCCGGTCTCTACCCTGCACGCGTGGCGGCGTCGCTGCCGATCGTGCGCAGCCTCAAGCAGTTCGAGTAGGAGGACTCCGTGGCGACGAGATTCTGGGAGGCGACGAACGGGCGCACGTTCGTCGGCCGTCTGGCGAGTGGCAGCGACCTCGTCGGCGAGATCGAACGGTTCGCGGCGGAGATGGGCATCACCGCCGCCGAGGTCAGCGCGGTGGGGGCCATGCGTCGGGTGCGCTATGCGTTCCGCAACCAGCTCGGCCGCCGCTACGAGGAGCTGTCGTCCCGGACGCACCTCGAGATGACCTCGTTCGTCGGCAACCTCTCGCTCAACGAGGACCGGCCGTTCCTTCACGCCCACGCCGCGTTCGCGGACGCCAAGGGCGCCACGGTCGGCGGTCACCTGATCCGTGGCTGCGAGGTCTACGTCGGGGAAGTGGTGATCCGCGAGTTCGGCGACGTGTCGCTCGTCCGCACGCACGACGAGGAGACCGGCCTCGCCCTCTGGTGACGCGTCGTGGATCGGTACCCCGGGAGGACGATCGGGTCATTGGGCCGCCACGGTACGCGGCGTAGCGTGCGCCCCATGGACGACGCCGCGCGCCTGCTGCTGGCGCAATCCATCTCGCTTGCCGCGCTCATCGCGGCGACGCTCGAGTATGCCCAGCTCATCGCCCGCCGCGCGGCGGCGCGTCGCCACGCCGCGGAGCGGCTCCTCACCGAGGAGTCCGGCCTGCGCGGGCTCGTGCGCGTCACGCTCCTCAACGACGCGTGATGCTCGCCCGACTGCTCGGCGCGCTCCGGGCTCGACTCAGGGTGATCGAGCGCCGCTGGATCAGCGACGCCACCGAGCGTGCCGCTCACCAGGAGGTCGTCGTGCGACGCCTGGGGGCCGACGCCACCGACCGCTCCACGGCTCCCGCCGCGGACGACGCCGCGCGCTGACTGCCCGTCCGGGCCTGGGGTCCGGAGCACGACCCCGGGGACCGGGTGGTATCCTGTCTATCTGCCCCTTCGGCAGGACTTCGCTTGGTCGATGCGTTCTTCTCGAACCGGCCGCGCGCCGTACCGTGATTCGAGGAGATCGAGGTTCACATCATGGCCAGTGGCACCATCCGACGCGTCATCAGCGAGCGAGGCTTCGGCTTCATCGCCGATGCCGATGGCAAGGAGTTCTTCTTCCACAAGGACGGGCTGCAGAGCTCGCTCGACTTCGACCGCCTGGTCGGTGGGGAGTCCGTCGAGTTCGACGTCGAGAACGGCCCGAAGGGCGCCCGCGCCGTCCAGGTCCGCCCGTCATAGCCGCTCGCGACCGATGACGGTCCGTCGACCGTCCGACCCCACGACGCCGGCACCCGTGCCTGCCCGCCGCGCGGCGGGTAGCGCCGGGTCGCTGCCCCGCACGCCGCATCGGCTCTCGATGCGGCGCAACGACCTCGCCATCGTGGAGGCCGCCGCCTCGACGATCAGCGATCTCGGCGCGGAGCTGGACCGCCGCCTCACGCGCGAGAAGCGCGAGAGCGAGATCCTGCGCATGACCCGCGAGACGACGAACCAGATCACCCGCATCGCGAACGACGCGATCCACGCCTACGTGCGCGCCAGCCGAGCCGTGCGCGCCGAGATGGACCGACCCGGCGCCGACATCGATGCCGCCCAGGCGATGCGCGACAAGCTCGACGCCGCCCGGGCGGCGATCCTCGACGTCCTGCGCCTCGCGGAGACGCGCTACGTGCCGAAGGGCGGCGCGCTCGGCACCGACGAGGTCCCTGCAGCCGACGCCTGACCGGCCACGGTTCAGTCCGGCGCGTCCAGCGCCCGCAGGACCGCCCGCGCTCCCTTCTCGGGCAGTGCCAGCCGAGCGCCACGGTTGACCGTCATCGTCGCCCGCGGCCCCGTCGCTCGCTCCGCCCACGCGTAGACCGCCCCGAGGCGCAGCCATCGCTCGTTGAATTCCTTCGTGCCGGCGTGGCCGCGCGCGGTGAAGAAGTCGTCGTCGTGGGCATCGGCCCGGGCACGCAGGCCGCGGAGTGCCGCCTCGATGGCGGCCCCGGTCGCATGGGCCGCGTCGACGGCCAGCAGGACGGCATTCGGGACGCTCGGGGGGAGCTGGCGCAGCTTCACGAGGAGCGCGCTGGCGACCACCGTCTCGTCCGGTTGCCGACGCAACCGCGTCACCTCCAGGTTGAAGCGCTGTGTTCGTCGGTAGACGATCGTGAAGTCCGGTCCGCCGCGCTGCGCTCCGTACGCCTCCCACGCCAGCTCGACGTGCCGATCCTCCACGAGCCGATGGGCCACGGCCAGCTCCGCCCGAGCGTCGAGCCGCGCATCCGGGCCGGCAGCCGTGCGCAGCTTCTTCCGGATCTTGTCGCGATGGACATCGGCCCAGGCGCGGAACCGGCCGGATGCGGCCAGCCACGCCACGAGCTCTTCGGCGAAGGGGGAGTCGGGCGTGTCCGCGAGCAGATGGGCGGCGAGGCGTTCGACACGCGTGCCGGGAGCCACCGTGAGCCGCATCGTGTTGGTCTCCTCGGCCGGGGTGACGACGACAGGTGGCCAGCGTAGCGCGCGCGCATGCTTGCGTTCGGGTCGCACCATGGGGGGATGGCGGCGATCAGGCGCGTCAGCTTCAACGACCCGGATGCGGTGCGTGATCTTCCACTCGCCGAGATCCGGATCGCGCACATCGGTTCGCACACCATCGGGTACGGCGTCGAGCTGCCGGGATGGCGGTGGTCGACGCACATGGGACCGAAGGCGGGAACGACGTCCTGTCCGGTGCACCATGTCCAGGTCTTCCTCTCCGGCCGATTCGCCGTGCGCATGGACGACGGGGAGGAAGTCGAGTTCGGCCCGATGGACGTGGGGGACATTCCGCCGGGCCACGACGCCTGGGTGGTCGGTGACGAGCCGGTGCACATCCTCGACTTCGCCGGCAACAGCGACGCGATCGGCATGCCTCGCGAGCACGAACGGATCGTCACGACGCTGCTGATGACCGATATCGTCGAGTCGACGCGGACCGCGGAGCGCCTCGGGGACGGCGCCTGGAAGCAGGTCCTCGCCGATCACAACCGGCTGGTGCGCGCGCAGCTGCTCCGATTCGGCGGGTCGGAGGTGAACACCACGGGAGACGGATTCCTGGCCACCTTCCGCAGCGCGGTCGCCGCATTGCGGTGCGCCGCCGCGATCGTGGCCGCGCTGGGCGACACCGGGATCGAGACCCGGATCGGTGTGCATACCGGCGAGATCGAGCCGATGGGTCGAGATGTCGGCGGCGTGGCGGTGCACGTGGCCGCCCGCATCATGGCGCTCGCCGGGGCGTCGGAGGTGGTTGCTTCGGCGGTGACCGTCGGCCTCGCCGATGGAAGCGGCCTCGGCTTTCAAGCCGAGGGAGCGCGAGAGGTCAAGGGCCTCGACCGTCCGCTCGAGATCTACCGCCTCGTCACGCGGCCCTGACCGCGACCTACGGCCGCCCGCCCTCGTCGCACGGAAGGTCGGCACCGGCGGCGGAGACCTCGGCTTCGATCATCCGCGCGGATGTCACCATCTCGGCCGGCGCGATGTACGCACCGTCCTCCTGGTACGGACTGTCGAGGAAGCTGATCACCAGCAGGCCGGAGACGATGAGGGCGGTGATCGATCCGACCATGGCCGCCTGGGTCCACCACCGCTCGCGGCGGTCGGCGAACACGATCACGTACGCGACGGTGAGCCCCGCCCCGAGGATCAGCATGGACCACACCGCCCCGGGCACGGTCGTCTCCGATTCGGCGAGTCGCGTCCGTCTGCCCTCGCGTCGGATTGCCATCTCGTCGAGCCAGTGGCCGAGCGCGACCTCGCTCACCGCGTCGTCGATCGGGAGCGCGTCGACCGTCGCCTCGATCTCATTGATCCACTCGAGGACCACCTCGCTCTCCTCGCCCTCGCGCATGAGCGGCCACTCGTCTGAGATGACGGCGCGTGCGTAGCACCCGAGGTTGTCACGGAGCGCCTCGCCCTCGTTCGCGGGGAACAACCGGCTGACGCGGGCCAGCTGGGTCACGGCGACGGCCTCGCGGGAGGCGCCTTCGCTGGCTCGGAGATAGCTCTCGAACCCGAGGAACAGGACGAAGGCGAGGATCACGGCGAACGCGACGCCGAGCACGCCGAACACGGCCGCGGCGGGGACGGCATCGCGGAACAGCCCCTGCGGACTGACGCGACGCACGGCGAGCATCAGCAGCACCGCCGCGATCGCGGAGACCACCAGCAGCACCAGGGCCAAGAACGGAATCATCGATCCTCCACCAACCTCCCGCCCCTCGGAGCTGGAGTATGCCGTCTCGGCCGGTCACCGGGAAGGCTGCCCGTGCCGCATGATCCGCGGACATGACCGCCGCCCTGTTCGCGTACGCATCGAGATCGTGGGTCGCCCTCCGCGAGGCCGGAAGCAACCCGAGCGTCCGGCTCGTCGTGCTCGCCTACGTCGTGTTCACCGTGTCCAAGTGGGGACTGCGGATCGCCAAGTACGTCTACCTCTTCGAGGTCGCCGGGCCGTTCGGCATCGCGATCCTCGGAGTGATCCAGATCGTTCCATCCATCCTCGGGGTGCCGTTCGCCAGCGGTCTCGCGGACCGATTCGCCCGTGAGCGGGTGCTCGCGGTGACGTACGCCCTCTGCGCGGTCACCTCGGCTGCGTTGGCGTACGTGCTGAGCGTCGGTGCCGACATCGCCGTCTTCTACCTGCTGGCGGCGGCGGTGGAAGTGCTCGGTCAGATCGTTCGGCCCATCCAGGCGGCGCTGCTTCCGGCCCTGGCGCGCACGCCGAGCGAGCTCGTCGCGGCGAACGTGGCGGCCAGCACCACGGAGGCGATCGGGGCACTCGTCGGCCCGGCGCTGGGCGCCGCCATCCTCGTGAGCGGTGGACCGGCCCTCGTCGCTGCGATCGCGGCCGCCGGGTGCGCGGTGTCGGTGGTGGCCATCGCGCGCGTCCGTGCCGGAGCCGCCACCCCACCCCTCGCCGAGCGCGCGTCGCACGGCCTCATCGGGTTCCTTGCCGGCGTCGGAGGTGGCCTTCGCACGCTCGCCCGGCTCCCGGCCGCGAGGGCCATCGCGGCGGGATTCCTGACTCAGAGCGCCGTGCACGGGATGCTGACGGTGCTGCTGGTCGTGCTCGCTTCCTCGACGTTGGCGCTCGGCGCACCCGGCGTCGGGACGCTGCACGCGGCGATGGGCGCCGGCGGGGTCATCGCGGCGGTGGTTGCCATGGGTCTCATCGGCCACCAGCGGCTCGGCCCGGCCTGGGTGCTGGCGCTCGTCGGGTACGGCCTGCCGATCCTCGTCATCGGCCTGGTGCCGAGCGTGGTCGCGGTCGTCGTGCTGCTGACGGTCACCGGGATCAACAACGCGCTGCTCGAGGTCTCCGGCTTCACGCTGCTGCAGCGGACGGTGCCGGACCGGATCCGGGCCGGCGTCCTCGGTGCGGTGGAGGGGCTGATCGGGCTCGGATACGCCGTCGGCGGGCTGCTCGGATCGTTGATGGTCGAGCGGACCGACATCCGCGTCGCGCTCGTCGTGGCAGGGGCGATCCTGCCGGCGGTCGCGCTGCTCCTCTGGAAGCGCGCGTCCCGCCTCGACGACGCCTACGACATTCCCGAAGCGAAGCTGGACGTGCTGCGCCGGCTGCCGGTCTTCGCGCCGCTGTCGCTCGCCGCGTTGGAGCACCTGGCGGCAGCGATGGCGGAGACGCGCCACGCGCCCGGCATGGACATCCTTCGCGAAGGCGATCCCGGCGACGCGTTCTTCGTGATCACCGATGGAACGGTCGCGGTGTTCGAGCGAGGGCAGCACCAGGCCGATCTCGCCGCCGGCTCCTCGTTCGGCGAGATCGCGCTCATTCGCGGACTCCGGTGCCCGGCGACCCTGCGCGCGACGACCGATGTCACGGCCTACCGCCTGCCGAGCGCGGACTTCCTCTCGGCCGTCACGGGGCATCCCCACCGCCCGGCGGCGACGGAGCAGCTGATCACGGCTCAGGCGCCCGACTGGGCCTAGAGGCCCCGGACCGACACTGACGCGCGATGGGACCACCGCGCAGCGGAGGACCGGCTGGCACGCGGAATGCCATTTCGGGTCGCGGATTCACGGTCCGCCGGGGACGAGTTGAGGGGACGGAATGACACGACCGATCGCAGCCAATGGCGGGCCGATGAGCATCGGCCTGATCTCCGGGCCGATGGTCCGCATTCCGCCGGCCGGCTATGCCGGAACGGAGCGCATCGTGACCGTGCTCATCGAGGAGCTCGTGCGCCGCGGTCATGACGTCACGCTCATCGGCCCTGCCGACTCCCGCGTGCCGTGCCGGCTCGTTCCGACCATCGACAGAGCGCTGTGGAGCTCCGGAATGCGCGGCGACTCCACGCCCTACATCCAGGTGACGATCGAGAAGGCGTGGGCGATCGCACAGGAGTTCGATGTCATCCATTCGCACGTGGACACGTTGTCGTTCGCGATGGCGCGACACTGTCCGGTGCCGGTGGTGCACACCCTCCATGGCCGGCTGGACCTGCCCGGTGTCCCGGAGCTCCTCGACGAGTTCCGCGAAATCCCGCTGGTCGCCATCAGCCGGAGCCAACGTCGATGGCGGCCGGACAACAACTGGGTCGGGACCGTCCACCACGGGCTACCGCTCGACGATGCGCCGTTCGTGCCCGATCCCGGCGACTACCTGGCCTTTGTCGGGCGCATCGCCCCCGAGAAGGGCGTCGACGCCGCGATCGAGCTTGCGCGCTCGACCAATCAGACCCTGCGGATCGCCGCCAAGGTGCATGAGACGATCGAGGAGGAGCTCTTCGCCCGGTTCGTGAAGCCCGCCGTCGAGAGTGGGGACGCGGTCTTCGAGGGCGAGCTGGGCACGACGGCGCGCGACGAGCTCCTTGCCGGCGCGCTGGCGACGGTCATGCTGGGGGCGTGGCCGGAGCCGTTCGGGCTGGTCGCGATCGAGTCGATGGCCACCGGCACCCCGGTCATCGCGCGCCGCGTCGGTGCGCTGCCGGAGATCATTCGGCACGGGGAGAATGGGTTCCTCGTCGACGACCTGTCGGAAGCTCAGCTTGCTGTGAAGGAAGCGCCCGGCCTCGACCGCAAGCGAATCCGGGCGGATGCCATCGAACGCTTCGGCGTGGACCGGATGGTCGACGAGTACGAGGCGGTCTATCGCAAGCTCACGAGTGGCGCTTCGGGACGCGGCGCGTCGCCGGCCCGCATCGCCGAGTCCGTCGCCTAGGCGATCGGCTCCAGGCGGGCGCGCTCGGCGCCGTGGGGTGCAGCAAGGCTCATCTCGCGGCCGCGCACCCAGAGCCGGTCGACTTCGATGGCCTCCCATCCGGCGGGCAAGACGACGCGCCGTCGAGCCCAGGTGGCGGGGTCGTCCTGTGATGGCTGGATGCCAGGCAACCCCAGGAGGAGGCCCTGGAGGAAGCCGCCGAGGTTCGCGAAGAACGGACCGGCCTTCGGCTGCTCCGGCTGGTAGTCCGGGCGCGTTTCGAGGGTCTGGTGAAATCGCCCGTGGTCGAAGCGTCCATAGCCGTCTTCGAGGAGCGCGGCGGAGAGATCCCGGTCGCCGGCCCATGCCGCCCAGACACCGTACAGCGCAGAGAGCATTGGGGAGCCGATGTAGGCGGCCGCGAGGTCGAGGTACCGCCGCAGCGTGGGTGCCTCGAGCGCGCCGGCGTCGTACCCGTGGGGAAACAGCGCGGCCAACGGCGTCGGCGTCGCGCCCTTTTCATGATTCGCCTGCCAGCCGTCGTACGACACGATATGCGAGCCGTCGGCAGCGGTCGGGACGACGATCGATTGCGCGAGCTCCCGCCAGCGCGCAGGGACGGGCTCACCCAGCCGCTCCCCGACGCCGATGGCCGCGGAGAGCACGACCGCCGCCGACATGTTGGTGAATGCCTCATTGTTCGACGGCGACATCCGCTCGGCGATTCCCATCGAGCGAAGGATCTCGGCGCCGCGGTCCGTGCGCGTGGCGCGGCTGTCGATCCAGTCCGCGACTCCCCGGAGAATCGGCCAGACCATCCGGCGCGTCTCCCCCTCGTCGCCCCTGATGCGTGCGTACGTGGCGAACGCCATCGCGACGTCCAGGCTGACATGGTCTTCGTACCACGATGCTTTCCCGTTACCTGGCGCGGTCTCCTCACCGTTGCCCATGCCCGCTTCCCAGGGGAACTGCAGGCCCTGGCGCCCGTGCAGGCGTGCGTTCCGTTTCGCGGAGTCCTGCGTCCGGGCGCGAAATTCCAGCAACGCACGGGCCGCGTCAGGTTGCAGCAGCACGAGGGGCGGGACCGCGAACGTGTCCACGTCCCACATGACGTGCCCGTAGTAGTAGTGGTAGTCGTGCCACTGTGCGAGGCCGAAAATGCTCGTGCTCGAGGGTGACCCCGCGTTCACGGAGGTGTTCAGGTAGAAGAACGCGGCATCCGCGAGCTCCTGCCAGCGTGGTGGTGCACCGGCCAGCCGGATTCGGCCTTTCCACAGCTCCTGCCAGGTGGCGCGATTGTCGGCTCGGACCTGGTCCCATCCGACTTCTCGCGCACGGGCGACGAGGCGAACCGCCTGGCGATCCGGCTGGCTGTGCATGGCGCTCGGCACGAGGGACGCCAACTGGCGGAGGCGTACGGGCCGCTGCGATCGCGTTCGAAATCGATAGTCCGAGACCAACGGGCTGGCTTCCCCCCACTCCTGCCGGATCAGCTCTGCATCGGCGACCCCCAGCAGGTCCGTCACGTACGCGATTCCAGCCTCGCTGAGCCCGCCGAGCGTCCCCCAGAGGAGTGATCCATCGACCTCGGGTTTCGGCATGCCCGGTGTCGAGGTCTCTCGTCGAAGCCACCGCCCGGGGACGCCGTCGGGTGTCACGGTCGCACGCAACGTCACGCTTGCCGGCTCGCTGGTTCGGACAGTCACCTGCTGAGCGACGATGGTCGGCTCGTGTCGCGCGCAGAAGGTGACGACCTCGACACTGGCGGTGAGCCCGTCTCGTTGAACGTCGAACTCCGTCGTGAGCTCGCCGCAGGAGAAGTCGTAGGACTGGCCCCGAAACCGGACGGCCTCGGGCATCTGGCTCATCCACACGCCATTCAGCTGGACGTCGCCCGCGAGCGGGTACGGCGCGCGCGCCGCCGACTCCACCTGGGTCATCGGGTCGCGCCCGGAGAGCCCACTGATGATCGTGGTCCCCGGCGTCAGCGGGCGCGTCAGGACTCGCATGCCGATGACCCCGTTGGAGATGTAGGCGGGGAGTAACTCCGGATCCTCGCTGGTCACTCGCGGAGGGTTGATCGGCGTCGACATGCGGGCGCGAAATGCAGGAGCCATGCCGACGTCTGCCCGCGCCCGCGGCGTCGGTGGCGATCGGCTGCGGGAGGCGGGTGCAGGAGGGGAAACGCCGCCGTGTGGTGGACGGCGTCAGCTCGATCCCGAGCCGCGATGCACTCAGCCGCCGGTGACGACGATGAGGATGCCAAGCGAGGCCAGGAAGCCGAACGCGATGACGCCGACCATGGCGAGGGCGTTCGGGAGGGCCGATCTCCGCATGGTGTCGTCGATGAGCGAATCCAGGGCCTGCTCCATCTCCTTTCGGTAGCGCGACTCCGCGTCGAGGTACTGCTTCGTGGTGGTCACGACGCCTCCTTGGCCTTGAGGTCGGCGAGCTCGGCCCGAATGGCCGTGAGCTGGAGCAGAAGCTCATCGTCGCCGTCCTTCGACTCGCTGCTCCCTTTATGGATCAGGAAGGCCGTGAGCACGGCCATCGTGAACAGCTGGAGGAACTCCGACTGCCAGTTCTCGAAGGTCGCAGCCATCCACGTCCAGAAGTAGCCGGACGGACCCCATAGCTCGGCGACCTCGCCGTGGCTCTGCTGCTGTCCGGCGAACTCGACCCAGCCGAAGAGGCCCTGTGCGATCCAGCTCACGATGAAGAGGACCGCCAACGTGATGCCCAGACTGTAATCGCGCATGAATCTCATCACGTGCTCACGTTCCTTTCCCACCTCTGCCCCGGTCAGACTCCGAGAATCCCGAAGCGTGCGACGCCCGAACTGGCCGATCGACGCTGTCCATGCGTGGGTGCTGGCTATCCGTAATTGCCAGCCCAGCCAAGGATTGCCTCCGGCGGCGTCCAGCGGTGATCGCTGCCGCACGCGGGGCAGTCGAGAAGCTCGTTCTCGGCCTCGAGCTCGTCCAGCGTGTCCGCCCAGAAGCCGGACGGGACGAGCTCGCCGGTCTTCGGACAGCTGACCAGGACGATGCTCCCCGTGCTCTTGATTGCCATCGTTCTTGGTTCCCGCTGCGACGTTGTGATTGGCGGGAGCGCAAAAAGCAGATCGCGTGCCGGACCCGCCCGGAAGGGAGCGTTCCGCGGCACGGTGTTTGCGATTGGGTCGCGCCGGGCACGACGCCCAGGACACCCATGGGTTCAGGCATCACAGAAGGGGACCGCCACGTGGACGCACTCGAGCTGCTCAAGGCCGATCACGACAAGGTGAAGAAGCTCCTCAGCGAGGGCGACGAGACGACGGAACGGGCCGTCAAGACGCGTGCAGAGCTGCTCGCCACCATCAAGCAGGAGCTCACGATCCACGAGGACATCGAGGAGACGATCTTCTATCCGGCGCTCAAGGAGCATCCGAAGGCCAAGGAGATCGTTCTCGAGGCATACGAAGAGCACAACGTCGTCGACACCGTCATGGCGGAGCTGGAGGCCACTGACGTCGCCGACGAGCGATGGGGAGCGAAGTTCACCGTGATGAAGGAGAACATCGAACACCATATCGAAGAGGAGGAGGGCGAGATGTTCAAGCAGGCCCGCTCCGTCTTCGAGCTCGATGAGCTCCAAGCGCTCGGCGACCGGATGGCGACGCGCAAGCAGGAACTGACCGCCCGAGCGTGATCACGCCCCCTTGCGAGGGCGGCGCAGCGGCCGGCATGCATCGCGCCCCCTCCCGGATTCGGGAGGGGGCGTTCTCCGTGTGCACGCTGGGGCTCGTGTCGACCGCCGCGTTCCCGGACCGGGCCCCCGGGCCGCCTCGCTCAGGGGTGCGCTTCCAGAAATCCTTCGATGGCGGCTGCGACCTCGCCGGGCGCTTCCTCCGCCATGTGGTGACCGCTCCGGATCGCGAGGCCGCGCACATCGGGAGCCCAATCTCGCCAGATCCCCAGCGGGTCGTCGTAGAGCTCGTCGAGACCGTCGTCCGTGGACCACAGGAAGAGGGTCGGACATGCGATCTTCCGACCACTGGCGCGGTCGACGTCATCGGCCTCCCGATCCACGCCAAGCCCCGCCCTGTAGTCCTCGAGCATGGCATGCACCGTCGCGGGATCGGTGATGGCGCGGCGGTAGTCGGCATGATTCTCGTCGCCCATGGCTTCGGGGCTCCCGCCGTACCACGCGCCCGGGTCGGCGTTGATGACCCGTTCAGCCGGCTTTGCTGTCTGGCCGTAGAAGAACCAATGCCACCAGGCCGATGCGAAACGGGCATCGGCCCGTGCGAGCGCTTCCCCGATTGGCACCCCGTCCATGACCACGAGATGTGACACGACGTCCCGGTGGTCCAGCGCCAACCGCGCCGCGACGTACAGGCCCCGGTCGTGGCCCGCCACCGCGAACCGCGTGTGACCGAGCGCCGTCATCAGCTCCACACAGTCGGCCGCCATCGCGCGTTTCGACATCTGGGCGTGGTCCGGGAGGTCCTCCGGCACGGTCGACTCCCCGTACCCCCTAAGGTCGGGGCACACGACCGTGAAGCTCCTGGCAAGCTCGGGCGCCACGCGGTGCCACGTCGTGTGCGTGCGCGGGTGGCCATGGAGCAGGAGCAGCGGAGGACCGGATCCGCCGTATCGGACGCGAAGCCGAACGTGGTCCAACTGGACGTTGGCGAGCTGGAAGCCGTCGAACATCACCGGATCGGAAAAAGCAGGTTCGGTACCAGCGGACTGGCGCTGCTCACGCGTACCGGGGGAGTAGCTCTCGCAGGCGAGTCGCGTCGCGCGGTGCCTCGCCGCCGATGTCGTTGTTGAAGTACACCCACGAGGTGAGCCCTGCTTCGCGCCATGCCGCGAGACGGTCTGCCCACGCTCGCAGGGTGTCATCGTCGTACCGGCCGCCGTAGCGCTGGCCGGCGCCGTGGAACCGCACGTAGACGAACGGGCCGACCGGTCTCGGATCCGGGTTCGATCCGGGCATGTCGTGCAGGCACAGCGCGACACCGGCTTGGACGAGAAGCTCGTACGCCCGCGGAGTGTTCCATGCGCTATCACGGAACTCGATTGCCTGCGGTCGTCCATTAGGGAGGGCCTCGAGGAATCCCCTCAGCCGGTCGCCGTCGAACTTCCAGCGTGGCGGCAGCTGGTAGAGGATCGGGCCGAGATGCGACCCCAGCGCTTCGGCCCGCGACCAGAGGCGGGCCAGTGGCTCAGCTGGCTCCCGCAGGCGCTTGGTGTGGGTCAGGTAGCGACTGGCCTTGACGGCCATGACGAACCCGGCCGGGAGTCGACGGCTCCACGAGCGGAACGTGGTGGCAGCCTGGAGCCGATAGAAGCTGGCGTTGAGCTCCACGGTGTCGAAGTGCTCGGCGTAGTACTCCAGCCACCTGCCCGCCGGCAAGCCGGTGGGATAGAAGCGGCCGCGCCAGTCCCGGTATTGCCACCCGGAGCACCCGATGCGGATCGACGCAGGCACGCCGCGTCAGTGAGGTTCGGCGCGATCCGGATAGCGAGGCTCCTGCTCGTCGGGCGGATCGTTGCCGACGCCGGCCTGGTCACTCTCCGCAGCCAACGAGGTGAACCACGGCTTGCGTGCGTCGTTGCGCGTCGCATCGAAGTCCGCTCCCGGGGGCAATCGGACGTCATCGTCGGGTTGGAGATCAGCCGGCGTGGACTCCGGCGCCGGACTCACGCCGAGCGACGCCGCGTCGGCGCCCTCCACGACGTTCAGGCGGTCGATCGGATCCTGCTTCTCGTTCACGCTCGGTGCTGATGCACGATCGATACCGAACCGACCGAACCATGGAGGGTGGCGAACCGGGGTGGGTCTGAAAGGGGCCTCCGGCTCCGATGCGGGGCCGGAGACCGATTCGATCAATCCACGCGATCGGCCATCTGGTTGGCGAGCGCAGTAACGGTGTCAGCATCCCAGTCGGCGAAGCCAACGACTGCCAGCAGCAGGTTGCCCTCCCGCCAGAAGATCGTTCGAGCGTTCGGAGTGAAGTCGTACTGCTGTCCGGTCCACGCCGCGCTCTCGTCACCCAGTCCCGGGTCGGTCTTGACCGCAGCCAGATTCCACCCCTCGGGCGAGTCGTGCTCGGTGACGATGAAGTCGAAGGCCGCCTCGGCAGCCTCCGGCGTTTCGAACAGCGCCGTCCAGGTCTGGTACCCCCCGACCTCGTCGCCGCCCGTGACCGAAAGGGCATCGACAAATGCTGGCGTATCGATCGCGGCGCCGCCGGGACGGAGCGGCTGGTTCAGAGCCTCCCGTCCCGTGAGCGCGGTCTGCTCGTCGACGGTGAAGCCATCAGGCGCGTTCTCGTCGGTCAGGACGATCAGCGGAAGTTGTTCTTCGGTGACGAGCCGCTGGTTGATCGTCGGACCGCCGACATCGCTGGCCCAGAACGCCTGGTAGCCAGCGACGGCCAGCGCCGCGACAACGATGACGCCCAGGATCGGCGCCAGTGGCTTGAGATTCATCAGGAACTCCTCGATCGACACCGCCCATCGGCCGCGTTGAGGTGTGCGCTCAAGGCCGTCGATGGCCGCCCACACGAACCGCTCCGGAGCGCCGTCGACCCCTTCATCCAGCCATGCGGCAAGGATGTCGTCGAAGTCCCGTTCGCGAGTCATGCAGAGTGTCCTTTTCTGGCGGCCCTTCGCGCATCAGCCTCGATGGCGGCGCGGAGGGCTCGTTTTGCGTAGTGGAGCCGAGAGCTGACGGTGCCAATCGGCACCGCGAGAACCTCGGCAATCTCCCGCAGCGTCAAGCCGCGGTAGTAGTGCAGGATGACTGCGGCGCGTTGTTCGGTGGGAAGCCTCTGAAAGGCCGCCTCGAGCTGCTCGCGATCCGCGATGGCGATGGCAGGGTCCGGCTCCGAGGTGGCATCGACCATCAGACGGAGCGTCGGAGCCCGCCGTCGTTGGCGGCGCAGATGGTCGTGGCACGCGCGAACCAGGATGCGAAACGCCCATCCCTCGATGAGGTCCGGGTCTCGCAGGCTGGGGAGGTCGCGCCAGATGCGGAGGAGCGTCACCTGGAGCGCGTCTCCGGCGGAGTCGAAGTCACGCAGGATCCGATGCGCGACCGCGAACAGGCGATCGCTCAGGTCGAACGCGAGGCTGGTGAACGCCTCTCGATCGCCGCGCTGCGCCCGCTCCACCAGGGACCGATCCATCGCCGCCTCCTGTGGCGAAGCCGTTTGGCCTCACTCACCTGCATGGCGTCAGGTCGAGATCGGTTTCTTCGATCTTTGCAGAATGTCGAGCTTATGCCGCCGAGGAGCACGGATAGCCGAACCTCGGGCGGTGTCGCAGTGCTGTGGCACAATCCGCTACGAGTTATCCGCTCCATGTGAGCGTGACTGCGCGCCCGTAGCTCAGTGGATCAGAGCAGCTGACTTCGGATCAGCAGGTCGGGGGTTCGAATCCCTCCGGGCGCGCCATTCCCTCGCCATCCTTCGCAGCGGGTGCGCGTCAAGGCGCTACGGCGCTGCACGTGGCGATGATGTCGCCATGCGCTCCCAGGATGGTGATGGTGTCGAAGCCCAGATCATCGCCTCTCCGGTCGTAGTGGACGGTCGCGGGGAGATGGCAGACCTCGTCACCGCGTCCGTCCCGCCGCGCCGAGGGGTCCAGCTCGGTCGGGACAACGAGCGTTGAACCGTCGGCGGTCATGCCGGCGATGTCCATCTGCTGGCACGCGTACTCCACGTCGAAGGTGGGATTGGTGCAGGCATTCGTGAAGTGCATCTTCACGAGCGCGAGGTCGAATGCGGCCGGTTGCGGCCGTTCGGTCAGGTCCGGCTCCACCGTCGGGGACGAGCAACCGGCGAGCCCCAGGAGCAGAGCCAGCATCAATCGGTTTCCCATCTCGATCCCCTCACTGCGCCTGTCAGTCGACGCCTTTCTAGCGGTCCGAGCCGGTCACCGCCGCCGCAGCGCGAACATGAGCCCCGCCAGCGCGATGGCGGCGATGCCGATGACCGTGAGCAGCATCGGCGCATCCCGGCCCAGCAGGTCCAGGCCGTCGGACGCTGCCGAGGCGGCGGGGGTCGGGGATGGAGCGGCCTCCGATGGCGACGGGCTCGCGGTCGGGACCGGCGTCGGCGAGGGTGTCGGGCTGGGTGTCGGCGTCGGGCTCGGGGTAGGCGTGGGCGTGGCCAGTGGCTCGCCGGTGGTCGGGTCGACCTGGGTGTGGTGCTCCCACAGATACTCCCGGATCGTGAGGCCGGACTCGTGGACGAGGGCCGCCATCTCACGGCCGAGGTAGCGGTAGTGCCACGGCTCGTAGTGGAAGCACGCGCCCTCGTTCCAGAGCGGATTCTCCGGTGAGCCCAGCGGATAGCTGTTGATCCAGCCGTACTTCCAGGAGTTGTCGCGCATCCAGGCACCGGCCGGTGTCGTCGCCCAGTCGCCGGGCAGGGGATTGCCGCCGCCTGCGCTCATGAAGTCCACCCCGAGACCGAGC
>DASVFG010000092.1:0-3518 GCA_036380155.1 Candidatus Limnocylindria bacterium
ACGCACTCGACCGGTGGCGGGGACGATGAGGCGGCCCGCCGGCGTGCGGGAGGCGTCCACCTCGGTCGCCGCTCGCTCACCGAGGATGGCGGCCGTCGGCATCGACAGCGACCGAGCGGCATCGAGCACCCGGGCCACGCGGTCCATGGCGTGGGCGGTGACCGCCGGGTCCGCCAGGATCAGCACGAGCCCGGTCCAGCGGGTCGCCGCGGCGAGATGGCCGTGGACGGCGGTCTCCAGCTCGTGCGCCTCGGCGGGCAGGCGAGCACCTTCGGCGACCTTGAGCGCCAGCTCGCGCGCGGCAATGCGGTCGACGCCCGCCCCGACGACCACGAGACGGTCGATGCCCGTCAGCCCTGCCGCCACGTCGGAGGCGGCGCGCGGGTCCGCGGCGACATCGAGCAGGGCGTGGACCGCCACGGCGTCCAGCCGCGACCCCGAGATGCGGGACGCGATGACGAGCCCGGCGACGAGCGGGGAGAGGTAGCCGACGGTATGGCACCAGCTGGCGTCCATTTCGCCGGTCGCCAGCACGACCTCGGCAAGCTCCGCCCCGGGCGATCCTGTGCCTGCCGTGATCAGGGCAGTCGCGGCCCCCGCGTTGCCCGCGGCGTGGAGCGCCGCGTTCGTGACCGCGGTGCCGCCCTCGTGTGAGACACCGATCACGAGTCCGGCAACCGGCGGACGTCGCGACACCTCGAGGGCCTGGAGAACCGGGATCGGCCGACCGGCGGGCCGTCCGAGCGCCTCCTCGAGCATGGCCCCGATCCCGAGGCCGGCGTGCTCCGACGTTCCGCAGCCGGTGACGACGATCGGCTCGCCCGCCGACTCGGCGGCACGCACGGCATCGGCCAGGGCGTCGGTCGCGGCATCGGCGCGCAGGCGGCGAATGAGCCGCTCCGCGAGCGATGGCTCGGCGGCGATCATCTCGGTCATGAGGTAGGGCGGTCGTGAGCGGAACGGCGGGATCTCCGAGCCCACCCACGGATCGGGCGGACCGGCGAGCGGATCGGTCGGACGGCGTGGCATCGGCGTCAGCCGCCCGGCTTCGCGATCATGAGGATGACGACGGCGAAGACCGCGACGATCTCGTACCGGCGGGCGAGGGCGACGGCCGGATCGGCCCATGCTCGGCTGAGCTCCGGTGTGATCGAGCCTGCGGCGCGGGCACCCTCGAGCGCGGCCTCGAAGACCTTGCCGCGCGGGATGAAGACGAGCGGGACGAGCGCCGCCATCGGGAGGATCAGCAGGACCGAGAAGAGCATCCACGGGGTCGTGAGGCCGAGCCACGGGTACCCCTGCGCCCAGGCGGTGACGAGCCCGAGCACGACGATCGCCGCGCCCGACTGCTGCACCATCCTCTCGAACGGGCCTGCCGTGGTGGCCAGCAGGTGGGCCGTCTCCGGGTCGGTTGCGCGAGCGGCACGCGTGAGCAGGATCCAGCGGCCCGTCAGCCCGCCGATCAACGCGAACGCGGCCAGCACGTGCCCGATCTTCAGGAGCACCGCCAGGATGTCCATGCCTCAGCCCTCCGTCATCGGGATGCGGACGCCGCGCTCGCGAGCGACCTCGAGCGCGCGGTCGTAGCCGGCGTCGGCGTGGCGCAGGACACCCATGCCGGGATCGGTGGTCAGCACCCGCTCAAGCCGCGCGGCGGCCCCCGGCGTGCCATCCGCGACCACGACCATCCCGGCGTGGAGGCTGTAGCCGATGCCGACACCGCCGCCGTGGTGGAAGCTCACCCAGGTCGCTCCGGCAGCCGTGTTGACCAGGGCGTTGAGGATCGGCCAGTCGGCGATCGCGTCGGAGCCATCGCGCATCGCCTCGGTCTCGCGGTTCGGGCTCGCGACGGAGCCGGCGTCGAGGTGGTCGCGGCCGATGACGATCGGGGCCGCCACCTCGCCGGTGCGCACGAGCTCGTTGATGGCGAGCCCGGCCGTCGCACGGTCGCCGTAGCCGAGCCAGCAGATGCGGGCCGGCAGCCCCTGGACCGGCACCTTGTCGGCGGCGAGGCGCAGCCAGCGCTGGAGGCCCTCGTCGTCGGGAAAGAGCGCCGCCAGGGTGCGATCGATGGCCGCGATATCGGCCGGTTCCCCCGACAGCGCCGCCACGCGGAACGGTCCCTTGCCCTCGCAGAACAGCGGCCGGATGAAGGCCGGCACGAAGCCCGGGAAGCCGAACGCGTCCTCCACGCCCGCCTCCTGCGCGAAGGCGCGGATGTTGTTGCCGTAGTCGAACGTGACGGCTCCACCGGCCTGGAAGGCGAGCATGGCGCGGACGTGATCGGCCATGGCCCGCTTGCTGCGATGCACGTAGTCGTCGGGGTCGGTCGCCCGCAGGGCGAGCGCATCGGCCAGGTCGAGGCCGTTCGGGACGTAGCCGTTGAGCGGATCGTGGGCGGAGGTCTGGTCCGTGACGAGGTCAGGTCGCCAGCCGCGGCGGACGAGCTCCGGCAGCACGTCGGCGGCGTTCGCGACGAGGGCCACCGAGCGGCCGAGGCGCTCCGCGCGCCAGCCATCGACCGTGGTGACCGCCTCGTCGAGCGAGTGGGTGAGCTCGTCGACGTAGCCGGCCTCGAGGCGGCGACGGGCACGTGCCTCGTCGACCTCCACGACGAGCGCAGCGCCATCGTTCATCGTCACGGCCAGCGGCTGGGCACCGCCCATCCCGCCCAGCCCGGCGGTGATCGTGACCGTGCCGGCCAGGGTGCCACCGAACTTCTGACGCGCGGCCTCGGCGAACGTCTCGTAGGTGCCCTGGATGATGCCCTGCGTGGCGATGTAGATCCACGAGCCGGCGGTCATCTGGCCGTACATCGTGAGGCCGGCGCGCTCGAGCTCGCGGAACTGCTCCCACGTCGCCCAGTGCGGCACGAGGTTCGCGTTCGCGATGAGGACGCGCGGGACGTCCGGCGTGGTCCGGAACACGCCGACCGGCTTGCCGGACTGGATGAGCAGGGTCTCGTCGTTCTCGAGCCGTCGGAGCTCGTCGACGATGGCGTCGAACGCATCCCAGCTGCGGGCGGCGCGACCCGTGCCGCCGTACACGACGAGGTGGTCCGGATCCTCGGCCACGTCGGGGTCAAGGTTGTTCATGAGCATCCGCAGGGCGGCTTCCTGCTGCCACCCCTTGCAGGAGCGCTCAGATCCGCGCGGCGCGCGAACCGTTCGCGGACCGCTGCTCGGTCGAACGGCCGTCATGCGCCGATGATACGGCCCGGCGCCGTCACCGCACGCGATCGTCAGTCAGACCGTTCGCCGATCCAGAACGTGGCGCGAGCCCTGAAGTCGTCCTCCGGGCGAGCGCGATCAAACCCGGCGAGGACGATGACGCCATCGTGCTCCGCAGCGGCGGTGACGACGGTGCCGGCTGGGAATCCGAGGGGCTCCCACGACGTCCCGTCGAAGGTGCTGAACACGCTCGCCGCCCACGCCGGCCCGTGGCAGCACACGCTCGTCAGCCCCACCAGGAACACCCGTTCGCCGGTGCTGACCAGGCGCCAGGGGAAGGTGGTGACG
>DASVFG010000093.1:0-3938 GCA_036380155.1 Candidatus Limnocylindria bacterium
CGTACGCGGTTCCCGAGCTCAGCACCGTCGGGGCGCCGGCGATCGTCCCCTCGACCCGCACCAGGCGACCCTCGACGGCCTCGGTGACCGCCCCCGTCCCCACGGTCGTCGGCGCCGGCTCCGGGCCGGTCCCGAGGCTCGTCACGTCCGCGGCAGCTGCCCGCAGCGTCCGCTGCGCGAAGCGGTCGTCGAGGGTCCCGACGACTCGCAGCCGTGCGCCGCGGGCGTAGGAGCCGCCATCGATGAGCACGGCGATGCCGCCGGTCTCGTCCGCCACGAAGCCACCGCCATCGGCAAAGTCCGAGCTCGTGACGGCCACGCCCTCGATGGTCGCGAGCGTGCCATCCGGCAGCGCTCGCGCGGTGGCGATCGAGACATGGCCGTCCGGCGTCGGCGCCGCGGTGGGGACGATGGTCGCGATCGGCGTCGGCTCCGCCGTCGGGGGTACGTCGGTCGGCGCGGGTGTCGCGGTCGGCATCGGTGTGGCGGTGGCCAGCGGATCCGGGGTCGGCGCTGCGCCGAGATTCTGTGGATCCGGGACGTCACGGACCACGAAGTCCGCGGCGTTGTCGTCCGTGTCCCGCGTCGAGCCCAGCGCGCCACCCGGCAGCCGCTCGATGCTCGCGCCACTCGGCGCCACGGCGGCCGGCGCGCCTTCCCTCCAGGTGCTCGTCGATGTCCCCCAGCCGACCGCATCGATCGCCGAGCTCGCGCCGAGGATGCGCAGCGCCACCGATCCCCCGGTCGCGGCCATGCCCGACGCATACGTCGCGTCGGCGATGCCCGCATAGATGCCGGCCTCGTTGGCGACGAGGACATGGCGGCCGGGCGCGACCTCGGGCGCCCCGAGCGCCCAGGCCGCACGACGCGACACGGTCGCCCCGCTGGCCGTGACGTAGACGAGCTCCAGTCCCTCGAGCGGGAGCGCGGACGGCGTCGGGTTGTGGAGCTCGATGAGCTCGTCACTGGCGCTCGCCCCGCCCGTGACGACCTCGCTGACCACGAGGTGGTCGGGTGGCGTGTCGCCGCGGACCCCTGGCGGCGCCAGCGAGACCAGGAGCGCGACGCCGACGAGGAATGCGAGGGCCGGCGACGCCCGGCGAACGGGCGACGTCGGCGGGATGGACGCGGATGACACGGGGGCACCTCACAGGCGGAGGCGTCCCAGGCGGCCCGCAGCATGCGGCTGCGAAGGTTATCGGTCGGTTATCGGTCGGTTATCGGTCGTCGAGCGGGCGCGCACAGTACAATCGCGCCCCATGTCGACCCGCACGCCCGATCCCCACGCCCGGTCCCGAGCCGAAGCCCGCCGACGCCAGCGCCTCGCCGCGCGCGGCGAGATCGTCGAGGACGAGGAGCCGACGAACGCCGAGCCCGCCGAGGCTCCGCGCGGCAACATCCTCACCCGGATCTTCCCCCCGGCACCGCCGTTGCCGAACAAGCCGGATCCACTCGCCGGCTTCGATCGCACAGCCCCGCTGCGCCCGATCCGCGAGCGGCTCTTTCTGCTGCGCCAGAACCCGGTCGCCTGGGTCGTGCCGGGCATCGTGTCCTTCCTCGGCTTCTATGCCTCGATCTTCTACGCCGATGGCGGGCTGGGCCTCGCGGCGACGTTCCTCCTGTTCGGGGCGATCATCGCCGCGGGTTGGTTCGGCTGGCAGCGGCCGACGCTGTACGGGACGACGGCCGCGATCCTCGGCTACCTCATCTCCGCCGCGATCATCATCGGGTCGTTCGCCTTTGGTGGCGTGCCGCCCGAGACGTTCGGCGCGTCCGCGTTCACCGCGATCGGCACCGTGTTGATCCAGGGCCTCTATCCCGCGTTCATCGGCTTCCTCGGCGGGTGGTACGGCGGCTACCTCCGGCGCCGCCAGACGCAGCTCTCCGCGGACACTCGCCGCCGCCGCTGACACCGCCGGCCCGCGTTTCGGCACGCGGCTTGCAGGAAAGGTTCGCGTAGACACCGAGGGCATTTCGGCTGTCCACCATCAACGACGAGGCCCGTCGCCGACGGAAGCTCGGGCCAGACGCGACATTTTGCGGTCTCGTCGTTGATACGGACGCCTTCGCTCCGGAGTCTTCTGGGGATCGCCGGGTTCCAGGACCCTCCGTACTGGAGCTCGGCGGTCCTCTCTTCATGTCCGCGGCGCTCAGCCGCGATGCGCCGCCACCGCGTCCGCCGCCAGCCGATGCGCCTCGTCCGCATCCGTCGACAGTCCGAGCACCTCACCAGTCGACCGCATCTCGGGACCCAGCTCCTCGCTGACGCCGGGCAGGCGCCAGAGCGAGCCGATCGGCGCCTTCACTGCCACGAGCGGTCCGTCCGCGGCCAGCCCAGGCTCCAGTCCGACGTCCGCGAGGCTCGCCCCGAGCGCACATCGGACCGCGTCGGCCACGACGTCACGGCCGGTCGCCTTCGCCACGATGGGCACCGTGCGGCTGGCGCGCGGGTTTGCCTCGATCACGATCACCCGATCATCGGCCGCGATCATCTGCACGTTGAGCACGCCGCGCACGCCGAGCGCGAGCGCGATGCGACCCGCCGCCTCCGCGGCCAGCTCCTGGAGGTCGCGGCTCAGTCGCTGCGGCGGGAGCACCGCGACGCTGTCGCCGGAGTGCACGCCGGGCGGGTCGACCTGCTCGAGGATGCCCGGCACCGCCCACGCCGTGCCGTCGCAGATGGCGTCGACGTCGAGCTCGATGCCGGCCACCAGCTCGTCGACCCGAAGCGGCCACCCGACATCGGTGGCGAGGTACGCCTGCACGTCGTCCTCCGAGCGGAGCACCGCGATCCCCCGTCCGCCGATCACCCACGACGGCCGGACGATGACCGGGAGGCCGCCGAGGTCGGCGATGGAACGGCGCAGGCCGTCGGCATCTGCCGCGAGTGAGCCGCGCGGGCCGCTGAGCCCGAGATCGCCGAGCAGGCCGGCGAACCGCTCGCGATCCTCGGTGATCTCGATGGCCTCGGCGGTCAGGCCGGCGATCGGCACATCGGCGTACGCGAGGTCCTTGGCGAGGTCGATGGCGGTCTGGCCCCCGAAGGTGAGCACCACGGCGGGCGGCGTCCCGGTCAGCGCTCGCTCCTGGTCGATGACGTCGAGCACCGACTCGGTGTCGAGCGGCTCGAAGTAGAGGCGCGTGCAGGCGTCGTAGTCGGTGGACACCGTCTCGGGGTTGTTGTTGACGACGACGGCATCGAGGCCGATCTGGCGGATCGCCCAGGCGGCACGGACGGAGCAGTAGTCGAACTCGATCCCCTGGCCGATGCGGATCGGCCCCGACCCGACGACGATCACGCTCTGCCGGTCGGCCGGCGGCGCCACCTCCGGCTCGGCGTAGGAGCTGTAGAAGTACGGCGTCTCGGCGGGGAACTCGCCGGCGCAGGTGTCCACGCGGCGATAGGCGGGCGTGATGCCGGCCCGCACGCGGGCGCGGCGCACCGCCGCCGGCGGCACGCCGGACAGCGTCGCGATCTCCGCGTCACCGAAGCCGAGCCGCTTGGCATCGAGCAGCGATCCACCGACGATCCCCCGCTCCGCCGCCACGAGCTCCGCGAGCCGCTCGGTGAACCATGGCGCGATGCCGGTCGCGGCGCTGATCGCCGGCGCGGTCGCGCGGTCATGGCGCATGAGGGCGACGATCCGCCACAGCCGCGTGTCGGTCGCCGCGAGGAACGCCTCGAGGTCATCCGGCGCCGCGTCCGCCAGGTTCCATGCCGGATCCTCCCAGAGCCACCCGCGGCCACGCGGCTCGAGCGAGCGGAGCGCCTTGAGGAGCGCCGGGCCGAACTCGCGATCGATGGCCATCGCCTCGCCGGTCGCCTTCATCTGGATCCCGAGCGTTCGGTCCGCCGCGGGGAACTTGTCGAACGGCCAGCGCGGCAGCTTGACGACCACGTAGTCGACGGCCGGCTCGAATGCGGCGCTGTTGCCCCC
>DASVFG010000094.1:0-22964 GCA_036380155.1 Candidatus Limnocylindria bacterium
AACGGCGAAGGGAAGCGCGACCGTCTCCCTGCTCACCGGCCGCGAGGATCCGCTCCTCGCGCAGTGGCAGTACGGGCTCGGGCGCGCGGTGGCGTGGACGTCCGACACGCGCCAGCAGTGGGCAACCCCGTGGATCGGGACACCGGAGTTCGGGACGCTCACCGCGCAGCTCGTGGCGTGGACGCTGCCGCCGCAGGACTCGGAGGGGATCGACGTCCGCTTCTCGCCGGGCGAGGACGGCCAGCTCAACGTCGAGGTGACCTCGTTCGACGACGAGGGCGCGCCACGCAACTTCTATCGCACCATCCTGCGCCTCGTGTCGCCCGAGCTCGAGCCGGTGCAGACCGTGCTCGACCAGGTCGGCCCGGGCCGCTACACCGGCACCGTTCGCGCCGACGACCCGGGTGCGTACCTCGTCCGCGTGGCCCAGACGTTCGAGACCGAAACCGAGACCGATGCGGCGAGCCGCACGCTGGGCCTCGTGTCGCCGGCCGCCGAGGAGTACCGCCGGCTGGGGATCGACGCCGAGGCGCTTGCCGCCTACGCCGAGGCGGGTCGTGGTCGCGAGCTGCCGCTGGTTGACGAGAACGGGGAGGCGCAGGCGAGCGTCTGGACGCACGACATCGAGGCCAGCGCCTTCCCGACGCCGATCTGGCCGTGGCTCCTCCTCCTCGCCATCCTCCTCGTCCCGCTCGACGTCGGCGTGCGGCGCGTGGCCCTCTCACGGTCGGATGCCCGCCGCGCCCGTGAGTGGATGGCTCGCCGGGTCGGCCTCGGTCATGCCGATCCGGAGGCGGTCCCCGGTCTCGCGGACCTTCGCGCCGCTCGTGATCGCGGCGCGCGTCGCGCGGGTCGGTTCGGTGGCCCCGTGGCGCCGGCCGTCGCCACCATGACGCCGCCGGATGAGCCGGGTCCGGCACTGCCGGCGACGGCTGCCCCGGCCCGACCGGCTCCCCCGCTTCCCGCCCCGGCGGCTGGACCTGCGGCACCGCGCACGTCGGCCCCGATGGGGGCATCCCGCGAGCCCGCGCCGGCCGCTCCTCCGCCGCCGATCGTCGACGCGCCCGCCGGAGGCGAGACCCTTGCCGAACGCCTCGCGCGGCGGCGGCGCGGCGGCTGACGCCGTCAATCGCGGTCGGGGTCGAGCTCCTCGAGGACGCCATCGTCATCGGTGCGGCGCGGAGGGGCGACCGGTCGCGGGACGCGGAGGAACAGCACGACGGCGGTTGCCGCCACGAGGACGCTGCCGATCGGGACCCATGGCAGCGCGCGGTAGTCGAACCAGCCGACGACGACCAGCGACGTCGTCGCCACGTTGCCCACCGGGTCCCGGGCTTCGACGGTGACGCCGGTCGGCCAGGGCGGCGCTTCCACCTCGGCCGTGAACCTGCCTGCGTCGTCGACCTCGACCGGGCGGCCGTTCACGAGGACTTCAACGTGCGCGTCGGTATCGCCCTCCACCTCCACGGTCCCCGACGCGAGGCGCGTGTGACCGACGACGTCGAGCCGCGGCGGCTCGGTGAGGACGGAGATCGGCCAGCGCGCCTGGTACGTCGCCCCGCCCGGCGTCGCGACCAGCAGCGAGGCGACGTACCGCGGGTTCGGGGTCGTCAGCGCCGGCACGGACATCGGCACGGCCACGACGCCCGACGACGGCACCACCGTGACGGCCTCGAGCGACGACGGATCCTCCGACGCGACGTAGACCCGCGATCCGGCCGGCGCCGCGATCTCGGCGCTGAAGCGCGCACCGCGCGCCACGGCCATCACGCCCCCCTCGAGCGGGACGGCGCCGGTCAACGGCGGCGCCAGGACGCCGTCATCGGCCTCGCCATCACCGACCGCCGCCACGATGGCGACGCCCGATCCCGGCCGCGCCGTGGGTGGGAAGAGCGCGGCGTCGGTCCGTGCCGGCATGCGGCCGTGATGGACCACGAGGGTCCCGGCCTCGACCCCGGCGAAGCCGAGCGGCACCGCGCCGGCGAAGCGCCCGACGCGTGCCGGCGCCGACGCCCCGGAGGTGGACGGCCATCGCTGGCCGTCGACGATCGCCCAGTCGGCGTCGTGGCGCGACGCGGACGGCACCGTGCCGTGGTAGGCCAGCACCGGTGCGGCGTCGAGCGGCGGGCGCGGCTGCGCGGGCGGCGTCGCCTCGAACGTCTCGAGGTCGATCACGACCGGACCGATCGGGATGCGCGCCGCCACCACGGCGCTCGTCGAGGATGCCCCGCCGACGACGCCGACGATTCGACCGCCCGGGTACTCGCCGGACACGACCGGTTCGCCGAGCGGGCCGAGGGCCGGCCACGGCCGCAGTGACCAGCCGGCCTCGTCGGCGACGAGGATGCCGCGACCGCCCGCGAGCGGGACGCCGAGTGCGTCCGTGGCGATGAACCCGGCGTCCTCGACCGAGAGCCGGTCGCCGGCGTCGAGCGCGAGCCGGTAGAGCTCGGGCCGGCCGAGCGTCGCGATGACCGCCAGCTCCTCGCCGGGCCGGCCGTCGCTGTCCCCGAGCACGAACGGCGTGTCCCCGGACCCGATCGGCAGATCGGTCGTCGTCGGGTCGCCGAATCGATCGTCGGCGAGGCGGTACACGTTGGCGACCGTCGGGAAGGTGATGTCACCGAGCGGCGGCTCCGATCGCGTCGTCACGAGCTCGTCGCTCCCGTCGCCGTCGAGGTCCAGGCCGAAGGCGGCATCCATCCGGTCGGTGATGGGAGCGACGTCGCGCGCACGGAGCGCGCCGTCGACGAGCTCGAGGAGATCGATGAGCAGGCAGCACGGGACGCCGAGGTCCGGCTCAGGGTCCGACGGCTGGCGCAGGAGTACCAGCCGATCGCGGGCTCCGTCGGCCAGGACGATGAGCTTCACCGGCGCCCCCGCCCAGCCTGGCGTCAGCTCGGACGGGACGACCTCGAGCGGCGAACCGATCTCGGTCCAGCCCGATCGTGATTCGGTCCACGCTCGGGCAAGGATCGCGCCGCGCGGACCTTCGACAAGCGCCACGATCTCGCGGGCGGCGTCGTCGTCCAGGTCCGCCAGCGCGACGTCGTAGGTCGCCTCGTCCACGAGCATCACGCTCGGCTCCTCGGGCACCGCCACCACGGCGGCGACGGGCGACGCCACCTGGAGCAGCGGGACGAGGCTCACCGCCAGGGCGAGCGCGAGGATGGCGGCCGGCATCGGTCGGCCGAGCATACCCCGCGATCTGGCATCATCGGCCCATGCCCATCCCGCCGGTCCTCTGGACCCCGCCGCCGGACGTGCGCGAGCGGAGCCGGATCGGCCGGTTCCTCGCCTGGCTCGAGACCGAGCGCGGACAGCGCTTCGAGGGCTATGACGAGCTCCTTCGCTGGTCGATCGATGACCTCGACGGGTTCTGGTCGGCCGTCTGGTCGTTCTTCGAGGTCCGTTCCAGCAGCGAGCCCGGCCCCGCGCTCGCCGCTGACGTGATGCCCGGCGCGCGGTGGTTCCCCGGCGCGCGACTCAACTGGGCGGAGCATGCCCTCCGTCTCGCCGGCCGGGCGGACGACGACGTGGTGCTCATCGCGCGCAGCCAGACACGTGCGCGGACGACGCTCACCGCCGCGCAGCTGCGTGACGAGGTCGCCCGGGTCCGCGCCGGCCTCCGGCGGCTCGGCGTGGGGCCCGGGGATCGGGTCGCGGCGTACCTGCCGAACGTGCCGGAGGCGGCGATCGGCCTGCTCGCGACCGCGTCGCTGGGTGCCACCTGGTCGAGCTGCGCGCCGGAGTTCGGGACACGCTCCGTGGTGGACCGCTGGAGCCAGATCGAACCGAAGGTGCTCCTCACGGTCGACGGCTACCGATATGGCACCCGCGATGTCGACCGCGCGGACGAGGTGGCGGCCATCCGGGCCGCGCTCCCGAGCCTCACCGCGACGGTCCTCGTCCCCTATCTCGATCCCGACGCGCCGCTCGACGGCGCGTCCGCCTGGGCGGACCTGCGGTCGGAGTCCGCGCCGCTCGAGTTCGAGCCGGTCCCCTTCGACCACCCGCTGTTCGTGCTCTACAGCTCCGGCACCACGGGCCTGCCGAAGCCGATCATCCACGGCCACGGCGGGATCCTGCTCGAGCACCTGAAGATCCACGCCCTCCACCATGATCTCGGCGCGGACGATCGGTTCTTCTGGTTCAGCACGACCGGCTGGATGATGTGGAACTACCTCGTCTCGGGCCTCCTCGTGGATGCGACGATCGTGTGCTACGACGGATCGCCCGCCCACCCGGACCTCGGCGCGATGTGGCAGCTGGCCGCAGATGAGGAGGTCACGTACTTCGGGACGTCGGCGCCGTTTCTCATGGCGTGCCGCAAGGACGGGCTGCGACCGGGCGAGGTCGCGGACCTCCACCGGCTGCGTGGCATCGGTTCCACGGGGGCGCCGCTGCCGGCCGAGGGATTCCGGTACGTCCATGACGCGGTCTCGTCGAGCGCGCAGCTCCAGTCGGTCTCCGGCGGCAGCGACGTGTGTACCGCCTTCGTCGGCGCGGCGCCGCTCGTCCCGGTCTGGGAGGGCGAGCTCAGCTGCCGCCATCTCGGCTGCGCCGTCGAGGCGTTCGACCCCGAGGGCCGGCCGATCGTCGGCGAGCAGGGCGAGCTCGTCATCACCCGGCCGATGCCGTCGATGCCGGTCGCCTTCTGGAACGACCCGGACGGCTCGCGCTACCGCGCCGCGTACTTCGACGACTTCCCGGGCGTCTGGCGCCATGGCGACTGGATCACGTTCACCGACCGCGGCTCGTGCGTCATCAGCGGACGCTCTGACGCGACGCTGAACCGCGGCGGCGTGCGGATCGGCACGGCGGAGTTCTATGCCGTCGTGGAGGCGATCCCCGAGGTCACCGATGCGCTCGCCGTCCACCTCGACGTCGACGAGGACCGACTGCTCCTGTTCCTTGCGCTCCGCGAGGGAGCGGATCTGACCGATGCGCTCCGCGAGCGCATTCGTGACGAGCTGCGCCGTACCCTGTCCCCGCGCCACGTCCCCGACGAGATCATCGCCGTCCCGGTGGTGCCCCGCACGCTCTCAGGGAAGAAGCTCGAGGTCCCGGTGAAGCGCATCCTGACCGGCACGCCGGCCGACGTGGCGGCCTCTCGCGGGTCGCTCGCCGATCCGACGTCGCTCGACGCCTTCGTGACACTGGCCGCACCGCACACGGAGACCTGATGGCGATCGACGATCTGCAGACCTGGGAGATCCGCTATCCCGCCGCCGGCGCGACCGGCATCGAGATCGCACGAGCACGCATCGACCCGGTCGAGGCGCTGTGGGTCCACTCCGTCCCGCGCACGATGGCCGTCTCCGTCCGTGCCGGCGACGACCGGCTCATCGCGCACGGCGAGCCGCTCGAGCGCGAAGGGCCCTCGCTGCCGATGACGCGCCTCGCCATCCACGGCGACGCCGTGATTCGGGAGGACCGCTGGCCGACGGAGGCCGACCTCGGGTCGATCGTGATCCTGCCCGGCGGCGAGGCGGGCGTCCTGGCCGCGTGGTGGAACGCGGAGGACGGGGCCGCCTGGCGCTGGGCGGTCGAGTTCAGCAACCGCCGCTGAGCTCAGTCGCTGTAATACACCCCGTCGAGCGCGCCCCACGCCGCGGCGCTGAAGAGGGCGCAGGCCGTCTTGGCGCGCGCGAAGTCGTCGTCGGAGAGCGCGTCGATGCGCGCGGCGAGCATCGCCGGCTCATCGGTCTCCACGGCATGCTCGACCCAGTAGCGCTGACCGGCCTCGCCGACGGTGCCCGCGTAGTGCTCGCGGAGGCCGTCGAGCTTCGAGGTGGCGGTCCTGGGCTGCTGGACCTCGAAGCTGTAGAGCGCTCCGAGCGACTCCGGCACGGCCGCGAACGCGCCCTCGCCGACCGCGAGCAGCGTCTTCGAATGCGGCAGCGTCATCTCGCCGCGTGCGCCGAGCTCGGCGCGGAAGGCCTGCCAGAGCTCGTCGTGCTCGCGCTCCTCGGCCGCGTACTCCGGGTAGCCGATGCGATCCCAGCCGCTGTCGACGACGGCGATGAACGGCGCCCACTCGTCGGCGTACGTGGCGAGTCGCTCGACCGGCAGCGTGCCGGCACGCCACTCGGTGTAGAAGGGATGCTCGTTGAGATCGAACTGGCGGACGATCGCGTCAAGCTCGTCGATGCGGCTGCTCATGGGAACGGACACCTCTGCTCACGCTCAGCCGCCATCCGGACGACCGATGCACCGCAAGCGTAGCCGATGCACGCGTCACCGCGGGTCCGCGTCGATCTCCTCGAGGGTTCCATCCCCCACCGGCGTCACCGCGCCGCGCAGATGTGGGACCCGCAGGAAGAGCAGGGCCGCCACGCCGAGCGTGGCGGCGATGGCCATGGCGCCCCAGGGCAGGCCGCGGTAGTCGACCAGGCCGATCACCTCGACGGTGCGCTCGACGGCCGTGCCGAAGGGATCGGTGGCGGTCACGATGATCGCGGCCGGCCACGGCGCCACGGAGATCGTCGTCGTGAACCGCCCGTCCGCGGCGACCGGGACCGGCCGGCCGTCGACGGTCACCGTGGCGAGGGCCGATGCCGTGCCCGACACCTCCACGTCGAGCGACCCGACCGTCATCTCCATGTCGGCCGTCACGGTCGGTGCGGCGGGGGCGAACGTCCCCCGCCAGGTGCGCAGTTCGAACCGCCCATCCGGACCGATGAGGATCAGGGTGCGCTCGAACGGGTGGTCGTCGGGCGGCGCGTCCGCGTCGGGACCGGCGACCGGGATGCGGATGACGCCCTCATCGGTGCCGTGATCGCGGAGCCGGCTGCCATCCCATGACACGACGGCGACACCCGGGCCAGCCGTCACCTGCAGCTCGAACCCGGCCGCGTTGCCCAGAAGGTGCGTGATGCCGGTCGTCGGATCGGACCCGACGACCATGGCGCCAGCATGGCTGACAGCCGCCTCGATCGGGGAGTCGCTCAGCAGCTGTGCAGCGGGTGTCAGCGTCAGCTGGCCGGTGCCGTAGACACCCTCGGAGTACAGGTACGTCCGATCACGTTCGCGCCAGCAGCCGTCGCACACGGCAACCCATTCGTCGGCGGTCCCGGCGTGGCCCACCGGCATGCTCCCAAGCAGGGCCATCGGCGTGATATGGAGGCCGTCGGACGCATCGGAGGTCACCGCGTGTCCGGCGACGATCCACGCATCTCGGGCGTCGTTCGACCAGTCGGTCGGTCCGATGTAGGGCCAGAGGCTCCGTTCCAGGTTCCATCCGCCGGTCTGCGACGTGCCCAGCATCAGTTCGTCGAGCGCGAGGGCGTCGGTCGTGGGCTCGATGCGTGCCAGGTGCTCGAGCCTGGCGTCGTACACGTCGATCGACACAGCGAACCCACTTCCGCTCGCCGCACTGTCCTGGATGACCAGCAGCGAGTCGGCGCCTGCGCCCACGACCCCGAAGACCTGGCCGGCCCCGTCGCCGACCTCCTCGCCACGCGCGAGCTCGCCGCCGGACGGCCAGTCGTAGAGCGCGACCCGCCCGCCGACCATCAGCAGGTGCGACCCGATGGCGCCGGCCAGCCATGAGCCGCCGTCGATCATATCGGTGCGCTCAGCCGCGAGGAGCCCGCGGTCAAGGCCGAGGCGCACGAGCGCACGTTGGTCGCCCTCGACGACCACGAGCTCGGAGCCGGGCAGGCCGTCCGAATCGGCGACCGTGCCTCCGCTCTGCCACCCGTCCACCTCCTGGCTTCCCGCGACGACGTACCGCTCGCCGTTCCAACGGAGCGCCGTGTAGGTCCGGATGGGCGCCTCGCGGCCTTCGATGAAGAGGCTGGAGCCCACGACCAGCTCGTCCACCGCGTCGTCGTCGAAGTCGAGGACGAACACCTCTTCGACCGCAATCCCGGGGTTCGCGATGCTCTCGAGCGTCGGCCGCTCTCCGCCGAACAGCAGCCGATGGATAGTGAGACAGCAGGTCGTCGGACCGAATTCCCTCGGGTCCGTGCCGCCGGTGACGACCAACGTCACCAGCTCGCCGGGCAGTCGCGCCACGATGAGCCCGGCCCCGAGGTCGTACGAAGCCTGTTCGGGGGTATCGGCCATTGGAGACGGGATGTCGACCGGACGGCTGGCGGCCCACTCGCCATCGCGCTCCCGCCAGACCTCGAGCTGGAGGGCGGCGCCGTCGTCATCGCGCAGGCGGACGATCTCGCGTCCCCCCGCACCATCCACGTCGGAGGTGAGGGCGGCAGCCGTCCGGCCGGGCAGGATCACCACCTCGGGTTCGGCGGCGCGCGCGGGAGGGGGTGACGCGAGGCTGCCGGCGACGGCCGCCACCATCCAGGCCGCGATGACGCGAGGGATGGCTCCCGGCCGCGTCATCGGTACCTACATCGCGCGCAGGCCGAGCAGGTTGCGGGCGATCACCATGCGCTGGATCTCGCTCGTCCCCTCACCGATCTCGGTCAGCTTCGCGTCGCGCAGATAGCGCTCGACGCGGTACTCGGTGATGTAGCCGTAGCCACCGTGGACCTGGATCGCGTCGTTCGTCACGTCGCGCGCGACCTCGGAGGCGAAGAGCTTCGCCATGGCCGCCTCGGTCGTGTAGGACCGGCCCTGGTCCTTCAGCCACGCGGCCCGGTAGGTCATGAGCCGTGCGGCGTCGATGCGCAGCGCAGCATCGGCGATCTTGAACGCCACGCCCTGGAACGAGCCGATCGGCCGGCCGAACTGCTGGCGCTCCTTCGCGTAGGCCGACGCGGCCTCGTACGCCGCCTGGGCGAGCCCGAGCGCCATCGCCGCGATCCCGATGCGGCCGCCGTCGAGGGTCTTCAGGAACAGCTTGTCGCCCTCGCCCTCGGGCCCGAGCAGGTTGTCGGCCGGGACGCGGCATCCCTCGAAGATGAGCTCGCCGGTATTGCTGGCGTGGAGGCCCATCTTCTCTTCCATCCGGCCGATGGAGAACCCCGGCGTGTCGGCTTCGACGATGAAGGCGCTGATCTTGCCGCTCTGCGCCTCCTTCTCGGTCACGGCGGTGACGATGTACGTCCCAGCCACGCCGGCGTTCGTGATGAAGCGCTTGCCGCCGTCGATGACCCACGCGTCGCCGTCGCGCCGCGCCCGCGTCCGCGTCCCGCGCGAGTCGCTCCCGGCACCGGGTTCGGTGAGACCGTAGGCGCCGATGACCTCGCCGCTCGCCATGGGGCGGAGGTAGCGCTCCTTCTGCGCTTCCGTCCCGGCCAACCAGATCGGGTTGCAACCGAGGCTCGTGTGGGCGCTGACGATGATGCCGACGCTGCCCGAGACCCGCGAGAGCTCCTCGACGGTGATCGCGTACGCCAGGGAGTCGAGCCCCGTTCCGCCGATCTCCTCCGGGTACGGGACGCCGAGCAGGCCGAGGGCCGCCGCCTCGCGAATGATCTCGTGGGGGAACTCGCCCTTGCGCTCGAGCTCGTCGGCCACCGGCGCGATGCGGCGGTCGGCGAAGTCCCGAACGGTGCGGCGGATCTCCTCGTGCTGCGGCGACAGGTCGAAGTCCATCGGCGGTGCGGCCTCGTTGGGTACGGGTTCGGTGGCTCGGGAGCCCGAGTCTAGCGAGGTGGTCCAAACGTGGCCGACCCGGCCGGGCGATGGCCCTGGCCGGGTCGATGGTGGCGGGAGGTGGCGGGTCGAGCCGTCAGGCGCTTCGGCGCCAGTGCTCGAGGTCGCGCCGGCTGCGCTGCTCCTGGACCCGCTGGATCGTGGAGCGGCGGCGGCGCGTGGGAGCCGGCCGCGGCCGGCTGCGCTTCTGGTGGTTCAGCTTCGCCATGCGATGTGCCTCGGTCCCCCCTGCTCGGGATGCGTGGAACGTGTGCTCCCTGTGACGCGCGACTCGGCCCCTTGGTTGCACCGGTGGCGAGCGGAATCGGCCGTGAATCCTTGACACTCCGCCGACGCCGAAACCTATACTCCGCTCCTTACTGCAACGCGACAAGGTTGCGAGGCTGAGGGTTGCCGGAAGCAGACGTTCGACTCGAGCGGGTCACCAAGCGATTCGGCGACTTCACGGCCGTCGATGACCTCTCGCTCGACATCCCGCACGGCCAGTTCTTCTCGATGCTCGGGCCGTCCGGATGCGGGAAGACGACCACGCTGCGCATGATCGGCGGCTTCGAGGCCGCCACCGCCGGGACGATCTTCCTCGGCGACGCGGACGTCACCGATCTTCCGCCGTTCCGCCGGCCGGTGAACACGGTCTTCCAGAACTACGCGCTCTTCCCCCACCTCGACGTGTTCGAGAACATCGCCTTCGGCCTGCGGCGTCGCAAGACATCCACGAAGGAGATCCAGCACCAGGTGGCGTTCATGCTGAAGCTGGTCGATCTCCAGGGCTACGAGAAGCGGAAGCCGAACCAGCTGTCCGGCGGCCAGCAGCAGCGCATCGCGCTCGCCCGCGCCCTTATCAACAACCCCGACGTGCTCCTGCTCGACGAGCCGCTCGGCGCGCTCGACCTCAAGCTGCGCAAGCAGATGCAGGTGGAGCTGAAGCGGATCCAGTCCGAGATCGGCATCACCTTCATCTTCGTCACCCACGACCAGGAAGAGGCGATGACGATGTCGGACACGATCGCCGTCATGCGCCACGGGAAGATCGAGCAGCTCGGCGCGCCCGAGGAGCTCTACGAGCGCCCGACCACCGAGTTCGTGGCCGGCTTCCTCGGCGTCAGCAACCTGCTCGACGGGGAGCTCGTCGGAGGGGACGACCGCTTTGCCGACGTGCGGCTCACCGATGGCTCGGTGCTCCGGGCTCCGGCGAGCGGCATGAATGGATCACGGCAGGTACGCATCGGCGTCCGGCCGGAGAAGCTCCGAGTCCTCGCGCTGCACGGGGACGGCACCTCCACGACGGACGATGGCACGAACGCCATCGAGGGCGTCGTGCTCGACGCGTCGTACATCGGCGTGAGCACGCAGTACCTCGTGGAGACGAAGGACGGCCACAAGCTGACCGTCTACGCCCAGAATCTCGAGACGAGCGGAGCGAGCGAGGCGCTCGCGGACGGCCAACGGGTCAAGCTGACCTGGAAGCCCCAGCACACGTTCGTCATCGACCACACCCGTCCCGAGCCGTCCGCGGGGGACCTGCAGGAGGAGACCGATGGCTGACCAGACCGATCTCGAGCGCGCGATCGAGCGCGCGTTCCGTCCCCGTCGTCGCCTGTCGCGACGCATGTTCCTGCGGCAGAGCGGCCGCGGCATCGTCATCGCCGGGTCCGCGCTGTCGCTGCCGGCGATCCTCGCCGCGTGCGGGATCGACCCCGGCGCCTCGCCGAGCGCCGGCGGTGCCAGCCAGGCTGCCCTTCCTTCTGCCCCGGCCGGCCTGCTCGATTTCGCGAACTGGCCCGCGTACATCGACATCGACGAGGAGACCGGCGGCTATCCGACGCTCGACAAGTTCACCGAGGAGTCGGGCATCGAGGTCACGTACACCGAGGCGATCAACGACAACGAGGAGTTCTTCGGCACCATTCAGCCGGATCTCGCCGCCGGGAACCCGCCCGGCTACGACATCATCGTCATGACCGACTGGATGATCGAGAAGATGATCCGTCTCGGCTATCTGTCCGAGCTCGATCACTCGAAGATCCCGAACTTCGACGCCAACGCCCTCGACCTCTACAAGGATCCGTGGTACGACCCGGGCAACGTGCACTCGATGGCGTGGCAGTCCGGGATCACCGGCATCGGGTACAACCCCACGCTCACCGGTCGGCCGATCACGACCTTCGACGATCTCCTCGACGAGGAGTTCGCCGGCCGCGTCGGCATGTTCAGCGAGATGCGCGACACGATGTCGCTCACGCTCCTCAGCCTGGGCATCAACCCCGAGGAGGCATCGGTCGAGCAGGCGACGCAGGCGAAGGACAAGCTGCTCGAGGCGGCGCAGCGCGGCCAGTTCCGCAACTTCTACGGCAACGACTACTACGACGAGCTGGCGAACGGGAACCTGGCGCTCACGATCGCCTGGTCCGGTGACGTCAGCCAGATGAAGCTCTACGACAACCCGGACGTCGAGTTCGTGGTGCCGGAGAGCGGCGGGATGCTGTGGATCGACAACATGGCGATCCCGAACGGCGCCGCCCATCCGCTCGATGCCCATCTGATGATGGACTTCTGGTACAACCTCGAGAACGCGGTGCCGCTCACCGAGTACGTGGGCTACTTCAGCCCGGTCTCCGGCGTCACGGAGCGCGTCCTCGAGGACGCCGATGCCGCCGAGGCGGAGGGCGACACCGAGTGGGCGGAGGCGCTCCGGGTGATCTCGGCGACGGCGAATCCCACCGACGAGGTGCTCGCGAACGTCCACAACTACCGGAAGCTGACCGAGGACGAGGAGTCGCAGTGGAACGACCTCTTCAACGAGGTCGTCGCCGGATAGGGCCATGCCGCGTCGTTATCGCTGGCTGGTCCCCTACCTCTTCCTGATCCCGGGCGGGCTCTGGCTGCTCGCGTTCTTCGTGGTGCCGATGCTGGTCATGGCATCGGTCAGCCTGCAGACGGGCTCGCTCGGGACGGGATACGCGCTCACCTGGAACTTCGGGGTCTACCCGGAGATGATCCAGCAGTGGGCGCCGCAGTTCGCGCGGTCGCTCTTCTACGCCATCGTGGTGACGGTCCTCACCGTCGCGATCGGCTATCCGATGGCGTACACGATCGCGTTCCGCGGCGGCCGCTACAAGAACGTGCTCCTCCTCCTCGTCATCCTCCCGTTCTTCACCGCGTACATCATCCGAACCCTGGCCTGGAAGCTCATCCTCGCCGACAACGGGTTCGTGCTCGGATCGCTGAAGGACTTCGGCATCCTCGACGACGCCTTCCGGCTCATTGCCACGCCGGTGGCCGTCATCAGCGGCCTGACGTACAACTTCCTGCCGTTCATGGTCCTGCCGCTCTACGTCGCCCTCGAGAAAATCGACCCGCGCCTCATCGAGGCGGCAACGGACCTCTACGCCTCGCGGCTCCAGGCGTTCCTGCGCGTCACGCTGCCGCTCTCGATGCCCGGGGTGTTCGCGGGGTCGCTGCTGACCTTCATCCCGGCCATCGGTGACTTCATCAACTCCGAGATCCTCGGAAGCCGCGACACCACGATGATCGGGCAGGTCATCCAGCGCCTGTTCCTCAACAACAACGCCTACCCGGAGGCCGCGGCGCTCGGGTTCATGCTCATGGCCGCCGTGCTCGGGCTCATCTTCGTGTACGCGCGCGCCGTCGGCGCCGACGAGCTGACCCGCGGATGACCGCCGTCACCGCACCCGCCCGCACGCCGGCCGGCATCGAGCCGCCACCAGAACGACGACCGCCGCTCGGCGCACGGCTGGCAAGTCTCGTGCTCCCGGTCTTCACCGGCCTCGCCGTGTTCTACCTGTTCCTGCCGATCGCGGTGATGATCGTCTTCAGCTTCAACGACCCGTCGGGGCGTCAGAACATCACGTGGCAGGGCTTCACGTTCCAGAACTACCTCGACATCTGGGGCCGCCCGGACATCACCGGGCCGATGGTGAACGCGATCGTCGTGGCGGTCGCCGCGACGCTCATCGCGACGATCCTGGGCACGCTCATCGGCATCGCGCTGACGCGGTACGACTTCCGCGGCCGCAACGGGCTCAACCTGCTGATCTTCATCCCGATGGCCACGCCCGAGATCATCATGGGCGCGTCCCTGCTCAGCCTGTTCGTGAGCTTCGGGGTCCAGCGCGATCTGACGACGATCATCATCGCCCACGTGATGTTCAACATCAGCTACGTCGTCGTCACCGTCCGCGCCCGCATCGCGGGGTTCAACCGGTCGTTGGAGGAGGCGGCGATGGACCTCGGCGCCGACGAGTGGCAGACGTTCAGGCGCGTGACCTTCCCGCTCATCTTCCCGGGCATCCTGGCGGCGGCGCTCCTCGCCTTCGCGCTGTCGATCGACGACTACGTCATCACCTCGTTCGTGGCCGGGCGCTCGATCACGTTCCCGCTCTGGGTGTTCGGCGTGAGCCGGCTCGGCGTGCCGCCGGAGGTGAACGTCCTCGGCACGCTCATCTTCCTGGTGGCCATCGCCTTCATCGCGGTGCAGATCTGGTCGCAGCGCCGCTCGATCCGCGCGCCGGCCACGCCGTGACGTACCTCATCGGCGAGGCCGCGCGACGCGTCGGCGTGTCACCGTCCGCCCTGCGCGCCTGGGAGCGCGAGGGCCTCGTGCGACCGGCGCGCAGCATCGGCCGCTACCGGATCTACTCCGATGCCGACGTCGAGCATCTGCGCAGCGTCCGTCGCCTGCGCGAGGTGGACCAGCTCAATGCGCCCGGCATCCGGCGCGTGCTGCGCGACCGCGTCGTCGCCGACCCGCACGGCGATCGCCGGGTGGACGGTCGTCCGCTGCGTCGTCTCCGCGCAGCGCGCGGGCTCAGCCTCCGTGAGGCAAGCGCGCGGAGCGGCCTGTCGGTCTCCTTCCTGTCCGCGCTCGAGCGTGGCGTCACCGGTGCGAGCATCGCGACGCTGCAGCGGCTGACGGCCGCGTACGGCACCACGATGCTCGAGCTGTTCGGCACGCCGGCGGCCGGGGTGAGCGGTGATCGGCTCGTGCGGGCCGGGGCGGGGCGCGCACTCGACATCGGCAGCGGCGCAGTGCGCATCGAACAGCTCGCGCGGGTCAGCCATCAGCTCGAGCCGCAGCTGTTCGTCCTCGCCCCCGGCGCCTCCAGCGACGGGGCGTACGCCCACGATGGCGAGGAATTCCTCTACCTGCTCACCGGCGCCGTGACCATCTGGGTGGGCGACGGCGAACGCTACCGTCTCGACCATCCGGGGGACGCGCTCACCTTCCCGTCCAACCTGCCGCATCGCTGGCGCAACGACGCCAGCGGGGAGACCCGACTGCTATGGATCAACACGCCTCCGACGTTCTGATCGACTGGGCTTCGCTGCGCGACGGCGTGCCGCCGGTGTGGGCCCGCTACACCGACCTCGTGGTCGAGCGCGCGTCCGGCGCCTGGCTCGAGACGGCGGGTGGCGAGCGGTACCTCGACTACACCTGCGGCATCGGCGTCACCAACACCGGGCACGCGCATCCACGGGTCGTGGCCGCCATCGCCGAGCAGGCGGCCAGGGGCATCCACCTCCAGCAGAACATCGTCTACCACCAGCCCGGCCTCGATCTCCACCGCCGGCTCCCCGGCCGCTTCCCGAACGCGGCGCCCGACGAGACGTACGGCCTGTTCCTCGCCAACTCCGGCGCGGAGGCGGTCGAGGCGGCCGTCAAGCTCGCGAAGTACACGACCCGCCGGCCGAACATCATCGCCTTCCGCGGCGGCTTCCACGGCCGGACGCACCTCGCGATGTCGCTGACGAGCACCTCGGTGAAGTACCGCGCCCACTTCGAGCCACTCGTCGGTGGCGTCCACTTCGCCCCGTTCCCCTACCCGCTCCGCATGGGCGGGGGCGAGGCGGCGCTGGCCACGACGATGGCGGCGCTCGACGATCTGTTCGTCTCGGTCGTCTCGCCGGATGATGTCGCGGCGTTCGTCGTCGAGCCGATCACCGGCGAGGGCGGCTACGTCGTGCCGCCGGACGGCTTCCTCCCCGCGCTCCGCGCGCTCGCCGATCGGCACGGCATCCTGCTCATCGTCGACGAGGTGCAGACCGGGTTCGCGCGCACGGGGCGGTTCTTCGCCACCGAGTGGACCGCGGCCACGCCCGACGTGGTGGTCATGGCCAAGGGCATCGCCTCCGGGCTGCCGCTGTCCGGCATCCTTGCCCGCCGCGCGCTCCTCGACCAGCTCGCGCCGGGCGCCCACGGCGGGACGTACGGCGGCAACGCGGTCGCCTGTGCAGCTGCCCTCGCGACGCTCGATGTCATCGACGACGAGCGTCTCGTGGACCGCGCGGCAGTCATCGGCACGCGCCTGCTCGACGGGCTCCGCGAACGGGCGGCTGGGCGACCGCATGTCGCGGAGGTTCGGGGGCGCGGCGCGATGCTCGCCATCGAGTTCGCCGACGGTGCGGAGCTCACTCCCCGACCGGACCTCGCCAAGGCGCTCGTCGCCGAGGCGATGGCAAGGAACGTGCTGCTCCTGACGTGCGGCACGTACGGGCAGGCGGTGCGGGTCATCCCGCCGCTCGTGACGACCGACGACGAGGTCGACCTCGCGCTGGACGCCATCGGTGGCGCCCTCGACGCCATCGGTGCCACCGAGGCCTGAACGGACGCGCCGGCTGCCGGCGCTTGGAAGGAGAGGAATGGGACAACGCGTCTGGGTCGTTGACGACGAGCCGCTCATCCGCACGGCGTCCCTCGCTGTGCTCGGCGACCTCGGCTACGAGGCCCGCGGGTTCGGGGACGCGGAGGAGCTCTACACCGCGCTCGTCGAGGAGGGCGTCGTCCCCGACCTCCTCATCCTCGATCAGCGGTTGCCGGACGAGTACGGGTCCACGATCCTCCACTCGCTCCGCGAGCGTCCGCAGTACCGCGACATCCCCGTCCTGTTCGTCACGGCCATCGACGACGAGGAGGCCGATCGCCTCGCCGACCTGGCGCCGGTCGTCCGCAAGCCGTTCGACTTCACCGACTTCGCCGAGGCGGTCCGCACCCAGCTCGAGTCGGCACCATCGGAGGGATCCGGCCCCTTCGCCTGATCGGTCCGGCGGGTATGCTCTCGCCCGATGATCCGGACGACGCCGTTCCACGATCGGACCAGCGCGCTCAACGAGACCGGCCTGTGGCAGCACTGGTCCGGTCATCTCGTTGCGACCCGCTACCAGGCATCGGACAAGTTCGAGTACTTCGCGGTCCGCAACAGCGCCGGCATCTTCGACACCTCGCCCCTCTACAAGTACCGCATCTCGGGACGTGACGCCGAGCGGTTCCTGGCGGGGATGCTGGCCCGCGACATCCGCACCTGTCCGCCGGGCCTGGCGCAGTACACGACGTGGCTCGACGACCGGGGCTTCGTTCTCGAGGACGGGGTTATCCAGCATCGCGGCCCCGACGAGTACCTCCTGACGTCGGCCGAACCGAACTTCGCCTGGTTCGCCGACCGGGTGGGCCGGCTGGACGTGGTGGTCGAGGAGGTCAGCCTCGACATCGGGGCATTGGCGGTCCAGGGGCCCCGCTCCCGCGACCTGCTGGCGCGGCTCGTCCCGTCGGTGCGGGAGCTGCCCTTCTTCGGCATCACGACCGGCACGATCGGCGGACGACCGGTGACGGTCACGCGCACCGGGTACACCGGTGACCTGGGCTACGAGATCTGGGTCGAGGCACCCGACGCCCTCGCGGTGTGGGACGGCGTGTGGGACGCGGCCGACGGCCACGGCGTGCTCGCCTACGGCATGGGGGCGCTCTACATGCTCCGTGTCGAGGCCGGGCTGATGCTGCTCGGCGCCGACTTCGACGCCAGCCGGTTCGCCTTCAACGATGCGCATCGGTCCACCCCGCTCGAGCTCGGCTGGGCATGGATGTTCAAGGGCCTCGAGGATGACGATCGTCCGTTCATCGGCCGCCGGGCGCTTCTCCGCGAGCGTGCCGAGAAGTCGTCGCGGTGGCGAATGGTGGGGCTCGTCGTCGACTGGGAGGACTATGACCGGGTCTACACCGCCGCCGGTCTCATCCCCCCCAAGGATCATCGGCCCGTGCACGAGGACTGGATGGTGTACGACGCCGATCGGTCCCGCGTCGGCTACGCGACCAGCATCATGTACTCGCCGGTTCTCCAGCAGCACATCGCGCTGGCGCGCGTGCGGCCGGACCTCGCGAAGCCCGGCACCAGGGTGTTCCTGGAGTTCACCGTCGATCACCACTACCAGCAGGTCGCGGCGCACGTCGCGCGGCTGCCCCTCTACAACCCGGCACGCAAGATGAGCATGGTGGACCGATGACGGACCGATACGACGCGATCGTGGTGGGGGGCGGCCACAACGGCCTGGTCAACGGTGCCTACCTCGCGAAGGGCGGGCTCAGGACGCTCGTCCTCGAACGGCGCCCCGTGGTGGGAGGAGCCGCGATCACCGAAGAGCTGCGCCCCGGGTTCCGTTTCACCACGTTCAGCTACGCACTCTCGCTCCTGCGCCCGCAGATCATCCAGGAGCTCGAGCTCACGAAGCACGGCTTCCTGCCGCTCCTCATGTCCACTCGCTTCGCGCCGGGCGAGGACGGCGAGTACCTGCTCTTCAACCGCGACCACGACGAGACGCTCCGTGAGATCGCGCGACTCTCACCGCACGACGCCGATGCCTACGAGCAGTACGGGCATGACCTCGACCGGGTCTGCCAGGCGATCAAGCCGCTGTTCGACATGGTGCCGCCGGATCTCTTCAGCGACGATCCCGAGGAGCTCATGGCGCTGGCCGGCCTCGGCTCGCGGCTCCGCAATCTCGACAAGCGCACGCTCCACAACGCCGTGCGCCTGCTGACCGGCAGCGCGGCGGACTTCCTGGACGACTACTTCGAGTCGCCGCTCCTCAAGGGGTACCTCGCGTCGTCCTCGATCATCGGCTCGCGCGTCGGCCCGTACTCGCAGGGCTCGGGCCTCGTCCTGCTCTTCCACTCGCTGGGCGAGCACGACGGCGAGTTCGGCAGCTGGGCGTTCCACAAGGACGGCAACGGCGGCTTCACCCAGGTCCTGGCGCGTGCCGCCGAGTCCTTCGGTGCCGAGATCCGCACCGACGCCGCCGTGGAGCGCGTCCTCACCCGCGACGGCGAGGTGACGGGCGTCGCACTGGCCGACGGGACCGAGCTGACGGCCGGCGTCGTGGTCAGCGCCCTCGACCCGCGGCGGACGTTCCTCGAGCTCCTCGACCCGCGCGAGCTGCCCGACGACCTCGTCGAGGACATCCGGCGCCTGAAGTTCCGTGGTGTGAGCTCGAAGGTGAACTTTGCGCTCGACGGGCTGCCGTCGCACCCCGCGCTCGGGGCGCGGCTGGACCTGTACCGCGGCTTCATGAACATCGGCCCGTCGATGGACTACCTCGAGCGCGCATTCGACGACGCGAAGTACGGGTGGTACAGCGAGCATCCCTATATCGACTGCGCCGTGCAGTCCACCATCGACCCCGACATGGCCCCGCCCGGCAAGCACGTGCTCTCGTGCTTCGTCCAGTACACCCCCTACGAGCTGCGCGAGAGCGACTGGGACGCCGAGCGGCAGCCGATGGCGGACCGCGTGCAGGCCACGCTGGAGCGCTACTTCCCGGGCTTCGGCGACCTCGTCCTCCAGCGCGAGGTGCAGACCCCGCTCGACATCGAGCGCACCGTCGGGCTGTCGGAGGGGAACATCTTCGCCGGCGAGTTCCTCGCGCCGCAGATGTTCTTCTTCCGACCGGCACCCGGTTGGTCGCAGTACCGCACGCCGATCGCCGGCTACTACCAATGCGGGTCGGGCACGCACCCCGGCGGCTGCGTGATGGGCGCGCCGGGCCGACTGGCAGCCGGGCAGGTCCTCGGCGATCGGCGACGCGCCGCCGGCGACTGAGGCGTTCCGGCCGTCGGTCAGCGCTCCAGGTGGTGATACCCCGAGGCGTACCAGAGCAGTGGCTCGGCGTCCTCGCGGAAGCCGGCGGCCACGATTTCCCCGAGGAACATCGTGTGGTCGCCGCCGTCGAACCGCTCGGTCAGGCGACAGTCGAAGAACGCGAGCGCGCCCTCGAGCACCGGCGACCCGGTCTCGGCTTCCTGCCACGAGGCGCCGCAGAAGCCGGTGAGCTTGCTGGCGGTGGTGGGCTGTGCGAAGCATTCGGCCAACGCCTGCTGATCCTCGGCCAGGATGCTGATGGCGAACGCGTGGGAGCCGATGATGGCGCCGTGCGTCTCGGCCTTGCGGGCGACGCTCGCCATCATGAGCGGCGGATCCACGCTGATCGAGGCGATCGCATTCGCCGTCATCCCGGCCAGCAGCGGGCCATGACGCGCGGCCACGACGCTCACCCCGGTCGCGAACCGGGCCATGAGATCCCGCAGTCGACGCCGCTCGCCGTCGTCCAACGTTCTGGCCGTCAGGCCGTCGAGGCCGCCGCGAGCCGGAAGACGGCCACGAAGCGGCGGAAGAAGGTATCGCCATCGCGGGCGCTGAACGCCACGGTCCGCGGACCGATTCGGTCGACCTCCGGCAGCACGGCCGCGAACGCCGCGTGGGACGGGAAGCGGAAGTCCACCTCGGCGTGAAGCGGCTGGGCCGGCTCGTACCGCTCCATCTGGTCGATCCGGCCGAGCGCGGACCGCATGCCTTCGCGGATCGCGTCGTGGGCGGCCGCCGGCGACAGGGACTCCGCGGTCGCGTACCCCCCGGCTCGTTTCACGATCACGCGCTCCGCCCACGGCAGCAGCTCCTCGACCTCGGCGGCCAGCGCGTCGTCGCCCGCCACCAGCACGACCGGAACGTCGAACTGACCGAGCCGGATGGCATTGATGGCCGCCTCGTTGTGCGGCCGGCCGTTGACGCGCACCTCCATCACCGTCGCCGAGGAATAGGTGTGCGCGATGACGCCGGCGGGATTGCCCGCCCCGGCGTGGTAGCCGATGAAGGCCGCAGCGTCGAAGGATCCCGCGGGCGCGTCGCCGACGCCCTCGGTCATGCTGAGCGCCTTGTCGCCGGTCAGGAGCCGTGCTCGCTCGTCGAGGTCCTCGGCGCGCAGGTTCCGCATGAGCCAGTGGCTGTCGTTGACGACCACCTCGCGGGCCCCCGCCTCGAAGGCGGCCGCGATGGCCGCGTTCGCCTCGCCGGCCATGAGGACGCGGCTGCGGTCGTAGTCGGTGCGGTCGTTGCCGGGCGAGTAGCTCACCTGCTGCGGATGCGCGATGCCCGCGATCCCCTCCATGTCGACCGATAGATAGATGCGCACCGGTCAGCGATACCGCTCGAGCTTCTCGAGGATCCCGCTCGTGGTGGCCCAGTCCTCCGGGGCCGGCACGTCGCTCCGCACGAGGTGGAAGAGGGGCACCGCGTTCCAGCACGGGCCGTCCACCTGCGGGATGTGGATCGCGAGGTCACCGCGGTCGAGGGCGGCGACGAGCGTCGCCCCGGCACCGCCTCCCCGGACGAGCGCGCGCTCGAGCGAGTCGGCGAAGTCCGCCGGCGCGCCGAACTCCGCGCCGATGCGCATCGCCGCCAGCCCGGTCGCCGGCGGCAACAGGCGATCGGTCACGAGAAGAGCCTCGTCAGCCAAGTGAAGACCACGGCCGAGCCGATGACCGCGAAGAGCAGCACGAGCACGAGCAGCGCGCCACCCACGACGGTGGCCCACCCCGGGGCATGGACGTGCTCGATGGGTCGCTGGTCCGGCGGGACCTGCTGGAGCGACCCGCTCCCGAGCCAGACCGCAAGGGCGTCCCCGTCGACGCGGACCTCGACGTCGTCGTCGAGCGGCATGATCACGAGACGCTCGCCGGACGCCAGCTTGTCCGTCGTCAGCAGCGCCCGCGGATGATCGCCGTCGCGGGTCTCCCGGATGAGCACGGCATGGTCGCCGGCGGCGGCCAGCGGGCTCGCGACGAGGCGCTCGGTGCGTCCGATGCGGAGCGTCGGGGACGTCGTCGTGCCGGCTGCATCGGTCTCCGCGTCCGCGTCCATCGGATCGATGGTATCAGCCACGCAGCGCGGCGACGGTGGGGGCAAGCGCCGCGATCGAGGTCTCGGTGATCGGGTCGAGGACGAGCTGCACGTGGGCCACGCCCTCGGCCGCGAAGGCTTCGAGCACCGGTACCAGGCTGTCGGGGTCACCGGGGATGGCCGGCGCGTCGGGCTTCTCGAGGTCGCCGAGCTGACGGCCCTGGGCGCCCTCGAAGCCGATGAACAGCGCGAGCGTGCGCTCGACCTCGGACGGGTCGCGGCCGGCCGCACGGCAGGCGGCGTCGATTCGCTCACGCATCGGCCGGTAGCCCTCCACCGAGTTGCCGAACCACGTGAACCACGCGTTCCAGGCGTGGACGTACGGCAGCGTCAGCGACAGCATCCGCTCCCCGATCGAGCCGACCATGAGCGGCGGGCCGCCTTCGCGCGGCCCGCGCGGCAGGAGCTCTCCGCGCTCGAGCTGGACGTACGTGCCGCGATGGTCGCTGCGGCCGGTGGCGAGCAGCTCGCGGATGACGGTGAACGACTCGGCGAACCGGCTGACCCGGTGGTCGTACGGGAAGCCGTAGGCGTCGTAGTCCGGCTTGTTCCACCCCGCGCCGAGGCCGAGGATGAGCCGACCGCCGCTGATCTCGTCGATGGTGGCCGCCTTCTTCGCCAGCATCGCGGGGTTGTGGAAGCTCGTGGCTGCCACGAGCGGACCGATCTCCACGCGCTCGGTGATCGCCGCAAGCGCCGCGAGCAGCGACCATGCCTCCCAGGGCGCCCGCGACGGACGACCGTCGTCACGGTAGAGCAGGTGGTCACCAACCCACACCGAGTCGAGGCCGATGGACTCCGCGAGCTCGGCCATGCGCCGCAGCTCTGGCCATCCGACTTCGCGCTCCACTTCGGGGAGCTGCACGCCGATCTTCATTGCGGCCGATTCTCCCATCCCGGGCGTATCGTGCGTGCATGGCCGCCCAGGATCGGCTCGGAGACGAGCCCTTCAGCTACGTGACCCGCGCGGACGGCACGATCGTCGTCCGCTACCGCGAGGCGCCGGTGACGATCCTGCGCGGCAAGGCCGCGGAGCGGTTCTCGACGCGAGCCGCGACGGTGGCGGACAACGCGGCGGCGCTCCAGGGGCTCATGGCGCGGGTGACCGGCAACTTCAAGCGTGGCAACGAGCGGAAGGGCCGTCGATGACGTCACCTCAGGTCACGGCGCGCGCCAATCCGCGCAGGGAGTCCGCCGCGAGGGCGTCGAGCCCCACGTCGACGGCGTAGGCCAGCAGGGCGGCCGCCAGGAAGATGGCGATCGTCCGCGCCCGCAGCTCGGTGACGCCGTCGATCGGCCCGTAGGCGTCGACGAACGCCCGGCGAGCGCCGCCGTCGAGCGACCCGTCACGCGACGCCCAGGTCGACCGATGGG
>DASVFG010000095.1:0-4263 GCA_036380155.1 Candidatus Limnocylindria bacterium
CACCGAGCTCGGCACGATCCTCCGCACCGAGGTCGGCGGCATCAACCGCTACCGGCGTGCGTCGCGCGGCGTAACGGTCATGAAGCCGCAGGAGGACGATCGGATCGTCTCGATCACCGTCTTCGTCGACAACCGCCTGCCCGAGGAAGCCGCGGAACCCGAGTAGGCCGGTCTGTCGCACGACCCGTTCGTGGCGTTGCCGCGGATCCTCGTCCGGTAGAATCTGCGGGCCTGACCCCCAGCGCCGCAGGAGACGACGCGATGTACGCCGACGAGTTCAGCATCTACGCCGGCAACGCGAACAAGCCTCTCGCCGAGCGCATCTGCCGGTGGCTTCAGACCGACCTCGGCGCCGTCGAGGTCTTCCAGTTCGCGAACGAGAACATTTTCGTGCGCGTGCTCGAGAACGTCCGCGAGCAGGACATCTTCCTCGTGCAGCCCACGAGCCGGCCGGTGAACCAGTCGATCATGGAGCTGCTGATCATGATCGACGCGTTCAAGCGAGCCAGCGCCGGCCGCATCACCGCCGTCATCCCGTACTACAGCTATGGCCGGTCGGACAAGAAGGACCAGCCGCGGGTGCCGATCACCGCGCGCCTCATCGCCGACATGCTCACCGTCGCCGGCGCGGACCGCGTCCTCACCATGGACCTCCACCAGGGCCAGATCCAGGGCTTCTTCAGCATCCCGGTCGACGAGCTCACGGCCGTCAACCTCATCTGCGCGCACATCAAGTCGAAGAACCTGGAGGACGTCGTCGTCGTCTCGGAGCTCGGCTTCGCGAAGAAGGCACGGAACTTCGCCGAGCTGCTGTCGGCACCGCTGGCCATCGTCGAGAAGCGGCGGCTCGGCAACGAGGACCGCACCGAGGTGATGAACATCATCGGTGACGTACGGGGCAAGACCGCGGTCATCATCGACGACGAGATCGACACGGCCGGGTCGCTCATGGAGGCGGTCGGCGCGCTCGAGAACGCCGGAACCAAGGGCATCTACTCGTGTGCGACCCATGGCGTCTTCTCGGGCGCCGCCCTCGAACGGATCGCGGCGAGCCCGCTCACCGAGGTCATCGTCACCGACACCGTCCCGCTGCCACCCGAGGCGACCGACCCCCGGATCACCGTGCTCAGCGTGGCGCCGCTGTTCGGCGAGGCGATCAAGCGCATCCACCGCGGCGAGAGCGTCGGTGCCCTCTTCAGCTCCGAGGTCGAGATGGTCGAGGAGATGACGTTCTGGGACACCGAGCAGTCCGAGGACGGCCTGGCCCCGATGGACCCGGCCACGACGCCGCTGCGGGTCAACGCCGGCTAGGTCGCCTCGGGGGCCGATCCGCCCCATCGGTCTATACTCGGCCTCCCGATGTTCAAGTTCCTGACGCGCCTCGCCGATTCGAACGATCGCGAGGTCAAGGCGCTGGGTCCGATCGTCGAGCGCATCAACGCGCTCGAGCCGGAGATCCAGGCCCTCTCCGACACCGAGCTGGCCGGCCAGACCGCCACGCTTCGCGCGCGCCTCGAGGCCGAGATCGGCGACATCCTCGTTCCGATCGAGCTGCGCGAGACCGATCCCGACGAGGACGCCGCCGCGTCAGCACTCGCCGGCGCGGATGCCGCCCGCCTCGCCGATGACCTCAAGCGTGCCCGCGCCGCGGAGCTGACGCGCATCAACGCGGCGCTCGACGAGATCCTGCCGGAGGCGTTCGCCTCGGTCCGCGAGGCGATGGTCCGCGCGCTCGGCAAGCGACACTACGACGTCCAGCTGATGGGTGGCGTCGTCCTCCATCGCGGGGCGATCGCCGAGCAGCGCACCGGCGAGGGCAAGACGTTCGTCGGCCCACTCGCCGCCTACCTCAACGCCCTCGTCGGCCGCGGCGTCCACGTCGTGACCGTCAACGACTACCTCGCCAAGCGCGACGCGCAATGGATCGGCGCTGTCTTCCATCGGCTCGGGATGACGGTCGGCTCCATCCAGCACGATGGCGCGTTCCGCTACGACCCCGACTTCCCGGCCACCGACGAGAAGCTCCGCGACCTGCGGCCGGTCGCGCGGCGCGAGGCGTACGAGGCGGACGTCACGTACGCCACGAACAACGAGCTCGGCTTCGACTACCTCCGCGACAACCTCGTCGTCGACCTCGAGCAGCGCGTCCAGCGCGGCCACTTCTTCGCCATCGTCGACGAGGTCGACAACATCCTCATCGACGAGGCGCGGACCCCGCTCATCATCAGCGGCAACGCCGAGGAGTCGGCCGACAAGTACCTCCAGTTCGCCCGCCTCGTGCCGAGGCTGAAGGCGGAGGAGGACTACATCGTCGACGAGAAGTTCAAGCAGGTCGCGATCACCGAGGCCGGCACCGACAAGATGGAGTCCTGGCTCGGCGTCGAGAACATGTTCGCCGATGACTTCAGCCTTGCCCGCCACCTCGAGCAGGCGCTGAAGGCGCAGGTGCTCTACCAGAAGGACCGCGACTACGTCATCAAGGACGGCGAGATCGTCATCGTGGACGAGTTCACCGGCCGCCTCATGCCCGGCCGCCGCTGGTCGGAGGGCCTCCACCAGGCCGTCGAGGCGAAGGAAGGGGTGGTCGTCAAGAACGAGCAGCGCACGCTCGCCACGGTCACCTTCCAGAACTACTTCCGCATGTACGACAAGCTGGCGGGCATGACCGGCACCGCCGAGACCGAGGCGGAGGAGTTCAGCAAGATCTACGGTCTCGAGGTGGTCGTCATCCCGACCCACCGCGAGATGGTGCGCGCCGACTACGCCGACCTCATCTACGCCTCGCAGCAGGCGAAGTGGAACGCGGTCATCGACGAGATCGCGGAGGAGCACGAGAACGGCCGGCCGGTGCTGGTCGGCACGATCAGCGTCGAGATCTCCGAGATGCTGTCGGGAATGCTGAAGCGGCGCGGCATCAAGCACAACGTCCTCAACGCCAAGCTCCACGAGCGCGAGGCCGAGATCGTCGCCCAGGCCGGGCGCGCCGGTGCCGTCACGATCGCCACGAACATGGCCGGCCGCGGCACCGACATCCTGCTCGGCGGCAACCCGGAGCAGCTGGCGGCCGAGCTGCTCCACAAGCAGGGCACGAACGTCCTCGAGGCAACGCCCGAGCAGTACGCCGCGGCCCTCCGTGAGGCGGAGGCCGTGTGCGCCGAAGAGAAGGCGCGCGTGCTGGAAGCGGGCGGGCTCCACATCGTCGGTACCGAGCGGCACGACGCACGACGGATCGACAACCAGCTCCGCGGCCGCGCCGGACGACAGGGAGACCCCGGCTCGTCGCGCTTCTACCTGTCGCTCGAAGACGACCTCATGCGGCGCTTCGCGAACGACCGCGTGCAGGGCCTCATGAAGACCCTCGGCTTCACCGATGACACGGCCCTCGAGTCGAAGATGGTGAGCCGCACCATCGAGAACGCCCAGTCACGCGTGGAGGGCTACAACTTCGACTCCCGCAAGCACGTGGTCGAGTACGACGACGTGATCAACCGCCAGCGCGAGACGATCTATCGCGAGCGGAATCGGATCCTGCGGTCATCGGACCTCGGCCCGACCGTGGAGGCGATGCTCGAGGACGAGATCGCCGCCCTCGTGGCGGAGCACACCGCCGGCGATCACCACAGCGACTGGAACCTCGCCGGACTTCGCACGCAGCTGACCGCGATGGTTCCCACCCTGACCGATGCGGACCTCGCGTTCCTCGACGACGCCCGCGAGCCGGGACTCGTCATCACGCAGCTCGGGGAGCTCGTCCGCGAGCGCTACGAGAAGCGTCGGACCGAGCTCGGCGAGCAGGGGAGCCGGGTGCTGGAGCGCCTCGTCCTGCTGCGCGTCATCGACTCGCTGTGGGTCGAGCACCTCACCGCGGTCGACGACATGCGCCGCGGCATCGGCCTCCGGGCGTACTCGCAGCGCGACCCCCTCAACGAGTTCAAGATCGAGGCGTACCGGATGTTCGACGAGCTGAAGTCGACGATCCGCCACGACGTCACCCACACCGTCTTCCGCGTCACCGTCCAGCAGACCCCGCACACCCACCACCCGGTGGCGCGCAACGTTCGCGAAGGACGGGCGCCCGCGGCGGGGACCGCATCGGCCGCCGGTGCGGTGACGGCCACGAACAACGGCAACGGCGCCCAGCCGGCGGCGCGCAGCGGCCCGAAGGTCGGGCGCAACGATCCGTGCTGGTGCGGCTCGGGCAAGAAGTACAAGAAGTGCCACGGGCCCTGACCGCGGGTACCGTTGGGAGCGTGGGGAGACTCG
>DASVFG010000096.1:0-4922 GCA_036380155.1 Candidatus Limnocylindria bacterium
GTCGCAAGGACGGCAAGCCGCGCGAGACGTTCCACTACCAGATGGCCGATGCGGAGGAGACGATGGCGCGCTACGGCTCGCAGGTCGTCGGCTGGCAGACCGGCTTCAACCCGACCATCGCCATGGAGCTGCTCGCGTCCGGCGCCTGGTCGGGTGCCGGCGTACTCGCCCCGGAGGCCTTCGATCCCGATCCGTACCTCGCCCTCATGGACGACCGCGGCTTCCACCACGCCACCATCGAGATGGAGCCCGGAGCGCATCGGCCCACCTGACCGCGTTCCGCTTTGTGCGGGTTGTCGGGCAGCGGGAGTCGTCCGGGTTGTCGGCCCGCGGGAGTCGTCCGGGTTGTCGGCCAGCGGAACTAACGGCCAACTTCGCCCGGCCCACGCCTCGAAGTTGGCCCCCGCGACCGGCGGGGAGCAATTTGCGGCCTGTCACCGGGCTCGTGCGCGTCCTTCTTGGCCGTTAGTTCCGCTGCGCCGCAACCGACGGGCGCCGCGGACGGCCGACCTGTCGGCTGCTGCCTGGCCGTCAGTTCCGCTCCGTGGCATCCGACGCGATACTTGGTGACCCTGACCCATTGAGGAGCGAACGACCGATGACCACCGAGACCCGCACCACGATCCAGAACGTGATCGACGGCATGCACCCGAAGCAGGTCTTCGGTGAGCCGATCGAACGCGACGGTGTCGTCTTCCTTCCCGCCGCCAAGGTGCGCGGCGGCGGCGGCGGTGGTGGCGACACGGCAGGCAACGGCGGCGCGGGCTTCGGTCTCACCGCCCGGCCCGCCGGCATGTACGTCATCCGCGACGGCAACGCCGTCTGGCAGCCCGCCATCGATGTGAACCGCATCGTGCTCGGGACGCAGGTCGTCGCGATCGTCGCGCTCCTCGTCCTCCGCTCGATCCTTCGCCGCCGCAGCTGACTCGCCCGACCGCGTGGTCGTTTGACCGAAGGTGGGGCCGCCACTACCATGGGCGGTCGCGGGGTGGAGCAGTGGTAGCTCGTCGGGCTCATAACCCGAAGGTCGGCGGTTCGAATCCGTCCCCCGCAACCACGCATTCCAGAACGAAACCCGGCTCCCGCCAGCCGGGTTTCGTGCTGTCCGGGCCATCAACTCCGTTGCGCGGGGGTCGACGTTCCCTCAGCCGGAAGCCCGCTGGCCGATGATGACCTCGTTGCCGTCGGGGTCGCGGACGCGGGCGACGCGCTCTCCCCACGGCTGATCGACGGGCTCCTCGACGATCGGCGTGCCCGCATCGCGAAGGCGGGCGACCGTAGCGTCGCAGTCGTCCACGTAGATCCACAGGCTGATCGCTCGCCCGTTTCCACCTGCCACCGCCTCGGTCGCGACGCCGATGCCCAGGTGGGAGCGTCCGACGTCGAGCCCGACGTAGGAGACGGCGGCAGTCGCCGGGTCCCGGAACTCGTACGCGACCTGCCCGCCGAGCGCATCGCGCCAGAATACGAGCGCGCGGTCGAGGTCCGGCGTGGAGACGATCGGGAAGAGCTCGCTCGCCATCGCCCGCATGATCGCGCATCTCGCCAGACGCATCCTCGGATCGAGAGCGGTCCGGTACAATGCGCCCGCCTACTCCGCCCTGAGCGAGCCCGATGGAGGGTGAACGCGCCCGATGACGGTGAACCGCAACCCGAAGAAGAGCCGACCGTACGACGAGCCGCCCAGGCGCCGTCGCTCGCTCATCCCCGGTGGGCCGGACAGCGCGGCCACCGGCTTCTTCGTCGCGGCCGCCGTGTGGCTGGCGATCGCGACGGGCATCGGCGCCCTGGCGCTGGCGATCCGCATCGTTCCGTTCAGCTTCGGATCCGCCATCCCGCTGCCCATCAACCCGTTCGGCTGGGACCTGGCGTTCACGCTCGACGCGCGTCGGGTCGAGTACGCGTTCCTGAACGCATCGGTCTATGGCTGGCTCTCGAACGCCGGGTTCGCCGCCGTCGCGTTCATGGCGCCGCGCCTCCTCGGGCGGAAGCTCGTCGGTGAGACCCTGGTGAACCTCGGGATGCTCATCTGGAACCTGGCGCTCGCCGGCGGGATCGCGCTCCTCTACGTCCTCGACCTCGGCCCGCGCGCGCCACTCGCCGCGATGCCGTGGTTCGTGACCGGCGGGCTCGCCACCGGCGCCCTCGTGGTCGGCGCCTCGTACGTCGCGACCATCGGCCCGGTCATCCGCACCGCCTACGTGGGCGCCTGGTTCGCCGGCGTGGCGCTCCTCAGCCTCATGGGGCTGCTGGGCATCAGCGCCACCCTGGGCGTGGCCGACCTGTTCCTCGAGCTCGGCGACGTGACGACCGCGCTCGTGACCGCCTTCATCGATCGCGGGGTCGTCGTCCTCTGGCTGCTCGGGATGGCGTACGCCACCCTCCACTACGTCGTGCCCCGGGCCACCGGCCAGCCCCTCGCGTCGGGTGGCCTCGCATGGCTGACGTTCGTCACGTGGCTCGTGCTCGCCCCCGGCTCGGTGCTCGGTGTCCTGCGGCACGACAACATTCCGTTCGTCATCACCAACGCGGGCCAGGTCGCCACGATGCTGCTCCTCGTGCCGGCCGCGCTGACGGTCGTCAACCTCGTCCAGACGATGCAGGGTCGCTGGTCGCTCCTGTTCGGGACCGGCGCCGTGGCGTTCGCCGCGGTCTCGCTGTCGTTCCTCATCGCCGCCAGCCTGCTCGAGGCGCTCGCCAGCCTCCGGACCGTGGATGCGGCGGTCGCGAACACCGAGTGGGAGCGCGGCGCATTCCTGTGGGCCGCCTTCGGCACGTACACGATGGCCGCCTTCGCGCTCGCCGAGCACGCGCTGCCGCGCCTCCTCAAGCGCGCGTGGGGTGGCGGCACGCTGTCGAGCCTGCAGCTCTACCTCGCCTTCGCCGGCGTGGCGATCGCCGGCATCGGGCTCATGGGCGGCGGCCTCGCCGAGGGCGCTTCGCTCGCCGCCGGAACGCCACCCGCCGACATCGCGGCTCAGCTCCAGCCGTACCGCGTCCTCGCCTTCCTCGGCTGGGGACTCGTCGCGCTCGCGGGCCTGGCGATGCTCGTCAATCTCTTCCTCCTCTACACCTCGGGCGAGCCGGCCGAGTACGCCGTTCCCGGCTCGACCGCTCCTGCCACGGCGACCCACTGAGCGACCGATGACCGTCCACACCCCGATCGAGACCCGTTCCGGCGCCGTGCCGCCCTGGGCGCTCGCGCTCACCGCCGTGTTGTTCCTCATCGGCGGCGTCTACCTCCTCGCGAACCTCGACGGCGCGAATCCGCCGGTCGCGATTCCGGGCGAGAGCGCGGCGCCCCCCGGCGGCAGCGGCGGCGAGCCCGATCCCGCGGTCGGGGAGGCGCTGATCGCGCAGGCCGCGCCCCAGTGCACGTCATGCCACGGCGCCGACCTCGCCGGCCAGGCCTCCTTCCCGAGCCTCCTCGGCGTCGCCGAGGGGCCGGTGAGCGAGAACCTCCAGGACCTCGGGGCGGAGCATCCCGACAACTGGGCCGAGCTGTGGATCGCCGGGAACAACCCGGAGACGGAGGGCATCGACCGCATGGGCATGCCCGCCTTCGGCGACCAGTTCTCGCCCGAGCAGATCGCCTCGATCGTCGCCTACCTGAAGACGCTCCAGTAGCCCGTGGCCGATCCGGCCGCGCGGCCCGTTCGGAGCGTGCCCGTCCTCATCGGCGGGGACGAGATGGCGCGCATCGACGAGGCCGCGCGCAAGCTCGGCCTCTCCGAGGACGCGCTCATGGAGTCGGCCGGTGCCGCCGTCGCCGAGGTCGCGCACGCCGAGCTGACCCGCCTCGCCGAGGGCATTCGAGGCCCGGGCGGCCCGCTCGCCCGTCCGCCGCTCGTCGCCATCCTCTGCGGGCCGGGAAACAATGGCGGCGACGGGTTCGTCGCCGCGCGTCGGCTGGCCGCCACCGGCCGGAACGTGCTCGTCGTGCTCGCCGCCGATGCCTCGAAGGTCGGCCACGGCGCGGCCGGGCACGCGTGGATCTCGCTCCAGGCCATGGCCGCCGCCGGGTCGCTGGAGCTCTTCGTGGCCCCCACCCCCGAGCTGCTGCTCCGCCTCCGCGAGCGGATCGCCGAGGCCACGCTCATCGTCGACGCCCTGCTCGGGTCCGGGGCCTCCGGCCCCCTCCGCGAGCCGGTGTCGACCGCGGTCGATCTGATCAACGCCACCCGCGTGCACGGGGTTGCCGCCGGCCGACCGGTGGGAGTCCTTGCCGTGGACACGCCGACCCGCGTCGACCTCACCGGTGGCTCGCACTCGACGCCGGTCGTCGAGGCCGACGTGACGGTCACGTTCCACCGCGCCAAGGCGGGCTTCGCGCTCGACCGCGAGGCGCGGCGGCTCGCCGGGCGCTACCTCGTGGCGCCCATCGGCATTCCGCTGGAGGCGGAGGAGGAAATCGTTCCGCCGGACGGAGAGTGGCCGCCGGCGCGGATCACCCAGATCACCTGGGAGGAGCCCGTCGAGCGGGCTGATGCCGCCCATCGCGCCGGTGGTGGCATCCCCGCCGGCCCCGGCCGTACCGACTGACGCGCCTTCCTTAGCCGCGCTAACCTTCGACGATGTTCGACTACGTCGAGGCCGCCGTCGAGGCGGCACTCGCGGCGGGGGCGCGCTATGCCGACGCGCGTGTGATGGACCGTCGTCACGAATCGATGTCGGCCCGCAACGGCGAGATCGAGGGCCTGACGCAGGAGTCGTCGGTCGGGATCGGCGTGCGTGCGCTCATCGGCTCCGGCTGGGGCTTCGCGTCGAGTGCCGACCTCGACATCGCCTCGGCCCGCGCGGCCGGCGCGGAGGCGGCGGCCATCGCGCGCGCCAGCGCATCGGTTCCGGGGAAGGATCTCGAGCTCACACCGGTCGAGGTTCGCCAGGACCACTGGGCGAACGAGGTCCGCGAGGACCCGTTC
>DASVFG010000097.1:0-5888 GCA_036380155.1 Candidatus Limnocylindria bacterium
GGCGTCCTCCGGCCACGGGGCGGTCGTGACGTTCGTCGGCCGCGCCCGCGACCGCGCCGACGACGATCGGACGGTGACCGAGCTCGAGTACGAGGTCTACCCCGAGATGGCTGAGGCCGTGCTGGCGGAGATCGCCGACGAGGCCGAGCGTCGATTCGGGGCGGCGGTCGCGGTCAGCCACCGCCACGGCGTCGTGCCGATCGGCGAGGCGGCGGTCGCGATCGTCGCCGCCGCCACGCATCGCGCGGAGGCGTACGAGGCGAGCCGCCTCGTCATCGAGGCGATCAAGGACCGGCTGCCGATCTGGAAGCGCGAGCGCTTCGCGGACGGCAGCGAGTGGAAGCGGCCCGGGGCATGAGGCGCCGGGTTGCGCTCGCGGCGGGGATGCTGGTCGGTGCCGTGGTGGCGCTCATCGGCGTCGAGCTCGTGCTCATCGGGCGGCGCGAGTTCCTGCCGATGGATCCGGGCTATCGCATCGACCATGTCGTCCCCTCACCCGATGGCGACACGGGAGATCCTCTGCGCCTCGCCGTGCTCGGGGACTCGACGGTGGCCGGCGTCGGCTCACCGACCGAGGCCGAGGCGCTGGCGGTGCTCATCGCCGAGCGCGTGGCGGCTGCCGCCGGGCGGGCGGTGCACGTCGTCGGCTTCGGCGTTGCCGGTGCGCGAACGGCGACCGTGCTGGCCGACCAGCTGCCCCGGCTCGACGGATCGTGGGACGCCGTCGTCCTCGTGGTGGGCGCCAACGACGCCACCCACGCCACGCCCTGGCCCCGCCTGCGCACCGACGCGGAGTCGATGCTGCGACGCGCGCGCGAGCACGCGCCGGTGGTCGTCCTGGTCGGCACGCCGCGCTTCCACGCCAACGAGATCATCCCCGAGCCCCTGCGCACCATGGTCGACCGCTACGCCGGGCTGCTGCGCGGCGAGCAGCGTGCGGCGGTCGCCGCCGTCGACGGCACGCGCTTCGTCGACCTCGCCGCCGAGGCGAGCCCGCGGTTCCTGGGACGGCCGGAGGCCACGAGCGTCGACGGCTTCCACCCCTCGCCGGTCGGTTACGGCTTCTGGGCCGATGCGATCGCGCCGGCCGTCGTCAACGGACCGCCTGCCTGAACGCCCGCCAACCAGGCGTCGGCCTCGGCGGGAGTGCGCAGGCGAACCCACCTCACGTTCTGCGCCGCCGCCATGGCCGCGCGGTGGCTTCGTCGCCGTCGGTGATGGGTGCTGAGGATCCACCACAGCAGGCTGTCGCGCCGGAGAATGTGCCGGATGCGCTCGCGGTTGCCGGTGCCCGGCCAGACTTCCTCGTGGCTGCGGAGGCGCGCGACGGTCCGGCGCGCCCAGCGACCGAGCACGATCCGCAGCGGATAGTCGAGCCACACGATGGTCTCGACGCGTGCCCAGGTGATGTCCCGCACGGCCGCGTAGCCGCCGTCCGCCACCCAGTCCTCGCCCGCCAACGCTCGCCCGAGCCGGTCCCGGAACGTCGGACCGGGAGCCGGGGTCCAGTCGCGGCCCCAGAAGAGGGCGTCGAGCTCGATGTGCGGGACGTCGAGCGCTCCAGCGAGGGCGCGGGCGAGCGTCGTCTTGCCCGAGCAGCTCGTGCCGACGACGTTGATCCGTGGCATGGGCGGGGGAGTGTAGCCGACGGGGTGGCGCGTGCAATCAACTGCGCGGGAAGGCACAATGCGCGGGATATGGCGACCCCCAAGCCGGGCGAGATTCGCTGCCCGACCTGTCACCGCTCGACCCCGCCCGCCGCGTACTGCACGCAGTGTGGGTCCGCCATCCCCGCGGATGCGCGCGCCAGGCCGCGTGGGATGGACCGTGACGAGCTCCAGGATCGGATCCGCGCCCGTCGGTCCGGCGGTGAGCCGTACCGGCGCGGCGGCATGGCCGATGACGAGGCTGCCTACCAGCGATTCGAGCCGACGCCCGAGGATGCCCGGGTTCGCCAGGAGCGCCGTCCCGCCGAGCGTCGTCCCGACCATTTCGACGAGGCCGCTGCTGCGGCCGCGGCTGCCGCGGCAGCCGCACCCAGCGTCCACGCCGACGAGCCGTCGTGGCCTGACGAGGCCCGCATCGGACATCCCGACGAGCCGACGGCACCGGTCGATCGGCCCGACCTGACGCGCGAGCAGGACGAGTGGTCCACGCCGGTCGCGGCATCCGCTCCGGCACCCGTCCCGCCGGTCGACTCCGCCCCGTGGGCACGGCCGTCCGCGCCACGCGCCGAGGACCCATTCCCCGACGAGCCGGTCGTCGCCGCCGACGGCTACGAGGATCCGGTCGACGACGGGGAGCCCTACGAGTACGACTACGACACCTGGGAGGAGCCGCAGCGCCGATCCGGCGGAGGCGCCGGCGCCTTCGCGATCCTCGGCTTCCTCGCCCTCGGGGTCCTCGCCCTGATCGGCGGCGCCGTCCTCGCCGGCGTGTTCGGCGGCGACGGCGTGGCGGAGGCCACGGCGACCCCGAGCGCCGCCGTGAGCGTCACGCCGACGGCGAGCCCGCCCGCCTCGGTCGCGCCGAGTGGCGGCAGTGGCGACCCGCAGGCAAGCGCGTCCGCGGCCGCGAGCGGCGAGCCGGTCGTCTTCCCCGACGGCTTCACCGCCCTCGCCCAGCCCTGCATTCCCGGCAGCGTGCGTGCCGATGGCTGCGACGAGAACGGGGCGGTCAACAGTGGCCAGGTCGAGATCTGGGTCGGGTTCACGAACGGCACACCGTCGGACGTGATCGGGGCGCAGCTCATCGGTCCGGACGGCAACGCCCTCGGCGACGGGGCGATCGACCTCGCCGACATCGGCTGCGCGGCTCCGTGCCGCGGCTACACGTTCTTCAACTTCAGCAACCTGGCCGCCGGCACCTACGAGGTCCGCATCAGCCGCAACGGGGACTTCGCGAGCTCCACGTCGTTCGAGGTGTCCTGACCCGGCAGGCGCGCGACCTGCACTCGGGAAGGCCGATGTCCCGCCAGACCTTCGAGCAGCTTCGGATCCCGGCAGCGATCCTCCTCGTCCTCCTCGTCGTCTTCTTCGTGTGGCCGCGCGACGATCCACGGCAAACCGGCGATGCCGACCCGTCGCCGTCGCCGTCGCCATCGGTCGTCGTCGGGGAGGTCGGTGGCGTGATCGTGTCGCCGGAGGCTTCGCCCTCGGCTGCGCCGTCAGTGAGCGCCGTCGCAACCTCGAGCCCGGAACCGTCCGCGACGAGCGCGCCGACTCCGGCGCCCGCCGCCGACGGGTTCGGTGCCGAAGTGCTCGCCTGCCGCTCCATCTCCGGATCGCGATGCAACGGCCAGCTCGGGACGTTGCCGGCAAGCGCCGGCGCGTTCACGGCGCTCGTCCGGTTCAGCGCGGCGAACGCCGGCGACGAGCTCAATGCCGTCCTCACCGGCCCGAGCGGGACGCTCCCCGGCTTCCCGTACGTCCTGCAGGGGAGCGGCGACGGCTACTACTACACGCAGTTCCAGTCCGCCGGCCTGGCGGGCGGGACCTACACCCTGACCGCCACGCGCAACGGCCAGGACGTGGCCGTCACCACGTTCCGGATCGCCGGAAACTGAGGGCCGTGGCGGTCAGCCGCCGCCCCCGGCGTCCGAGGCCGGCTGCACACCCTCGCGCTGCGTGCCGCCGGCATCCCGCCGGCGCGCTGCCAGCGCGCTGATCGCCTCGAGGATGCACCGATGCGCCGCGGCCGCGGTCACCTCGGCATGGTCGTAGGGCGGCGACACCTCCACGACGTCCATCGCCGCCAGCTCGACGCGGCCGACGATCTGCCGGATCGCGCGGAGCAGCTCGCGGGTCAGCATGCCGCCCGGCTCGGGCGTGCCGGTGCCCGGCGCCATGCCGGGATCGATGACGTCGATGTCGACCGACAGGTAGATCACCTCCGGCCCGTCGAGCGCCTGGTCGATGGCATCGGCGATCACCGCCTCGGCGCCGCGCTCCTCGATCTCGGTCATGAGGTGCCAGCGCATGCCCTGCTCCCGCATCCAGTCGAGCGTCTCCGGCCCCGGCCAGTATCCGCGCAGGCCGACCTGCACGAAGTTGCGGCCGGCGACGGCGCCGGACTCGATGAGGCGGCGCATCGGCGTGCCATGCGAGCGCAGGTTGCCCCACGTCGCGTTCGCGGCATCGGCATGCGCATCGAAGTGGACGATCCCGAGCCCGCGTGGGGCAACGGCCTCGGCGATGGCCGAAGCCGAGGGGTACGTGATCGAGTGGTCGCCGCCGATGACGATCGGCACGGCCCCGGAGCGCGCCACCTCGAGGACCTTGCGCCGGATCACGGCGTGCGCGCGGTCGATGTCCATCGGCGTCACCGGCGCGTCGCCGGCGTCCACGACGTCGAGCCACTGGTACGGCTCGATGTCGAGCTGGAGCGAGTTGATCGCACCGGAGTGGTAGCTCGCCTGCCGGACCGCGCGCGGCCCGAACCGTGCGCCGGGCCGATGGCTCACCGCGTCGTCGAACGGCGCCCCGACGATGGCGACGTCGGGCCGGCGTTCGGCCAGCTCGGCCGCATCGGCCACCCACGGAAGCTTCTGGAAGCTGGGGACGCCGACGTAGCTGGGCAGGTTGAAGTCGTCGTAGGCGGTGTACGGATCGGCTCCGGGGGGAGCCTCGTCGTTCATCCCGCGAGCGCCGCGGGTCACCTCGTCGGTCATGGCGCTTGCGCGTCACCTCCGGCGGATCGGCGGGCGCCGTCGCGGTGCGGAGCAGGCCCGTCCGGGCGCCGATCCTAGCACTACCATCGCCGCTGTCCATGGACAGCGATCCCGTCTACACCGTCGACGAGGCGCGCGCGCTCATCCCCGAGGTGCGCGCCGTCCTCCTGCAGCTCGCCGTCGAGCGGCACGGGGCCGACGACGCCCACGCCGGCCTCCACGGCCGTCTCGGGTCCGGCGCCCCGGACGCCGATCCGGCCCGGCGGCATCTCGAGGGACGCGTCACCGAGCATCGCGCCCGCATCCGTGCGCTGCTCGAGCACCTCGAGGCGCGTGGCGTCGTCGTCCGCGACCTGGCCGCCGGCCTCATCGACCTGCCGACGGTTCGGGACGGAGAGCCGGCCTGGCTGTGCTGGCGTCTCGACGATCCCGAGCTCGGCTGGTGGCACACCCGCCGCGAGGGCTACGCGTCGCGCCGTCCACTGTGACCTCGTCGCATCAGGTGCTCGTCATCGGGGACGCGCTGCTCGACGTCCACGCCCTGCCCTCCGAGCCCATCGTCGGCGGCGCCGACGTTCCGGCCGCGATCTCGCTCCAGCCGGGTGGGCAGGGGGCCAACATCGCGGTTCGGCTCGCCCGCGCCGGCATCGGGGTCCGGCTCCTCACGGCGATCGCGGACGACCCCGCCGGCATGCTCCTCCGTGAGCGCCTCGACGGGGAGGGAGTCCTCGTCGAGATCCTCCCTGCCGCGGCATCGGGGACCGTCGTGGTCCTCCGGGACGCGGCGGGGGAGCGCACGATGCTGAGCCAGCGTCCGCCGTTGGCGACTGGCGCCGCGGACAACCTGGCTGCCGTCCGGCACGACGCGGGCTGGGTGATCTGCTCCGGCTATGCGCTCGCCGAGCCCGACGGCGACGTCCTGGCCGATGCCCTGCGGGGCCTCGGACGCCTGGCGATCGCCGGCTGCGCGCTGGCGGACCGCGACGTGGCAGCCTGGCGGCGTCGCGTCACGGACGCCGCGCCGAACCTCCTCTTCCTCAACGGTCGCGAGGCGGTGGCGCTCGACCCGATCCCACCGGTCGACATCCTGGCGGTCACCGAGGCGGGCGGCGCGACCGTGACGGCTGGCAGCGACGAGCTGCGGGCGACCGTCCCGCCGGGGCCGCCGGCGGTGGACGCGACCGGGGCGGGCGATGCGTTCGCGGCCGCGTTCCTCGGC
>DASVFG010000098.1:0-14237 GCA_036380155.1 Candidatus Limnocylindria bacterium
ACGAAGATCGCCTGGAGGGAGGTGATGGCGCCCTTCTTCGTCGAGGTGATGCGCTCCTGGAGCGCGCCCATCTCGGTGGCCAGCGTCGGCTGGTAGCCCACCGCCGACGGCATGCGGCCGAGGAGGGCCGATACCTCGGAGCCCGCCTGGGTGAAGCGGAAGATGTTGTCGATGAAGAGGAGGATGTCGCGGCCCTCGACATCGCGGAAGTACTCCGCCATGGCGAGCGCGGTGAGACCAACCCGCTGGCGGGCGCCCGGCGGTTCGTTCATCTGGCCGAAGACCATGACGGTCTTGTCGATGACGCCCGACTCGGTCATCTCACCGATGAGGTCGTTCCCCTCGCGCGACCGCTCACCGACGCCGGCGAACACGGAATAGCCCGAGTGCTCGGCGGCGATGTTGCGGATGAGCTCCTGGATGATGACCGTCTTGCCGACGCCGGCGCCTCCGAAGACGCCGACCTTGCCGCCGCGCTTGAACGGCGCGATGAGGTCGATGACCTTGATGCCGGTCTCGAAGACCTGCGACTCGGTCTCCATGTCCGCGAACTTCGGGGGGTCACGATGGATCGGCAGGTTGTCCTTGCTCGTCACCGCGCCCTTCCCGTCGATCGGCTTGCCGAGGACGTCGAAGACGCGCCCGAGCGTCGGGGCGCCGACGGGCACGGTGATCGGCGCGCCGGTGTCCCGCACCTCGAGCCCGCGGCTCAGGCCGTCGGTCGTCGACATCGCGACGGTCCGCACCCAGTTGTTGCCGAGGTGCTGCTGGACCTCGACGACGAGCGAGTCGTCATCCGCACCCTTCGCGGTCTTCGGGCGCGTGATCTCGAGGGCGTTGTAGATCGACGGCAGCTCGCCGGGCGGGAACTCCACGTCGATGACGGGACCCGTGATCTGGATCACCTTGCCGGTGGCCATTGCTTCGTTGAACTCCTTCTCAGCCGCCCAGGGCTTCGGCCCCGGAGGCGATCTCGATCATCTCGCGGGTGATGGTGGCCTGACGGGTCTTGTTGTAGACGAGGGTGAGGTCGCTCATGAGCTCGCCCGCGTTGTCGGTGGCGTTGCGCATCGCGATCATCCGCGCGCTCTGCTCGGAGGCGTTCGCCTCGAGGACGGCGCGGTAGAGGTCGATCGCCACGTAGTGCGGCAGCAGGCGCGACAGCACCGCCTCGGGCGAGGGCTCGAAGAGGTACTCGTCGGTGCGCTCCGCCTCGTCGCCGGTCATTGCCTCCGGCTCGACCACCGGCAGGATGGTGAGCACCTCGGCGCGCTGGGTGAGGGTCGAGATGAAGCGCGCGTAGACGACCGAGATCTCGTCGAACTTCTCGGCGAGGAAGTCCTCGGTGACGAGCTTCGCGATCGGCGTCACGTCGCCGAACGTCGGCCGGTCGCCGAGGCGCGGGAAGTGGGCGGCGATCGGGACGCCGGCACGGCGCAGCTGGTCGCGGCCCTTGCGGCCGACGGTGATCGCCTCGACCTCGGCGCGCTCGCCGTCCTCGCCGCTCGCCTTCGAGGCGACGTAGCGGAGCGCGGCGCGCACCGTGTTCGCGTCGAGCGCCCCGGCGAGGCCACGGTCCGTGGTCATCACGATCAGCCCGATGCGCTTCACCGGCCGCCGATCGAGGAGCGGATCGATCTCCTCGCCAACCGTTGCCGTCACCCGGGCGAGGGCCTCGTGGAGCTCGTCGGCGTACGGGCGAGCGGCCAGGATCGAGTCCTGCGCCCGCTTCATCCGCGACGCGGCCACGAGCTCCATGGCCCGGGTGATCTGGGAGATGTTGCGGATGGAGCTGATCCGTCCGCGAATCTCCTTGAGGCTCGGCATGGACTAGCCCTTCGCCTCGTCATCGGTCGCATCGACGGCGTCCCCGGCGTCAGCCGGTTTGGCGGCGTCGGTGGCCTCGGCTCCGGCGTCGGTGGCCTCGGCCCCGTCGTCGGCGGTCGTCTCCTGGGCGGCCTCATCGGCCGTCTCGGCAGTCGCGCTGGTGGCTGCGGTGTCGCCGGCGGCGGCCTCGGTGGCCTCCTCCGCGCGTGCCTCGGCCTTCGCCGCGGCCTTGGCCTCCGCCTTCGCGTCGTCGGAGGCGCCGAAGCCCTCCTGGCGACGGAACGTGGTGACGGCCTGCTTCAGGGACTCGGCCAGCTCGTCGCTGATCGCCTTCTCCTCGCGGATCTTGTCGAGGAGCTTGGCGTCGTCCGACTCGAGGAAGCGGTAGAACCCGTTCTCGAAGTCGGTGACCTTGGCGGTGTCGACGTCGTCGAGGTAGCCGTTCGTGGCGGCCCACAGGATGGCGGCCTGCTTCTCGACCGGCACCGGCGCGAACTGCGGCTGCTTGAGCACGGCCGTCAGCTTCTCGCCGCGGGTCAGCTGGTCGCGAGTCTGCTTGTCGATGTCCGACGCGAACTGCGCGAAGGCCGCGAGCTCGCGGTACTGGGCGAGGTCGAGGCGAAGGCGGCCCGAGACCTGGCGCATCGCCTTGATCTGGGCGTTGCCGCCGACGCGGCTGACGCTGATGCCGGCGTTCACGGCCGGTCGCTGGCCCTGGTTGAACAGGTCGGACTGCAGGAAGATCTGCCCGTCGGTGATCGAGATCACGTTCGTCGGGATGTAGGCGGACACGTCGCCGGCCTGCGTCTCGATGATCGGCAGCGCGGTGAGCGAGCCGCCGCCGTTCTCCTCGTTCAGCCGCGCGGCGCGCTCGAGGAGGCGGGAGTGGGCGTAGAAGATGTCACCGGGGAAGGCCTCGCGGCCGGGCGGGCGGCGCATGAGGAGCGAGACCTGGCGGTAGGCCCACGCATGCTTCGACAGGTCGTCGTAGATGCAGAGCGCGTCGCGGCCGGTGTCGAGGAACTCCTCGCCCATCGCGACGCCGGCGTACGGCGCCAGGAACTGGAGGGGTGCCGGGTCCGACGCCGAGGCGGAGACGATGATGGTGTGCTCCATCGCCCCGTTCTCCTCCAGCTGGGCCACTACCTGCGCCACGGTCGACTGCTTCTGGCCGATCGCGACATAGATGCAGATGAGGTCCTGCCCCTTCTGGTTGATGATCGTGTCGACCGCGATCGCCGTCTTGCCGGTCTGGCGGTCGCCGATGATCAGCTCGCGCTGGCCGCGGCCGATCGGGATCATCGAGTCGATGGCCTTGATCCCGGTCTGCACCGGGGTGTCGACCGGCTGGCGGACGATGACGCCGGGGGCGATGCGCTCCACCGGGCGGGTCTTCGTCGAGTTGATCGGCCCCTTGCCGTCGAGCGGCTCGCCGAGCGGGTTCACCACGCGGCCGATGAGCTCGTCGCCGACGGGAATCTCGACGATCCGGCCGGTGGTCTTGACCTGGTCGCCCTCCTTGAGCCCGGTGAAGTCACCGAGGATCAGGGCGCCGACGGTCTCCTCCTCGAGGTTGAAGGCCATGCCCATCACGCCGCCCGGGAACTCGATGAGCTCCTGCGCCAGCGCCCCGGAGAGGCCATAGATCTGCGCGATGCCGTCGCCGACCTCGACGATGGTGCCGACGCCACTGACGTCGGCCTTCGCATCGAAGCCCGCGATCTCGCTCTTGATGATCGACGTGATCTCGTCGGATCGAATCGCCATTCGTTCTATCTCGTTCCTTGCGCTGCTGTCTGCCGCCCCGCCATCAGACGGCGGTCAGCCGAGCGCGCAGCCGCTCGAGGCGGCCGCGAACGCTCGCGTCGTAGAGCCGGTCGCCGATCTGCACGGCGATGCCGCCGATGAGCGATTCGTCGACGACTTCGTTGATCTCGATCTTCTCGCCGGTCAGCTCGCGGAGGCGAGCCATGACGTCCTTCCGCTGCTCGTCCTCGAGCGGCAGGGCCGTGCGCACGTCGGCGAGGGCGATGCCCCGCTCGCGTCGCACGAGCTCGGCGAACCGGGCCACCATCGACTCGATCGCTCCGGGCCGGCCGCGCCGGACCATGAGCAGGACGAGGGCGAGCGGCTGCTCACCGACGTTCCCGACCACGCGACGGAGCACGCGCTCCTTGTCCGCGTACGCGACGGCCGGGTGCTCGACGAGCGCCCGGAGCTCGGGATCGCCGAGCGCCGTCGCGAGCGCGTCGAGGTCACGCTGCCACGCGTCGAGGTCGCCCGCGTCACGGCCGAGCTCGAAGGCCGCCTCCGCATAGCGGCGAGCCGCGGTGTCCCGGCGAGCCATCGGTCAGCTGCCCGCCCTGGTGTTCGGCTTCGCCTCGGCGAGGAAGTCCTCGACCAGGCGTCGCTGGGTGGCCGCGTCCATCTGGGCGCCGACGAGCTTGCCGGCCGCGGCGAGCGCGAGGTCGGCGACCTGCGTCCGAAGCTCCGCGATCGCGCGGTCCTTCTCGGCGGTGATCTCGTCACGAGCCCGCTGCGAGACCTTCTCGGCCTCGGTGCGCGCCTCGGTCAGGATCTCGTTCCGCGTGTCCTCGGCGATCTTGTTCGCACGGGCAACCATGTCGGCGGCTTCCTTGCGCGCTTCGGCCACGGCCGCCTCGCGCTCGGCGCGCGCGAGCTCACGGTCGCGGGCCGCTGCCTCCGCGTCCTCGAGCCCCTTCTCGATCTTCGCGCTCCGCTCGTCCATGCGGGCGAGCAGCGGCTTGAAGAGGAAGCGGTTGAGGATGTAGAGGAGCAGCAGGAAGTTGATGACCTGGAAGACCAGGCCGATCAGGTTGACGTCGAACGCCCGGATGAGGGATTCCACCGGCGCGCCTTCCTAGGTGAAGAGGATGAGCAGGCCGATGACGAGCGCGTAGATGGCGACGGCCTCGGTCAGGGCAAGACCGAGGACGTACGGCACGAACAGCGCGCCCGACGCCTCGGGATTGCGGCCGAGCGCCTCCATGGCCTTGCTGACGCCGAGGCCGAGGCCGATGCCCGGGCCGAGGGCGCCGAGGCCGATGGCCAGTCCGGCGGCGAGGGGTGTCAGATCCACGTGGTGGGTTCCTCCTGGTGCTCTGCGTGCGGGGAGAGCATTCCCGTTGTCATGGGGTTCCGATTCAATGGGCGCTCGCGGGCCGGAGCGTCGCGTCGTCCGCGTCGTGCTCCGTCGACTCGTGGGCCTCGTCGTGGCCGCCGCCGTGCCCGGCGGTCGCGAGGGTGATGTAGGTCAGGGTCAGGAGCGCGAACACGAGCGCCTGGACCGCACCGAAGATCATCTCCAGCCCGAGGAAGATGGCCGGCACGACGGCGAACGTCAGCGCCAGCATGACCGCGAGCAGGATCTCGCCGGCGAACACGTTGCCGAAGAGTCGCATCGACAGGCTGATGATGCGGCTCAGCTCACTCACGATGTGGATCGGCGTCATGAGCGGCGTCATGTACGGCGGGTTGGCGATGAACGTCTCCTTGAGGTAGCCGCGCAGGCCGTTGGCGCGGATGCCCCAGCTCACGAACAGCACGAACGCGATGAGCGCGAGGGCCAGCGTGAAGTTCAGGTCCGCCGATGCGGGCCGAATGATCGGCGCGACCGCCTCGTGGCCGTCCTCGACGACGTGGAGTCCGATGGTGCCGACGCCCGGCAGCAGGCCGACGTAGTTCGCGACGAGGACGAGCAGGAAGATGGTGAGGACCGGGGGGAGGACGGCGCGCCAGCGGGTGGCGTGCTGGGCGCGGACGATGCCGCCGAGGAACTCGAGCGGGAACTCGAGGAGCGACTGCACGCGCGACGGGACGACGGCGTTGTTCCGCGACGCCCACCACGCCAGCGTGGCGAGCACCACGGTCGCGATGAGCGTCCCGATCATGCTGTTCGTGACGGCGATCGGGCCGAGATGGAACAGCGTCTCGGCCTTGATCGCGACGTGGACCAGGCTCTCGCCGTGCTCCGCTGCTTCCTCTGGCACGCAGGATCCTCTTCGTTGACTACCGCGGTTTCATCTCGTCCCGGGCGACGTCCCAGATCGAGTACATCGCCGCGCCGATCCCGACCGCCACCCCGATGAGGGTGAAGATCGGCATGGTGCCCAGCCAGTTGTCCAGCAGGACTCCACCGACGACGCCGATGACGACCGAAAGGCCGAGCCGCATCCCGAGGTCGAGCGCCAGCCCCCAGTTGCGGGCGGGCGGTGCCGAGCCGGGGCGCCGCTCAGGATCGTTCGGTTGTCGTGTGCTCATGTTCCTCCGCTCCGGTGGCGGCCGCGCGGTCGCGCTCGCGTCGCATGCGCGCGACGTTGGACACGACGAAGGCGCGAAGCCACAGGATCGAGACGAGGGTCCCACCCGCCATGCCGATCAGGACGTACCGCGGGGCCGTTCCGGCAGATCCGTCGGCCACGAGCCCGGCGATCACTCCCAGAAGAAGCGGGCCGATGACTCGAAGGCTGACCTGGGCAAGCACCATTCCCGGTGCGAAGCCCGGCCGTTGTTCGGACATGCGATGTACTGCTCGATCCACGGCGGGGTCGGACGGCGCGAGTATAGCCGAGGCTCCGTGAACGTGCCGATGCCGGTCCTGTCGCCGGTATCGGCCGAACGTCGTAGCCGGGACGGCGCGCAGACCGATGCGCGCGGGCTGCCGCGCGCCGATCGTGGGCGCGTGAAGATCAGCGTATCGGCCGAGCGGCGCATCGACGCGCCGGCGGCACGTGTCTACGGCTACCTCGCGGACTTCCGCGACCATCACCCGCGCTTCCTGCCGCGCCAGTTCGGCGATTTCGAGGTGGAGACCGGCGGGTACGGCGCCGGTACGGTCCATCGGTTCACCCTGACGCTCGGCGGCCGCTGTGTTCCCTACCGGGTGCGCGTCGGCGAGCCGGATCCCGGGCGCGTGCTCATCGAGTCCGACCCGGAGAAGCGGATGCTCACCACGTTCACGGTCGAGCCCGAGTCGACCTCGACCTGCCTGGTCCGGATCGAGACCCGCTGGTACACCGACGGGGTGACCGCCTTCGTCGAGCGAGCGATGGCGCCCCGCATGCTGCGCCGGGTCTATCGCGAGGAGCTCATGCTCCTCGATCGCTACGTCCGCGAGACGGTGCCACCGTCCCCGGCCCGACCGCGCGTCCTCGCCTGAATCGCCCTTGACGTCCTCCGTCAGCGCGCGGTAGTCTGTATTCAACCAAACGGTTGAATATGGAGCGCACCGATGCAGGAGCTGGCGGCGACCTTCGCGGCTCTCGGCGACCCCGTCCGTCGATCGATCGTCGACCGGCTCGTGGACGGCGAGGCGACCGTGAGCGAGCTCGCCGACCTCTTCCCGATCTCGCTCCAGGCCGTCTCGAAGCACATCCGCGTCCTCGAGTCGGCCGGCGTCGTGTCGCGGCGCCGCGCCGGGCAGACGCGGCCCGTGGTCCTCGAGCGAGCCGCCCTGGCCGAGCCCGCGGCCTGGCTCGAGGCGCACACGAGGCGCCTCGAAGCCCGCTACCAACGACTCGACGACCTCTTGGAACGCACGAAGGAGCCGACATGACGAACCAACGCGTCCGAACCGCCCTGCCCGGGACGCAGACGATCAGCTTCACCCGCGAGTTCGAGGCGCCCGCCGAGCGTGTCTTCGAGGCGCACGTCGACCCCGAGCTCGTCGCGCAGTGGATCGGCCCGCGCGGCACGACCCTCCAGATGCGGCACTACGACGCACGCACCGGAGGCAGCTGGAGCTACGTCGTCGCCGGGCTCGGCGGCGAATGGGCATTCCACGGCACGTTCCACGAGGTGACCGCGCCGACCCGCATGGTGCAGACCTTCGAGTACGAGGGAGACCCCGGCCATCCGTCCCTGGAGGTGTTCGAGTTCGTGGACCTTCCGGGTGGCCGGAGCCGCATCGATGGGCTTTCCGCCTTCCTGTCGGTCGCGGACCGCGACCTCATGATCGGCGACCTCGACGATGGCCGTGACGAGGACTACGAGCGCCTCGACGGTGTCCTGGCCGGATCGACGCAGGTTGCGCCCGCCGGTTAGGCGGGAACGTCGGCGGTCGAGCGGGTCGCGGGGAGCCCCGGCACCGGGAAGCGGTCCGTGATCTGCGCGACGCGACGACGGATGTCGCCCTGGGCGTCCTCGTCGCCGCGCGCCGCGATGCCGTCGACGATGAGGCGAGCGATGTCGCGCATCTCGGCTTCGCGCATGCCGCGCGACGTCACCGCGGGCGTCCCGACCCGGATGCCTGAGCCGATCATCGGCTTCTCCGGGTCGTAGGGGATGGTGTTCTTGTTCACCGTGATGCGAACCTCGCTGAGGGCCGCATCGGCCTCCTTGCCGTTCACGCCGAGCGGGCGGACGTCGACGAGCATGAGGTGGTTGTCGGTGCCGCCCGACACGATCGAGGCGCCGGCATCCGCGAGTGCGGCGGCCAGCACGCGAGCGTTGTCGACGGTCGCCTGCTGATCGGCGCGGAACTCGTCCGTCATCGCCTCGCGGAAGGCGACCGCCTTGGCGGCGATGACGTGCATGAGCGGCCCGCCCTGGATGCCGGGGAAGACGGCCTTGTCGATCGCCTTGGCGTGCACCTCGCGCGAGAGGATCATGCCGCCGCGCGGCCCGCGAAGCGTCTTGTGGGTCGTCGTGGTCACCACGTCGGCGTGCGGGATGGGCGAAGGATGCACGCCGGCGGCCACGAGCCCGGCGAAGTGCGCCATGTCCGTCATGAGCAGCGCCCCGACCTCGTCGGCGATGTCGCGGAAGGTCGCGAAGTCCCAGAGACGGGGATACGCCGTGGCGCCGGTGAGGATGAGCTTCGGCCGATGCTCGCGCGCGATGGCGCGCACCTCGTCCATGTCGATGCGGTGCGTCTCGCGATCCACGTGATACGGGACGAAGTTGTAGTACTGGCCGGAGAAGTTGACCGGCGACCCGTGCGTGAGGTGCCCGCCCTGGTCGAGGCTGAGCCCGAGCACGGTATCGCCGCGCTCGAGGAGCGCGTGGAAGACGGCCATGTTGGCCTGCGCGCCTGCGTGGGGCTGGACGTTGGCGTGCTCGGCGCCGAACAGCTCCTTCGCCCGATCGCGGGCGAGGTTCTCGGCGATGTCGACGATCTCGCAGCCGCCGTAGTACCGGCGCCCGGGATAGCCCTCGGCGTACTTGGCGGTCAGGATCGATCCCATCGCCTGGAGCACGGCGAGGCTCGGGTAGTTCTCCGAGGCGATCAGCTCCAGGTGGGCGCGCGTGCGCGCCTCCTCATCGCGGATGACCGCCGCGATCTCGGGGTCCTCGCTCTCGAGTGGTGCCCAGACGTCCATGCCACGCAGTCTAGTGCCGCCGCGCACCCCACGATGCGGTCGTCGGGCTGGACGCGGGACCGATAATCCACGCAGCGATCGGCAGATGCCGATCCATCGGTCACGCGGAGGGTGTCCCTTGGATCTCTACGGCTGGGTCGTGTTCGTGCACGCCGCCACCATCCTGCTGTTCTTCATCGCCCACGGGACGTCGATGGCGGTGGCCTTCGCGCTCACGCGCGAGCGGGACCCGGCCCGGGTGCGGGCCCTCCTCGACCTGTCGCGCTTCAGCCTCGGGGCGCCCGCCTTCGCGTCCGTCATCATCGGCGTCCTGACGGGCATCGCCGCAGCCTTCATGGGCGACCTCTGGGGTGAGGCGTGGGTGTGGATCTCGCTCGTCCTGTTCGTCGTGATCGGCGGCCTGATGACCCCCCTCGGCTCGCTGCGGCTCGCGCCGATGCGGACCGCGGCCGGGTTGGCGCAGAGCGGTCCGACGCCGACCGAGGATCCCGTCGAGCTCGCGCGGCTCCTCGACGCCTGGAACCCACTGCCCCTGGCGGCGGCGGGGTTCGGAGGATTCGTCGTCATCCTGTGGCTCATGCTCGCGAAACCGTTCTAGGCAAGCGCCTCGAGGTCCACCGGGTCTCCGTCGCGAATGCTCGTCAGCCGATCCGGCTCCACGACGAGGACGGGGATGCGCGTCCCGTACAGCTCGGCCGCGACCTCGGCGCCGATCGCCAGGATGAGGTCCGGCTCGCCGATGACGAACGCGGCCGGGGCGGTGCCCGCACGCACCGCCTCCGCGAGCACCGAGGCCGACGAGGACGAGCCGCGCGCCGCGGCCATGACGACGACCTTCCCGGACAGCGAGGTGCCGCGCTGGGGGTGATGCGCGTCGATGATCAGCCCGGTGGCCGGGTCCATGCCGCCCCACAGGCTCAGCGGCTCGTCGAGGACCAGGGCCAGCGGATGGCTCATGCGACGCCCCACAGCGTGTCGTCGCGGATGACTCGTCCGGCGACCGCGCTTCGGATGCACTCCGCGGTCGACCCGAACGCCACGGCGGCCCCGACGTTGCCAGGCGCGTAGTAGGCCCACTTCGCGGAGTCCGTCATCACCGCGCCCTCGGTCGCACGGAGCACCGGGTTGAGGTACGAGCAGGTGTCGACGAGCAGCTCGGCCCCGGATTCCCGCAGGCGACGCACGATCCCACGCGCGTCGGCCTCGGCCAGCGTGTCCCGACCGGTCGAGATGAGGAGCTCGACGTCGGGATGTCGGTGCCGACCGCCCAGCATCGCGGCGTAGCGCTCGAGCTCGACCAGGGAGGCGTGCGGCGTGCCGAGCGAGACCGCTCCCAGGCGATCGCCGGCGGCCGTGGTCAGCGCGTCGCGCGCGTCGCGCACCTCGGCGAGGCCGATGAGCTCGACGTGTTCCGGCGGTTGTCGCTGGAGGGCGTCATCGAGCGTCGCGGCCTCCGGCGTCGAGCCGACGACGTGGAACATCGCCACTGCCCCCGACGAGGCGCCCGCCGCGCCGATCGCCTTCAAGCGGTCTTCCGACTGGCCGGGCGGCAGCCCGTCGATGGCCGCAACCGCGGATCCCGCCCGGCGGCCGAGCACGAGGCCGAGCACCGGCGCGAGCGCGTCGTCATCCCTGAGACCCGGCGGGACGTCCGAGGCGAGGCGCAGGACGAGGGTCGCGCGACGCGCCTCGGTGCGATGGAGGCCGGCATCCGGGACGCGGCCGGTGATCGCCGCGGCGACGTCGATGAAGTCGCCGTAGCGGTTCGTCCGCGCCCCGAGGACCGAGTTGCAGAAGGCGATCGCGTTCGACTCGCCCCACGCCACCTGCTCGCCGAGCGCAGGGCGCACGTCGGCGAGCTGGTACGGCGCGCACGTGTACGTCGGGCGCGCGCCCAGCGCGCGGTAGCGCTCCATGAGGAGCCGGCCGCGATCGAGGACGGCCGGATCCGCACGCTGAAGCTCGGGGTGGAGGAGGTCGAGGGCCCCGACGTTCAGCGTCGTCGGCACGACCACGCGCGCGCGGCCCTCCGCGAGACGGCGGACGAAGTCGAGCGTCGCCTCGCCGTGGTAGAGGCACGAGTCGACGTGCGCGGCGGTGATGTCGATGAGCCGCGTGGCGGCGGTGACCTCCGCCGCGCGGACGACCAGGCGCATCGCGAAGGCCGCGCCGGGTCCGTGGTCGCCGTCGAGGAGCGCGTGGTCGCGCGCCCCCAGCGCGAGGCTCAGCCGTTCGCCTCCTCGGCCTCGAGACGGCTGATCTTCTCCACGCGCGCGACGTGGCGCCCGCCGGTGAACTCACCGTCGAGGAAGGCGCGGAGGCAGGCCTTCGCGACCTCGGTTCCCACGATCCGGGCTCCGAGGCTCAGCACGTTCGCGTCGTTGTGCTCGCGGCCGAGGCGCGCGGTCACCGGATCGGCGGCCTCGACGCAGCGGATGCCGCGCACTTTGTTCGCAACGATCGCCTCGCCCGTACCGCTGCCGCCGAGGACGACGCCACGCTCGAAGTCGCCGCGCGCGACCGCGCGCGCAACCGGGGCGATGACGTCCGGGTAGTCGACCGGGTCGGTGCCGAACACGCCGAAGTCGCGGTACTCGACGCGAAGCTCGTCGAGGAGCGTGCAGAGCTCACCCTTGAGGGCGAAACCGGCGTGGTCGGATCCGATGGCGACGCGCATCGAGCGGAGTGTACGCGGCGTCAGGCGAGGTCGACCACCTCGGCGAGCCGGGCCGCGCCGATCGGCCCCTCGCGCAGCACACGGGCCGGCGTCACGGTCAGGTCGATGACCGTGGACGCCACCCCGCCGGGCACCGCGCCGCCGTCCACCACCGCGGCGATGTCGTCCTGGTCGGTCGCGAAGGCGATGAGGACCTCGTCCGCGCCGAGGGTGTCGGGCTGGTCGGAGATGTTCGCGCTCGTCGCGAAGATCGGTCCGGCGGCGGCGATGAGCGCGAGGGCGATCGGGTGATCGGGCGCCCGGAACGCCTGCGACCCGACCGCGTCGGCCGGGCGCGGCCCGGCACCCCATGGCAGGACGATCGTCAGGGCACCGGGCCAGAAGCGTCGCGCGAGCTCCCTGGCACGCTCGTCGGCCAGCCACCCCGCAGCCGTTGCCTGGTCGAGGTCCGCCACGAGGGTCGGAATGCGACGATCGAGCGGACGACGCTTCAGCTCGAAGAGCGCGGACAACAGGTCGGGTCGGGCCCCGTCGACGCCGACCCCGTAGACCGTGTCGGTCGGAAAGGCGATCACCGCCCCGGACCGCAGGAGCTCGACGGCGCGGGCGATGCCCTCCGCGGTCGGGGGCAGGACGTCGGTCACGGCAGCTGGACCCGCACGACGCGCTCGATGCCGGCCAGGTCACGCTCCGCCGAAACCGATGCCCCGGCCGGCGCGAGCGCCGCAACGGCGTCCGCCTGGCCGATGCCGACCTCCAGGAGCAGCGTCCCACCGTCGGCCACCCGGCCCGGCAGGCTCCCGAACAGGCGACGCAGGATCGCGAGGCCATCGGGTCCTCCGTCGATGGCGATCCGCGGCTCGTGCCCGAGGCCACGTTCCGGCGCCAGCGCCTCGTCGGTCGGCACGTACGGCAGGTTCGCGATGACGACGTCGGGGCGTGGCAGCAACCGGCCCGCGGGCTCGAGGAGGTCGACGCACGCGAGATCCACCAGGGAATGGACGCCGTGCGTCTCGAGGTTCTCCGCCGCGAGCTCGAGCGCATCGGCCGAGAGGTCGCTGGCGATGAGCCGCAGGCGGCCGAGCGTCAGGGCCTCGCGAAAGCGCAGGGCGAGCGCGAGCGTCACCGCGCCGGAGCCGGTCGCCGGCTCCCAGGCGCCGATCGGCGCGGCGTCGCGCGCCATGCGCGAGCGGATCTCGTCGACCGCCAGCTCGTAGAGGAGCTCGGTCTCCGGGCGCGGGATGAGCGCGCGGGCGTCGGTGCGGATGCGGAGCGAGCGCCACTCCTTGAAGCCGCGCAGGTAGGCGATCGGCTCACCTCGAAGGCGCCGGTCGAGCAGTGCGTCGAATGGCTCGGGGGCAAGCTCGGCCTCGGGATGCGCGAGCAGCCAGCTCCGGTCACGGCCGGCGACGTGGGCGAGCAGCACCTCGGCGTCGAGGCGCGCGGTCGAGGAGCCACCATCGCGGAGCGTCGCGGTCGCGCGGGCGAGCAGCTCACCGACCGAAGCGGTCACGCGGCGTCGTCGCCCAGCTGGCTCAACCGGCGCTGCTGGTCGGCCTCGACGAGCGGCTCGATGACCCGGTCGAGGTCGCCCTCGAGGAGTCCGGGCAGGTTGTGGACGGTCAGGCCGATGCGATGGTCCGTGACCCGGTCGTCGGGGAAGTTGTAGGTCCGGATCTTCTCCGACCGCTCGCCGCTGCCGACCTGCGAACGGCGCTCGTCGCCGCGCTCGGCGGCCTGCCGTTCCTGCTCGGCCTCGAGGAGGCGCGCACGAAGCACGGACATCGCCTTTGCGCGGTTCTTGTGCTGCGACTTCTCGTCCTGGATGGCGACCACGAGCCCGGTCGGCAGATGGGTGATGCGAACCGCGGAGTCGGTGGTGTTCACCGACTGGCCGCCCGGGCCGCTCGAGCGGTAGACGTCGACACGGAGGTCCTTCTCGTCGATCTGCACCTCCACCTCGTCCGCCTCGGGGAGGACGGACACGGTGGCGGTCGAAGTGTGGATGCGGCCCTGTGCCTCGGTCGACGGCACGCGCTGGACGCGGTGCACGCCCGACTCGTACTTCAGCCGCGAGTAGGCGGCGTCCCCCCGGACCTCGGCGATGATCTCCTTGTAGCCGCCTGCCTCGGTCTCCGAGGTGGTCATGACCTCGACCTTCCAGCGGCGGCGCTCGCCGTAGCGGGCGTACATGCGGAACAGGTCGGCGGCGAACAGCGACGCCTCCTCACCACCGGCACCCGCCCGCACCTCGACGATGACGTTCCGGTCGTCGTTCGGGTCGCGCGGCACGAGCTGGAGCCGAAGGCCCTCCTCGAGGGTCGCCACGCGCTCCTCGAGCCGCGCGACCTCCTCGTGGGCCATCGTCCGCATCTCCGGATCGGGGTCGTCGG
>DASVFG010000099.1:0-13491 GCA_036380155.1 Candidatus Limnocylindria bacterium
GGTCGCGCGCTCCGTGGCGAGGTTGACGGTGGCGACCGCCACGCCATCGGCGCGGTTGAGATGTCGCTCGATGCGGTTCACGCAGCTCGCGCAGGTCATGCCCACCACGGGCAGCGTGAGCTCCGCGGCGGAATCGGTGGACTCGGGTGGTGAGGAGGTCGTCATACGGTGTTCAGCATACTACAGGGGAGTATGTGTGACCAGCCCCGACCGGGCACGGAATCGGTTGCTCGGTCGCCGATCGGGCGCCGGTTCGGTGGCGGGACGGGCTGCATTCGCTGGATCCGGGCTTGACGTCGAGGCAATCCACGGAATCCGTCGCCACGATGGTGGCACGGCACAGGCCTTGCAACCGTCGGGCGGCATCATGACCAGGCAGGGGAATCGCTTCGAGATGGACGAGCGGCCGACAGAGCTACGCGACCATCATCGGTCGCCGTCGAGCGCGCCGGTGCTGTTCGCCGTGGACGACGATCTCGCCACGCTCGATCTGCTTCGCGAGATCGCGCGAGAGGCGGGGTGGACCGTCCACGGCTTCACGCGGCTCGGGGAGCTCCGCGCATTTCTCGACCGCGAGCGGCCGAACCTGCTGATCCTGGACGACGACCTGCCGGACGGCCGCGGCGGCGACCTCGCCCGCGAGCTGCGCGAGGACGGACGGATGACGGACGTGCCGCTCGTGGTCTGCACTGCCGCCCATCCGATGCGCCGGGCCGACATCACTCGCTGGGCACCCGTGATCCCCAAGCCGTTCGACCTGGACGAGATCGAGCGCTTCCTGGCCTCGGCCGCCTCCCGTCACGAGACCGGCGACACGTACGAGCGGGCCGGGTAGGCTGGGCGCGTGCGCGCCCTCATCCTGACGAACGAGTTCCCGCCGGACATCTACGGCGGCGCGGGCGTCCATGTGGACGAGCTGACGCGCCACCTGCGCGGGCTCATCGAGCTCGATATCCGGACGTTCGGCAGCGCCGAAGCCGACGAGCCCGGTTGGCGCGTGCGCGGCGCCGAGGTTGCCCACGACTTGGCGGCTGCGGATCCGCGCCTGCGGCCGATGCTCGCGGCCCTGTCGCGGGACGTCTCGATGGTGGCGGACCCGGTCGACGCGGACGTCGTGCACGTCCACACCTGGTACACGCACCTCGCCGGGATCCTCGCCCGGCTGGCCTATGGCATCCCGCTCGTGCTCACCGTGCATTCCCTCGAGCCGCTCCGCCCCTGGAAGCGTGAGCAGCTCGGCGGCGGCTACGACGTGAGCAGCTGGGTCGAGCGGACGGCAATGGAGTCGGCCGATGCGATCGTGGCGGTCAGCCAGGGCACGCGCGAGGACGTCCTCCGCCACTTCCGCGTGGATCCGGCGCGCATCCACGTCATCCACAACGGGATCGACCCCGACTTCTACCACCCCGATCCGGCGACCGACCTCATCGAGGCCCATGGCGTCGACCCGGCCGTGCCCTACGTCCTGTTCGTCGGCCGGATCACCCGCCAGAAGGGGATCGTCCATCTCGTGCGGGCCATCGAGCATCTCGATCCGGGCATCGGGGTCGTCCTCTGCGCCGGCCAGCCGGACACGCCGGAGATCGCCGCCGAGATGGAGGCGGGCGTGCAGGCCGCGCAGGCCGCTCGACCGAACGTGGTGTGGATCGGGGAGATGGTGTCGCGCGAGACGGCGCGCCAGCTGTACTCGCACGCGGCGGCATTCTGCTGTCCGTCGGTCTACGAGCCCTTCGGCATCATCAACCTCGAGGCCGCCGCCTGCGAGACGCCCGTCGTGGCATCGGCCGTCGGCGGCATCCCGGAGGTCGTCGTCGATGGCGAGACCGGCCTCCTCGTGCCGGTCGAGCTGTCGGTCGACGACCCGATGCAGCCGGTTGACCCCGATCGCTTCGAGCGCAACCTGGCCGGCGCGATCAACGCCCTCATGGCGGATCCCGCCACGCGCGAGGTGATGGGCCGGGCGGCCCGACGACGGGCGGTCGAGCGCTTCGGCTGGGACGCGATCGCGCGCCAGACCGCCGACCTCTACCGGTCCGTCGTGGAGTCGCACGGGGTCGGGTAAGGCAGCGGGGAGTGCGCCGGCGCCTGCAGGTGATCCCAGCTGGTGGGGCTATCGGAGCAGCTGCCGCCCGAATCCCGGCCAGTGGTCGAATCGGCGTCGTCGGGTGGATGGCGGCGCTCCGTCGCTCTCAGGCGGTGCGATTTCAGCGCGGTCGGCTCCGAAAGACCCGGCACGTGGGCGTGCGGTCCGATAAGCGCGCGCTACGTCGCCAGTACGTTGCCGCCGGGCATGCTCGCGTCATGGCGAATCGCATCCGAACCGTCGACGAGGCCCGCTTCCGATGGCGTGACCAGGCACGCGAGATTGGGGCCGAGCTCCGCGCGGCTCGACGGATGGCCGGGACGACCCAACGAGCGGTTGCCAAGGCCACAGGTTCATCGACATCCGAGATCTCGCGACGCGAGCTCGGTCGGTCGCGCGGCATGACGCCCAGTTCGCTCGCCGCGCACGCTGCCGCTGTCGGGCTGCGCATGTGGATTCGCCTCTATCCCGCGGGCTCCCCCCTGCGCGACGTAGCGCAGGCGCGCTACGTCGCCGAGGTCGTGCGGCGCGTGACGCATCGCTACGCGATTCAGGTCGAGGCTCCTGTCCCGCGACCCGGGGACCATCGGGCCGCCGATCTCCTGCTCACTCGCGGCGATGATCGGATCGTCGTCGAGGTCGTCACCCGTCTCACGGACCTGCAAGGGCAGCTCCGTGCCATGAAGCTCAAGGCGCGAGACCTGGAGGCAACGCGGCTGATCTGCGTCGTTGCCGATACGCACGCCAATGCGCGCGTCCTTCGCGAGGCACGTCCACTCATCGGCGCCATGGTCGATCTCGACTCGCGTCGCGTGCTCGCGGAGCTGGCCGCTGGTCGTGATCCGGGGCGAGATGCGGTGGTGACGCTCCGGCTCCGTCCGGCGGACGGTCACCGCGGCACCTGAGACGTCGAGACTGGCCCTCCCACCGGCTGGGGCTAACGGCTCAGCTCACCCGATTGGTCCCGCCATGTGGGCGCTTCGGAGCCACGCGCCCCACGTTGCGGCGCATGTGCCGCCGCCGGACCCGTGGGGCGGGTGCCGGGGCCCGTTGGAGCCCATAGCCCCGCCAGGTGGGAACCACGAACATCGCGGAACCCTCATGCTGCGGCGCGCACGGAGGCCATGAGGGCCAGCGTGTTGCCGTCGGGGTCCTCGAAGAATGTCATCCACTCCTCGGTGCCGTCGTCGTGGGTGTGGATCCGATGGGGCGCGCCGGTGACGGTCACCCCACCCGCGAGCAGGGCTGCGTGGCCGGCGTGGATGTCGGGCACCGCGAGGTAGAGGATCGATCCGGCGCGCCACTCGTCGTCGGGGACGGATCGCACGAAGAGGCGGGTCTCGCCGAGCTGGAAGAAGGCGAGGTCGCCGAACGTGAACAGGTGGGGAACGCCGAGCGTGTCGCGGTAGAACGCCTCGGTCCGCGCGATGTCGCGGCTGAGGAGTGCGACCTGGCCGAGGCGTTCGACCGTCAGCGTTGTCGTCATCGAATCGGTGCTCCTGTTGGTGAGCGGGCTGTCGACTGGGATGCCGGGCCATTGACGCAGCTCCGCGCCGCTCGACAGCCCGAGCTTGCCGGTGATGTTGGCGAGGTGGTACTTGACCGCGTCGAGGCTGGTCCGGCGGCGTCGGGCGATCTCGCGGCGGCTGACGCCGTGGCGCAGCCAGTCGAGGACCTCCCATTCCGCGGGCGTCAGCACGTCGGGGTGGGGCGGCCGTCCGCGGCCGCGGCGTGAGCTCATGCGCGGCACGATAGCGGCGGATGGGCCGATTATCCCTACCCGCCCTCCTCTGCACGCTCGGGCAACGAGCAAGCGATTCCCGCTAGGATGAGCGCGATGACCTCCCCGAGCCCGGCATCGGCTGCCCGCTCCGTCGGCGCCCCGATCATCGTCGTCACCGACCTCCGCAAGCGATACGGCGACCTCGACGCCGTCGCCGGCGTCAGCTTCGAGGTGGGCGAGGGGGAGGTGTTCGGCATCCTCGGCCCGAACGGCGCGGGCAAGACGACGACGCTCGAGATGATCGAGGGCATGCGGCCGATCGACTCCGGCTCGGCGACGATCGACGGCGTCGACGTCCGCACCGATCCCCGCGAGGTGAAGCGCCGGATCGGCATCCAGCTCCAGGCATCGGCGTTCTTCGACGAGCTGACGCTCGTCGAGCTGCTCGACCTGTTCGGCCGACTGTACGGTCGGGCGGTCGACCCGATGGCGCTCCTGGCCGACGTCGAGCTCACCGACAAGGCGCGCTCCCAGGTGCGGACGCTGTCGGGCGGCCAGAAGCAGCGGTTCAGCATCGCATCGGCGCTCGTCAACCAGCCGCGCGTCCTGTTCCTCGACGAGCCGACCACCGGGCTCGACCCGCAGGCGCGCCGCCACCTGTGGGCCCTCGTGAACACGCTCCGCGATCGCGGGCACACGGTCGTCCTCACCACTCACTACATGGAGGAGGCCGAGGAGCTCTGCGACCGGGTGGCGATCATGGACGGTGGCCGGATCGTGGCGCTCGACACGCCGCAGGGCCTCGTCGACCAGCTCATCGGCCGTGGCTTCACGAAGGCCCGCGTCGAGCGGCTCGCGAACCTCGAGGACGTGTTCATCGACCTCACCGGGCATGACCTGCGGGAGGACGAGTGATGGGGGCGAAGTTCGGCCTCTGGTGGGCCCTGTTCGCGGCGAGCGTGAAGATGTTCGTCCGCAACCGGCTGGCGCTGTTCTTCAGCCTCTTCCTGCCGCTCGTGATCATGCTCATCTTCGGCGTCCTCAACTTCGAGGGCAGCACGACCGTGGAGCTCGGTATCGTCGACGAGGCGGACAACGAGGCCGCCACCGCACTCCGAGAGGAGCTCGCGGCCTTCTCGTACCTCGAGATCAGCGACGGCGAACGTGACGCCGAGCTGGCCGCGCTCGAGGAGGGGGATCGCGGCTTCGTCCTCGTCATCCCGCAGGGGTTCGCGCCGACCCTCGGCGGGGAGACCGGGCTCGTTGCCTACGCCTCGACGAGCGACCCGTCCCAGGCGCAGGTCGGCCAGGGGCTGCTCCAGCAGGCCGTGGGGTCCGCGCTCGCCGCAGCCGCGGGGGTGCCGCTGCCGCCGTCGGGAGGCGCATCGGCCCCGGTCAGCTTCGAGTCGGTCGCGTCGCGCGACCTCGGGTATATCGACTTCCTCGTGCCCGGCATCGTCGGCATGACGGTCATGCAGCTCGGCCTGTTCGGCGTGGCGTTCGGCTTCGTCCAGCTCAAGCGCACCGGCGCGCTGCGCCGGCTGTTCGCGACGCCGACCTCGCCTGCCTACTTCCTGTCGGCGCAGGTCGCCAGCCGCCTCGTGCTCGGCTACGTGCAGGTCGCGATCCTCGTCGCCATCGGCATCTGGTTCGGGCTTCAGATGTTCGGGTCGTGGCTCGTGCTGGCGGTCATTATCGGCCTCGCGCTCCTCATCTTCCTGGCCGTCGGCTTCGCCGTGGCGGGCTGGGCGAAGAACGAGGACCAGGCCGCACCCGTCGCCAACCTCATCAGCCTGCCGATGCTGTTCCTGTCCGGCGTCTTCTTCCCGCGCGACGCGATGCCCGAGTTCCTCCGCGGCGTGACCGGCTTCATGCCGCTCACCTACGTCAACGAGGCGCTGCGGGCGGTCTTCAACGAGGGCGCCGGTCTCGCCGACCTCGGCCCGCAGCTGCTGGGCATGGGGATCTGGGCCGTGATCACCTTCGTCCTCGCGGTGTGGCTCTTCCGCTGGGAGTGACGGCCATGCGTGGCGTCGACCTCGTCCTGCGAGCCGAGGCGCTGGCGCTCTTCGTGGCGGGCGTCGTCGCGTATCTGCAGCTCGGTGGCAGCCCGTGGTTCCTGCTCCCGCTGCTCCTCGTGCCGGACCTCTCGATGGTCGGCTACCTCGCCGGCCCGCGCCTCGGCGCCATCACCTACAACGCGGTCCACAACCTGGTCATCGGGCTCTTGGCGCTGGCCGCCGGGTGGTTCGCGCCGATCGCGCCGCTGGCCCTGCTCGGGGCGATCCTCGTCGCGCACGTCGGCATGGACCGCGCGCTCGGCTACGGGCTGAAACTGCCGACCGACTTCCGCGACACGCACCTCGGGCGCATCGGGCGCGGCTGACGGCCCTCAGGCGGAGGGTGGGGCCTCGTCGGGGGTCGCCGCCGTCGCCTCGGCCTCGACGTCGCGCTCCACGACGAGCGTGCAGCGGGTCGCGATGGCGGCCGCGGCGCCGATGGCGGCCAGCGGCCCGAGCAGGGCCGCCCCGAGGACGCCGATGGCCAGCGGGACCTCGAGCATCGTCCGGCCGTCCTCGTTCTTGATGATGATCCGCCGGATGTTGCCCTCGTGGATCAGCTCCTTGACCTTGGCGACGACCTCCTCGCCGTTCAGCGTGAATTCCTGGGTGCGGGTGGTGCCTGGATCGCTCATGCCGTCAGCGTACGCCCGAGGCTCGTTGCTGTCGCGGGGTACGCTGGGATCCATGGATCGACGTCGACCCGTCGTCGCGCTGCTGCTCACCGGCATGCTCGCCGCGTGCGCGGATGGCGCGTCCTCTCCGTCCGGTGCCACCTCCGTCCTGCCCACGGTCCCTGCCACACCCTCGCCCACGGCCTCGGAGACCGATGGTGCCCCCGCGACGGCCCTCCCCAGCCCGACGGCGGTCCCGGTGCCCGCATGGACCGAGCTCGATGCCGACGGGCCATCCGCGCGCGAGGACCACACCTGGACGGTCGACGGCCGCGGCCAGGTGGCCTACCTCTTCGGCGGCCGGGACGGGGCGACGGTCCATGCTGACCTGTGGGCGTACGAGCTGGGCGCCGACCGCTGGACGCCCGTGGAGGTCGATGGCGGACCGGCAGCGCGGTTCGGCCACGAGGCCGTCTGGGTCGACGGCATCGGCCTCGTCGTGATCTTCGGGCAGGCCGGGACGACCTTCTTCGACGACCTGTGGGCCTTCGACCCCGATGCCGCGGCGTGGCGCCAGCTGCCGTCCGCGGGCGCTGCACCCTTGGCGCGCTACGGGTCGTGCGCCGCGATTGCGCCGGATGGACGGCTCTGGATCAGCCACGGCTTCACCTCGGATGGCACCCGCTTCGCCGATACCCGCGCGTACGACTTCCCGACGGGCGCCTGGACCGATGTCACGCCGGCGGGCGACGTGCCGGTCAACCGCTGTCTGCATGGCTGCTGGTGGACCGACGGGGGCGGACTCGCACTGTACGCGGGGCAGACGACAGGGGTCACGGCGCTCGGCGACCGATGGGAGCTCGTGGAAGGGTCATGGACGTTGAACGACGGCGACGCTCCGCCGGAGCGCAACCTCGCCGCACGGGCGCGTCTCGACGGCGCGACGCTCGTGTTCGGCGGGCAGGGGCTCGACGGCGGCTATCTCGACGATGGCTGGTGGCTGCTCGACCATGGTGGCGATGCGGTGGCGCTCACCGTGGACGGCGCACCGCCTCCGCCGCGCGCCGGCGCCGAGATGGTCGTGGACGGCGACCGCGTCCTCCTGTTCGGCGGCCGGAACGGCGAGGGGGCACTCGCCGACACGTGGGAGCTGCGCGCGGCTCGGCCTCCGAATCCCTGACGAACCGCACCCACGAATGGGGCCGTTCGGCCGTCGAGCTCCATCCACTCCGCGCCGGACCATCGGATCACGGCAGTCCGCCGACCGAGAATCCGAGGAGGTCCGCCATGTCCACCGCCAGCGCCAGTGCCGAGCCCCGGGTCGGCTCCCTCATGAGCAGCGACCCGATCGTCATCGGACCGGAGGAGCTCGCCTCCGAGGCGGAGCGCCTGCTCAAGACGTTCCGCGTCTCCGGCCTGCCGGTGGTGGATGGCCGGAGCCTCATCGGCGTGATCAGCCAGGCGGATCTCATCGTCGCTCGATCCAGCGAGATGATCGGTGGGCATTGGGATCGGCTTCGCGTCCGTCACCTGATGACCACGCCCGCCGTGACGGTCCACGTATCGGCGCCCATCGGCCATGCCGCCCGAGAGATGGTGACGCGCCACATCCATCGCCTCGTCGTCATCGGCGACGACGGGACGCCGGTGGGCGTGGTGACTCCGCTGGACCTGTTGCGGACGCTCCTCAACGACGATCCTGAGAGCTGACCTCGGGCGGTCCGCATTCCCAGCCCGCGGAGCGATCGTCACTCCGCGTCACGAGGTGCCGGCAGGAACGGCATTCGGTCAGGGGGACCGGTTCGTCGGCGTGCGGGCACGCCACCAGGCCGCCGGCGGCCACCCGCTCCGCTCCGCAGCACAGCACGGTGATCGGAACGCGGAGCCTGCGGTTGTCCGCCGCCGGTGGTGTCATGCCAGGTCCGCCGGCGTCCACGACAGGATGGTCGCGGCCCACAGGATGACGAGGTCGATGACGATCCCCAGCGAAAGCCACGGGTGGAAGAACGCCACGAGCAGCGCGAGCGACGCTGCGGCGCCACCGATGACGAACGGGGTCCACGCCGCCGTCGGCACTCCCCACCCGAACGTCGCGAGGGCGGCCATGGCGAAGCATGCGACGGTGACGGCGACGAGGGCGACCGCGAGAAGGCGTGCGACCGACGCATCGAGCCCGGCGCCCGTGACGAGCCATGAGCGCGCGACATCGAACGGCCACTGGGGACCGTCCGCGGTCTGCGGCGGCGCCGGGGTCAGCCACGACACGTGGATGAGGGCGTGGGCCAGGAGCCCGAACGCGACGAGGAGCTTCACGGTGGCCTCCAGTGCGGGATCTGGTGCCACGATCCGCCGATGCGCCCGGAGGAGACAGGGCCGGACGGCGTGCTAGGTCGGGCGGTTCGTCACGAAGGCGCGGACGTCGCGGGCGATGACCAGGTCCTCACGAGCGCGGACGGCGATGAGGGCTGGACGATGCTCGGCCGGCGGGACGAGCACCCGATCGGCGGCATCCGGTCCGGCGTCCTCGGCCCCGTCCGCCAGGGGCACGCGGAGCGTGCTGAGCCGCTCACAGATCGCCGCGCGCACTCGCGCGGCATGCCACCCGATGCCACCGGTGAAGACGAGGGCATCCAGCCGGCGGAGCGCGGTGGCGGCCGCGGCGATCTCCGCGGCGGCGCGCGCTGCGAACACGTCGAGCGCGAGCCGGGCGCGTTCGTCCCCCGTGGCGGCGCGTGCCTCGAGCGCGCGGACGTCGCTCGTGTCCCGTGACAGCGCCACCAGTCCGGACCGATGGGCGATCCCGTCCTCGAGCTCGTCGACATCGACGCCGTCGCGAAGGAGGGCGAGGAGGATGCCCGGGTCGACGCTCCCCGACCGCGTTCCCATGACGAGACCCTCGAGCGGCGTCATCCCCATCGACGTCGCGACCGAGCGCCCGTCCTCGACGGCGGTCACCGAGGCGCCCGAGCCGAGATGCGCGACGACCAGCCCGAGCTCGCTCGCGTCGCGCCCGAGCAGGTCCGCCGCGCGCTCGACCGCCCATCGCACGGAGAGGCCGTGGAAGCCGTGCCGGCGGATGCCGAGGCGATCGACCCAGGCGTCCGGCAGCGCATAGGTGCGAGCCACGAGCGGGAGACCGGCGTGGAAGGCGGTGTCGAAGCACGCGACGTGCGGCACGTCCGGCAGCAGGTCCTGCACCCGGCGGATGGCATCCGCCGCGACACGGTTGTGGAGCGGCGCGAGCGCGTCGAGCCCGTCGATCTCCTCGAGCAGCTCGTCGCTGACGAGGGCGGGTGCGTGGCGCCCTCCGCCGTGGACGACGCGATGGCCGACCGCGGCGACGCCGTCGGCGGTGAGCCGCCCGAGCGCCTCGCGCAGCTCGGCGTGGTCGTCTCGACGTTCGCGCGAAGCGTCCGACCCGCGCGACAGCTCGACGGCGTCCTCCCGTTCCTCGTCGTCGCCGACGATCGACAGCTTCAGCGAACTGGAGCCGGCGTTGACGACGAGGATCCGCATCGGCGGCTCGCTCAGGCCTCCCACGCCCAGCCGGCGATGGCGGGATCGTCCTCGCCATGCTCCCGGGTATAGGCGCGGGCGAGCAGCCGCCGGTCCTGCATCGCCTGGCGCACGTGCCCCGCGCGCTCCGCGAGGCCCGGGACACGGTCGATGACGTCGATGACGAGGTGATATCGGTCGAGGTCGTTGAGCATCACCATGTCGAACGGTGTCGTCGTGGTGCCCTCCTCCTTGTAGCCGCGCACGTGGAGGTTGCCGTGGTTCGTCCGCCGATAGGTGAGCCGATGGATGAGCCACGGATAGCCGTGATAGGCGAACACGATCGGCCGATCGGTGGTGAACAGCGCGTCGAACTCATGGTGCGAGAGGCCGTGCGGATGCTCGGTCTCGTCGACGAGGCGCATCAGGTCGACGACGTTGACGACCCGCACGCGGAGGTCGGGGATCGCCTCGCGCAGGATGGCGACGGCGGCGAGCGTCTCGAGCGTCGGGACATCACCGGCGCACGCCAACACCACGTCCGGCTCGCCGCCGGCGTCGCTGCTCGCCCAGTCCCAGATGCCGATGCCGCGCGTGCAGTGGAGGATCGCGTCGTCCATCGACAGCCACTGCGGCGCCGGCTGCTTGCCGGCGACGATGACGTTCACGTAGTTCCGTGATCGCAGGCAGTGATCGGCCACAGAGAGGAGCGTGTTCGCGTCGGGTGGCAGGTAGACGCGGATGACGTCGGCCTTCTTGTTCACAACATGGTCGATGAACCCGGGATCCTGGTGGCTGAACCCGTTGTGGTCCTGGCGCCACACGTGGCTCGACAGCAGGTAGTTGAGCGACGCGATCGGCTGTCGCCAGGGAATCTCGCGCGTCGTCTTCAGCCACTTGGCGTGCTGGTTGAACATCGAGTCGATGATGTGGATGAACGCCTCGTAGCAGTTGAACAGACCGTGCCGGCCGGTGAGCAGATAGCCCTCCAGCCAGCCCTGGCACGTGTGCTCCGAGAGGATCTCCATGACCCGTCCGTCCGGCGCGAGGTGCTCGTCGACGGGGAGCGTCTCCGCCATCCACGCCTTGTCGGTCGCCGCGAACACCGCGCCGAGGCGGTTCGACGCCGTCTCGTCGGGGCCGAACAGGCGGAACGTCTCCGGGTTGTCGCGGATCACGTCGCGCACCCACTCCCCGAGGACGCGGGTCGCCTCGGCGACGCTCCCGCCCGGACGGTCGACGGCCACCGCGTAGTCGCGGAAGTCGGGGAGGTGGAGGCCGACGAGGCGGCTGCCGCCGTTCGCGTGCGGTGACGCGCTCATCCGCCGCTCACCCGTCGGCGCGAGCTCGGCAAGGTCCGCGCGCAGCGCTCCGTCCTCGTCGAACAGCTCCTCGGGTCGGTACGAGCGGAGCCACGACTCCAGGACCGCGAGGTGCGCCGGGTCGTCGCGGACATCGGCCATCGGCACCTGGTGGCTGCGCCACGTGTCCTCCACCGGCAGGCCGTCGACCGATTCGGGTCCGGTCCAGCCCTTCGGCGTGCGGAGCACGATCATCGGCCAGCGCGGCCGCGCCGGCGTACCGCTCGCCCCGTGCGCATCGGCGCGGATCGCCTCGATCTCGTCGAGCACCGCGTCGAGCGTCGTCGCCATCTGGCGGTGGACGTCGGCGGGATCGTCGCCCGCGACCACGTGGACGGTGTGTCCGAAGCCCTCGAGCATCTTCGTGAGCTCGTCCTGCGGGATGCGCGCGAGGACGGTCGGATTGGCGATCTTGTAGCCGTTGAGATGGAGGATCGGCAGCACGGCACCGTCACGCCTCGGATCGACGAACTTCGTGCTGTGCCAGCTGGCCGCAAGCGGGCCGGTCTCAGCCTCCCCGTCGCCGATGACGCAGGCGACGAGCAGGTTCGGGTTGTCGAACGCCGCGCCGTAGGCGTGGGAGAGCGCGTACCCGAGCTCACCGCCCTCGTGGATCGACCCGGGTGTCTCGGGCGCGACGTGGCTCGGGATGCCACCCGGGAAGCTGAACTGGCGGAAGAGCGCACGAACGCCGGCCGTGTCGCGGGTGATGCTCGGGTACACCTCCGAGTAGGTGCCCTCGAGGTAGGCGTTGGCGACCAGGCCCGGGCCACCGTGCCCTGGACCGGTGATGTAGAGGGCCTCGACGTCGCGCTCGCGGATCACGCGGTTGAGATGGGCGTAGACGAGGTTGAGCCCCGGGACGGTGCCGAAATGCCCCAGCAGCCGAGGCTTCACGTGCTCGACGCGCAGCGGCTCGCGGAGCAGCGGGTTGTCGAGCAGGTAGATCTGGCCGACCGACAGGTAGTTCGCGGCGCGCCAGTACGCGTCGATCAGCTCGAGATCATCGTTGCTGAGGGCGGCGGTTGACCGGCCGGCGGGGGGCATGGGCGCTCTCGTCACGGGTTGCTCCCCTCCAGCGTGCACCATGCGCGCCCGCGACGCAGGGCATTCGCGCGACCCCGCCGGCGCGGCGTCAGCCTGACCTCACGGACGCGCGGTGAGCGCCCGCGGGAGGAACACCAGCAGGTTCCACCCGGCGACGCCGATGACGAGCGCGAGGCGCACGACGAGCGGCCAGCTCGACTCCCAGATCCACAGTCCGACGGCCACCGGCAGGAAGAGGAGCCAGACGAGGCCCTGGACCAGGAGCGGAAGCGACCGGAGCCAGTTCCAGACAGCGTCCACGCTTCCCTGGCTCGCGAGGAGCCCGATGCCGAAGGCGAGCCACAGGACGGCGAACAGGCCGAACAGCAGTCCGCTCTCGGCCGCGCTGCCGATGACGTTGCCGAGAGTCGTCGCGGTGGATTCGATGACGCGTTCCATGGGTGAGGTCCTCCGATCCGACGTCGCGGGAGGTGTCGACGGCGGGTTCATCGTGGGTGCTCCGTGGCAATCTGCGACGGTGCGGGCATGACCGCGACGCGATCGCGTGGCTGATCCGGTGTGGCGTCGGACATCGCGCCGAACATCGGCCGCAGCAGGAGGAGGGATGCCGCCGCCGCGAGGCCGAAGACGACGATCGGCTCGACGGCGGGGATGCCGGTGACGATCCAGGAGGAGATCATCATCGACCCGATCGCCGCCGACATTGCCGCGAACATCACGGCGAACCCCGTCGAGAGGACGAGTGCCACGCTGCCGCCGCGCAGGGTCGCCAGGGCGACGACGATCGCGATCGGCACGACGAGGCCGAGGTCCAGGGCCTGCACGGTCAGCGTCATCTCGCCGTGGAGCTGCGGCGCGCCCGCCGCGCCGAGCGCATCGGCGATGCGACCGGCCCACAGCACGACGAGCAGCCCGCCCATGCCGAGCGCCAGGGCCGCCCAGCGTCGGCGCGGGTAGCGCTCCTCGACGGTGATGGTCCCCGCTCGGTCGATGAGCTCGGCGCCGACGACGACGAGACCCAGGACGCTGAGCGCGAGACCAGCGACGAACGCCGGGAAGAGCGGGCCGATGGCCCAGGTGACCGCGTACTCGAGATAGCAGTAGGCGA
>DASVFG010000100.1:0-5579 GCA_036380155.1 Candidatus Limnocylindria bacterium
TGGTCGCCACGCGGCTGGCAGCCGACGGTCATCACATCACCGTCGTCTCGCGCGATGCCCGCCGGGCCGCGGCCCTCCGCGCGGAACTGGTCGGCAGCCGGCATCGGTCCGTCGGTGCAACCATCGGCCGGGAGCTGTCGGCCGGCGCCGACGCGCTCGTTCTCGCCGCGCGCGGCGGTGCGCCGGCCATCACCGACGACGCGCTGCCGGAAATGCTTCCGTGGGTCGTCGACTTCGCGGCACCGCCGTCGGTCACCGCGGACGCCGCCGCCCGGCTCGGTGAACGGCTGCTCGCCCTCGACACGCTCGCCGCCTACGCCGATGGACGCGCGGTGCTGACGCCGGAGACCGAGGCACGCCTCCGACGGGAGCTCGCCGAGGAGGTCGCCGCCTTCGCCGCGTGGCTCGAGGAGCGGCGCGGCGCCGACGCGCTGGCGGTCCTCCATCGCGAAGCCGACCGCGTTCGACGCCGGCACCTCGATCGGCTGCGCGATCGCGCGGACCTCGATGAGCGGCAGCTCGCCGCCGTCGAGGCGACATCGGCGGCGATGGTCGGCGAGCTGCTCCACGGTCCGAGCGTCGCGATCCGTCGCAGCGGCACCGATGCCGCCGTCGTGCGACGCCTGTTCGGCATCGAGGCCGCCCAATGACCACCCTGCGACTCGGCACCCGCTCGAGCCGGCTCGCCCTCGCACAGGCGACCCTCGCGGCCGATGCGCTGCGGCCCAGCCTCGGGGAGGTCGAGCTCGTGACGCTGACGACACGGGGCGACGCGATCAGCGCGGCGCAGCCTCGAGGCAGCTGGGTCGCCACGGACGGGCAGTTCACCCGCGACCTCGAGACAGCACTCCTCGAGCGTGACGTCGACGTCGTCGTCCACTCCTACAAGGACCTTCCAACCGAGCCGGTACCCGGCCTCGTCATCGGGGGCGTCCTGGTGCGTGCCGACCCGCGCGACTGCCTGCTCACGCGCGACGGCGGCGGCCTCGAGGATCTGCCGTTCGGCGGCCGCATCGGAACGAGCTCGCCGCGACGAGCGGCGCAGCTCGCGGCGGCCCGCAACGACCTCGTCGCCATGCCGATCCGCGGCAACGTCGACAGCCGGCTTCGTCGGCTCGAGCGAGGGGAGCTGGACGGGCTGCTGCTGGCCGCCGCCGGGCTCGATCGGCTCGGGGTCGACGTCCCGGACCGTGCGCGGCTGTCGCTCGAGCTCATGCTCCCGGCCCCCGCCCAGGGGGCGCTCGCGCTGCAGGTGCGGGAGGATGACGTGCGGTTGCGGCGGGCGCTGGCCGCGGTCGAGCATCGACCGAGCCGCATCGCCGCCGATGCGGAGCGCGCGCTCCTGCGCCGCATCGGTGGCGGCTGTCTCGCTCCGCTGGGTGCGCTCGCCGAGGTGACCGGAGCGGAGCTCCGCCTGCGTGCCGCGTACGAGGACCCCACCGGCGCCTTCGTCCGCGCCGACGCAACCGGCTCCGCGGCTTCGGCGCAGGCCGTCGACGCCGTGGTCGAGGCGGTGGCGGCCCGCATCGAACGCTCGCTGGCGCCGGCATGACCCGGACGCCGATCCTCGTCACCCGCCCGGCGGACCAGGCCGAGGAGCTCGTCGATCTGCTCGCGGCGCGGGGCATCCCGACGGTGTCGGTGCCGACCGTGGCCATCGACCGCGACTCGGCGGCCCGCGACCTGGACCTCATGCTCGCCTCGCTCGACGGTGCGGCGTGGCTCGTGCTGACCAGCGCGAACGGGGCGTACGCGCTTCGAGCGCGCATCGCCGCGACGGGGCACAGGCTTCCCGACCGGCTGCGGGTCGCGGCCGTCGGTCCCGCCACCGCGGACGCGCTCACCGATGGCGGCGTCGTGGTCGAGCACGTCCCGGACGAATACCTCACCGTTGCCATCGCCGAGGGCCTCGGGGACGTGGCCGGTCGTCGCGTCGTCCTCGCCCGCGCCGACGCGGCGACACCCGATCTTCGGGCCGCGCTGGACGCCCGCGGCGCGCTCGTCGAGGAAGTCGTCGCCTATCGCACCATCGAGGCGCCGCCATCGTCCCGCGGAGCGTTGACGGCGGCCCTCCGCAGCCCGCTGGCCGGCGTCACGTTCACCAGCAGCTCGACGGTCCGAGGCCTGGTGAGCCTCGCCGGCCGCTTCGAGCAGGCTCGCGTGCGCGCGCTGCCCGCATGGTGCATCGGACCGGTGACCGCGACCACGGCTCGCGCGCACGGCTTCACCGTGGCCGGCACCGCCGGCGTCCATACCGCCGAGGGGCTGGCCGACACGATCCGCGAGGGCCTCCGCGCTCACCGTCATCCGCCCGAACCCAGTGGAGTGCACCCATGACCCTGCCGACCATCGCGACGCCCGTTGCGGCGTTCACCCATCGCGGCCGCCGGCTGCGCCGCACCCCGGCCCTGCGTGACCTCGCCCGCGAGACGCGCCTGCACCCCTCGATGCTCGTGGCCCCGCTCTTCGTGCGCCCCGGCTCCGGTACCCGTGAACCGATCGGTTCGATGCCCGGGCAGCACCGCTGGTCGGTCGACGAGCTCGAGCGCGAAGCGGATCGCCTCCTCCAGCTCGGCGTGCGATCGGTGCTCCTCTTCGGCCTCCCGGAGGCGAAGGACGCGACCGGCTCGGGGGCGTGGGATCCCGATGGCATCGTCCAGCGTGCGGTCCGCGCGCTCCGCCGATCGGCCGGTGACGACCTCGCGATCCTCGCCGACGTGTGCCTGTGCGAGTACACGGCCCACGGCCACTGCGGCGTCCTCCGCGACGCGAACGTCGACAACGACGCAACCCTGGACCTGCTCGGTCGTACGGCGGCGTCGCTTGCCGAGGCGGGGGCCGATGTCGTCGCGCCCTCGGCGATGATGGACGGCCAGGTCGCGGCCCTCCGCGCTGCCCTCGATGCCGAGGGTCACGCCGAAACGGCGATCCTTGCCTACGCCGCCAAGCACGCGTCGGCGTTCTACGGTCCGTTTCGCGAGGCCGCCGACTCGGCGCCTGCCTTCGGCGACCGGCGCTCGTACCAGATGGATCCGGCGAACGGGCGGGAGGCGCTCCGCGAGATGCTCGCCGACATCGCCGAGGGCGCGGATGCGGTGATGATCAAGCCCGCGCTCCCCGCGCTCGACCTCGTGGCGGCGGCCCGCGCCGCGACCGACGTGCCGGTCGCCGCGTACCAGGTGAGCGGCGAGTACGCGTCGATCGTTGCCGCCGCCGAGCGCGGCTGGCTCGACCGTCGCGCGGCGACGCTCGAATCGCTGACGGCGATCACGCGGGCCGGCGCCGGCATCCTCATCACCTACTTCGCCGCCGAGGCCGCGGCATGGATCGCCGAGTGAGCGACGAGCGCTGGGTCCATGCCTGGCTCCTCCGCCTCGATCCCGCCTGGCGACGCCTCGCCGCCGATGAGCGCCGCGCCGACATCGACGCGTTCTGCGCCGCCGCGGCCCGCACGGAGGCGCGGGTCCTCCAGCACGCCTACTCGACGATCGGACTCCGCGCAGAGGGCGACCTGCTCCTGTGGCGCATGGCGGAGCGCGTCGAGGACCTCGAGACGACCGCCGCCGACCTCCGATCGTCGGGGATCGGCCGCTGGCTGAGCCCGGCCGTGAACCTTATCGGGATCACCCGGCCGAGCGCCTACGTGAAGCGGCCGACGACCCAGGAGCAGTCGCTGTTCAGCGGCGAACGATCGGCGTACCTCGTGGTCTACCCGTTCACGAAGTCGGTCGAGTGGTACCTGACGCCGGCGGAGGAGCGGCAGCAGGTGATGCGCGGCCACATGAAGGTGGGCCACGCGTACCCACAGGTCCGGCAGCTCCTCGCCTACAGCTTCGGGCTCGACGACCAGGAGTTCGTCGTCGCCTACGAGACCGATGATCTCGTCGCGTTCCAGGACCTCGTGCGCGACCTGCGCGAGACCGAGTCGCGACGCTCGACGGTCCGCGACACCCCGATCATCACCGGGATCCATCGGCCGGTCGGCGAGATCCTCGCCCTGCTCGACGGCGGCGGCCGATGACCGTCGACGCCGCGACGCGCAGCGACGCGCTCATGGCCCGCGCGGCGGCGCGCTTCCCCGGCGGCGTCAACTCGCCGGTCCGCGCCTTCGGGTCGGTCGGCGGCACGCCGCGCGTCATCGTGCGCGGATCCGGAGCGAGAGTGTGGGACGCGGACGGCGTCGAGCTCACCGACTGGGTGGGGTCGTGGGGGCCGATGATCGCCGGCCACGCGCATCCCGCCGTCATCGAGGCGGTCACCCGCGTGGCCCGCGACGGGACGAGCTTCGGCGCACCGAACGTCCACGAGCTCGAGCTCGCCGATCGCATCGTCGCGGCCATGCCCCACGTCGAGCGATTGCGCTTCACGAGCTCGGGCACGGAGGCCGCCATGTCGGCCATCCGCGTCGCACGGGCGGCCACCGGCCGCGACGCGATCGTCAAGATGGCGGGCGGCTACCACGGCCACGCCGACGCGCTCCTCGTCGCGCCCGGGTCGGGAGCCACCGGCATGCCGGCCAGTGCGGGCGTCACCGCGGGCACGGCCCGCGACACGCTGGTCGCGCCGTTCGGCGACCTCGACGCCGTTGCCGCGCTCCTCGCCGAGCGACCGGTCGCCGCGGTCCTCGTCGAGCCGGTGGCCGCCAACATGGGCCTCGTCCCGCCGCCGGACGGCTATCTCGCCGCCCTGCGGACCCTGACCGCCGAGCACGGTGCGCTGCTCGTCTTCGACGAGGTGATCACCGGCTTCCGGATCGCCCGCGGCGGGGCCACCGAGCCCTACGGCGTGGTGCCGGACCTCGTGGTGCTCGGCAAGATCATCGGCGGCGGCCTGCCGGTCGGGGCGTATGGCGGACGCGCCGACGTCATGCGGCTCGTGGCGCCGGAGGGGCCGGTCTACCAGGCGGGCACGCTCTCGGGGAACCCGCTCGCCATGGCGGCCGGGGTCGCCACGCTCGACCTCCTGGACGGCAACGCATACGCGCGCCTCGAGCGGACCGGCGCCGAGGTCGAAGCCGGGCTGCGATCCGCCGCGGCGGATGCCGGCACAGCGGTGCGCGTGGCGCGGGTCGGCAGCCTGCTGACGGCGTTCCTCGCCGACGGCGCCTTCCCGCCGTTCTTCCACGCCATGCTCGACGCCGGCGTCATGCTGCCGCCGAGCCAGCACGAGGCCTGGTTTGCCTCGCTGGCGCACGGTCGAGCCGAGATCGGCGCTACGCTTCAGGCGGCAGGCGACGCATTCGCGGTCGCAGCCGCAGCGGTCAGGGAGCGGTAACGAGACGTGTTCGAATTCCTGTCGGATCCGGGGACCTGGGTCGTTGCCCTCGTCACCCTCACGGTGCTGGAGATCGTCCTCGGCATCGACAACATCGTGTTCATCAGCATCCTCGTCGGGAAGCTGCCAAAAGAGGATCAGGACCGGGCGCGGATCATCGGCCTCAGCCTGGCCATGGTCATGCGCATCGCGCTCCTGTTCACGATCTCGTGGATCATCGGCCTTACCCAGCCGTGGTTCAACGTGTTCGGCATGGACATCAGCGGCCGTGACCTCATCCTTCTCGGCGGCGGCCTGTTCCTGAT
>DASVFG010000101.1:0-2464 GCA_036380155.1 Candidatus Limnocylindria bacterium
AGCGGGCCGATCTGCATGATCCGGTGCGCCCCGATGCGGTCCGAGAGCACGCCGAAGGCGGGGGAGAGCAGGAGCTCGGCCGCGAAGTACGCGGCAGTCATGATCCCGGCCACCGAGGCGCTCACCTGCGGGCCGCCGAACTCGGGCAGCTTTGCCAGGTAGTAGAGCAGCATTGCCCCGGTCAGGCCGGTGCTGAAGCGCAGCGTGAACGTGCCGGCCAGGACGGCGACCAATGAGCGCCGCATCGGCGTCACGCGGACGCGAGCCCGCGACGCGCTCGGCGCCGGCGGAACAGGACCCCCATGGCGAGCGCGTCGAGGAGCAGGATGATCCCGCCGGCGACGCCGACCCGGAGCCGTCCACGCCCGTCGGCAGCCTCGATCGCATCCACCGCGCGCTCTGCCCGCTGCGTGGCCGATGCCTCGTCGCCGCTCGTGAACGCGTCCCGTGCCGCCGCGAGCTCGGCGCTCGGATCGGCTTCTCCGAGCATCCCCACCGTGGCGGCGGCGCTCCGCGTCGCCTGGACGCCGGCGTCGGCCGCCGCGATGGCGTCCAGCGCGCCGGCCTGTGCATCGAGCGTTGCGCGCGCGGCGTCGATGCCGTCGGCCAGCGAGGCGCCCACCTCGTCGGGGGCGGTCACGTCCAGGGCGTCCGCGCGCTCCGCGAGGGCCGCCGCGTCGTCCACCAGGTCGTCGACGGCCTCGAGCTCGGTCGTGGCCGAGGCGAAGTCCCACGACTCCATGAGGACGCGCGTCGACCGCGGCATCGTCCAGGACCCGAGCTCCGCCGTGGTCGTGGCGTAGGCCGCGCGCGCCGCCTCCCGCTCCGCGAGCAGTGCCGATTCGTCGCCCACGATCCACTCCGTCCAGAGGGCATCGAAATCTGCCCCGGTGTCGTTCTCGAACAGGTCGAGCAGGCGCTGCCACTCTTCGTCGGGAGCTGCGTCGCCGCGCTGCGGCCGCTCGTCATCGTGCGTGGCGTAGGCCATGCGGTCCACCGACTCCGCCTGCCAGACCGAGCGAAGTCCGTCCGTGCCGGCGAGCGCCGCGACCTGGCGCGCGAACTCGTGGGCGGCCGCGTAGCCGTACTCCTCGCGTTCCGGCGCCTCGCGTCCCGGGTCTCCCCATTCGTCGAGCGGGAATGCGTCGTCGCGGACCTCGTCGGTGAGCTCGTTCATGAGCAGCGACTCGCCAAGCTCGGTGCCGACCTGCTCGGCGTAGTACGACGCGAACCCCTCAACGAGCCAGCGAGCGTCGCTGATGTCGCTGTTGAACCACACGTGCGCGGCCTCGTGCAGCGTCGTGAACGCGTCGGCGTCGAAGCGCACCTCGATCGAGTCATCGCCCGGAATGAAGAACCCCGCGTAGTCGCCGAGGTGCTGGTAGGCGTGCTCGGTGACGTTCAGGACGCCGATGATCGGGTAGGGCACTCCGATCGCATCCTCGAGGGCGGGCAGACCGCCGGCGAGGAAGCGCCGCTGTCGCTCGACCCACTCGGGGTCGTCCGGCCAGGAGAACAGGAGGAGGGATGCCGTCCCGTCCTCGAGCTCGACCGACAGCCGGCTGGAGTCCCGGTCGCCCTCGCGCTCGGCGGAGACGTAGGCGAAGAACGTCGTGGGGTCCGGGATCGAGGAGGTGACGAGTCGTGTCTGGCCGCCCTCGGTGACGGTCTCGAGATCACCCACGGGCACGGTGGCGACGAAGTCGGCCGGCAGGATCACCTCGACGCTCGCGTTCGCCGCGCCGGCCGTCCCGTAGGACCAGACCGGGAAGGCGACGAACCGAGAGCGCACCCAGGTCTCACGGTCCGCATCGCCACCGGCATCGGTGATGAGGAAGCGGAGCGTGAAGCCGTACGTCTGCTGGAAGAACACGCCGGCATGGAACGTGACGTCAGCGCGCTGCGCGGTCTCGTCGAGCGGTGCGACGCTCACGGCCAGGGGGACGCCGTTCGAATCGGCCGTTACCGACGACGCGCCCACGGGCACGGGAAGCGCGACGGCCGTGTAGTAGAAGCGACCCTCGGCAGTGTCGGGCGTCACGTTGGTGGCCGCCACGTTCACGGTGACGGCGATCACGCCGTCGTCCGGACGGACCTCGTACACGGCGTCGGACGTGATGACGAGGCCATCGGCGGCCCGCGCCATGCGCGGCGCGGCCGCCCCCGATGCGAGGACGACCAGGCACGCCACGAGCACCCCGAGACGGCGGTCCATGCGCGGGCAGTATGCCGCGCGTCGCGACCCGATGCCATGACCTCGGCGGGACACCACGACGCCCGCGCCGGAGCGCGGGCGTCGTGCGCGGAAGTGGCCGCGGCGCGTCAGGCGCCGGCGGTATTCCCGGTTGAGAGACTCGCCAGGTTGAACGCCTCCTCGAGCGCCTCCATCGGCCGGAAGCCGACGGCGGCGCGCGGCGCCTCGCCGGGGGCGAACAGGGCGACGGTCGGGATGCTCATGATCCCG
>DASVFG010000102.1:0-27488 GCA_036380155.1 Candidatus Limnocylindria bacterium
GGGGTGGCGCATTTCGTCGAGGATCTCGGACGCGTCTACCGTGAGACGCCGGCGCTCTGGGCGGCCGACCATGACGCCGATGGCTTCGCCTGGATCGACGCGGCCGACGTCGAAGCCTCGGTCTACTCGTGGATCCGCCGCGCCGGCGACTCCCTGGCCGTCGTGGTCCTCAACCTCACCCCGGTGCCGCGGCATGACTACCGGCTCGGGCTGCCCCGCGGTGGCCGATGGGTGGAGGCCCTGAACTCCGACTCCGAGCACTACGGCGGGTCGAACGTCGGGAACCTCGGGGGCGTGGTCGCAGGCGACGACGGCTGGCACGGGCAGCCCCATTCGGCGACGGTCAGCCTCCCGCCGCTCTCGGGGCTCATCCTCCGGCCCGAGTAGGCCGGCGCGCGGCTCAGCGGCGGAGGGCGTCGACCGTTGCCCGGACCCCCGGGTGGGTGTCGAGGTCCTCGAGCGGGACCGGCAGCGAGATCGACCAGTTCGGGCGCTGGGCGATCACCGTACCGGGCAGATTCGGCCGCTCCTCGACTCCGAGCGCATCCTCGAGCGTCGCCGCGACCAGGACGGACGGCGAGGCAGCCAGCCGCCGATGGAGCGCGCCGGCGACGGTCTCGGCGTCCGCATCGGCCCCGACGCCGGCGGCGGCGCGCAGCCGGCCGCGAAGCAATGCCAGCGCCGCCGGGTCCGGCGTGACCCCCGCCGCGGCCTGGTCGCGGAGATCGGTACCGGAGATCGCGCCGGCCACCGTCGGAAGGTCATGCGTGGTCACCGCCGCAAAGGACTGGGCCGGATAGCCCGACGGCGCGGTCTTCTCGAACAGCACGAGCCGGGTGGACAGCACACGGCGCCGGCGGAGCTCCGTGCGCACCCCCGGCGATACGGTGCCGAGGTCCTCGCCGACGACGACCGCGCGCGCTCGCTGGCTCTCGAGGGCGACGATCTCGAGCAGCTCATCGGTCGGATAGCGGACGTAGGCCCCGCGCGCCGCGCCGTGGCCGGCGGGGATCCACCACAGGCGGAACAGGCCGAGCACGTGGTCGATGCGGAGGCCGCCCGCAAAGCGCAGCTGCTGGCGGACCGTCTCGATGAACGGCCGGTAGTGCGCCTCCTGGAGCCGATGCGGGATGAACGGTGGCAGCCCCCAGTCCTGGCCGGCGGTGTTGAAGCGGTCAGGTGGCGCTCCGACCGACGCGCCCAGCGCGAGCTGGTCCTGCCAGTCCCAGGCGTCGAACCCGCCCGGGTCCACGCCGACCGGCATGTCGGCAACGCGGCGCAGGCCCTCAGACGCGGCCGCCAGCTGTCCGTCGGCGAGCCACTGGACCCATGCGTGAAAGGCGACGCGGTCGCGAGCCTCGAGTGCCACGCGAGTGACCTCGGGACCGGCCGGGTCGCGGAACGGCTCCGGCCACGCCTGCCACCCCGCGCCCAGGCGTTCGGAGAGGACGCAGAAGCGCGACCACCGTTCGAGCGGCTCGCCCTGGTCGCCGCGCCAGGCGTCGAAGGCCTCACGGTCGAACCGGCCGGCCGCCCACAGCTCGTCGAGCGCGGCCGCCTTCGTGGCATGGACGCGGGCGCGATCGATCGTCCGCTCGTCGTCGAGGGCGCGTCCGGCGGCCGCCAGCTCGGCGAGGTCGAGGGCCTCGGCACCCGGGACATCGGTGATGCGAAGGTGGAGCGGGTTGAGGAAGCGGCGCGTGCTCGGGTAGTAGGGGCTGGGCTCCGGGTTCGGGGACGGGTTCGGCGCACTCAGCGGGCTGACGCCGACGAACCCGGCACCCTGTGCGCCCGACCAGCGGGCGAATTCGCGGAGATCGCCGAAGTCGCCGATCCCCCACGAGGCGCGCGACCGTAGCGTCGAGAGCTGGATCGCCCATCCCCACGCACGGAGGCCGCGCGGCAGGTGACAGCGGCCCGGACCGGTGATGAGGAGCTGCCGCTGCCCGTCATCGGTGACGAGCTCGTGGTAGCCGTGTGGCGCGTCGCGCGGGATGGCCTCGAGCCGGCCGAGCTCGGTCCCGTCCTCGAGCCGGACGTCCCCGGCGGCGGGCAGCGAGCTGCCACGCGGCGCGACGAGGACGTGCGGCACGTCGTCGGCGCCGTCCACCGCGGCGGCGCCCATGGTGCGCAGCACCGCGTCGCGCACGTCGGGCGCGATCTCGCGGCGCTGCTTGAAGGCATCGATGTAGGTGGGCTCGACGAGCTGCTCGGTCATCGGTCGTCGACGATGATGACGCCGTCGGGCGGGAGCCGTCGCTCGGCGCCGTCGACGGTGGCGAGCTCGGGTGGCCACGCGAGGCGGACGCGGCCCTCGAGCCCGTCCGCGACCGAGGCCTGACCCAGGTTGACGGCCACGGCGATCGGTCCACGGCGCACGATCAGCCGCCCCCTCGCGTCGCCGTCCACCTCGACCGCCGAACGGTCGCCGTCTCGCAACGCCGGCTCGCTGCGGCGAAGCGCGATGCACGCCCGGTACCACTCGAGCAGCGAGTCGTGCGGGGCGGCGCGCCGCTCGCTCCAGTCCAGGCGGCATGCCTCCACGGTGGCCGGGTCCTGGGGATCGCTGATCGCGGCCGGGTCCCAGCCGAGCTCCGCGAACTCGGCGAGCCGCGCATCGACGATCGTGCGCGCCAGCTCCTGGTCCTCGTGCCCCGAGAAGTAGAGGAATGGTGTCGTCGCGCCCCACTCCTCTCCGGTGAACAGGAGCGGGACGTACGGCGCGGTGAGGAGGAGCGCCGCACCGATGCGCGCGCGACCATCGCTCACCAGATGAGCCAGGCGCTCGCCGCGTGCCCGGTTGCCCACCTGGTCGTGATTCTGGAGGCAGGCGATGAACCGATTCCCGGCAATGTCGCCTGCGGGACGGCCGTGCCGCCGTCCGCGCGCGGCCGAGAACCGGTCGTCGTAGAGGTACGGCTCGGCCAGGGCGCGGGCCAGGGCGCCCTCATCGGTGAAGTCGGCGTAGTACCCGTGCTGCTCGCCGCTCAGGGCCACGTGGAACGCGTGGTGGACGTCGTCGGCCCACGCGGCGTCCATGTCGTAGCCACCGAGCCGCACGGGCCGCACGAGCTTCGGGTCGTTGAGGTCGGATTCGGCCGTCACGACGAGCGGCCGCCCGAGCTGCTCACCGAGGGCATGGACCGCGGCCGTGAGCTCCTCGCCGATGTGGACGGCGCTCATGTCGACGATCGCCTGCATCGCGTCGATGCGCAGCCCGTCGACGTGGTAGTCGCGGAGCCAGCCAACCGCGTTGTCAACGACGAAGCGCCGCACTTCGTGGCTGCCACGGTCGTCGAAGTTCACCGCTGGCCCCCAGGGGGTGTGGTGTCGCTCGGTGAAGTACGGCCCGAAGCGCTCGAGGTAGTTGCCCTCCGGCCCGAGATGGTTGTAGACGACGTCGAGGAGCACGGCGAGGCCGCGGGCATGCGCCGCGTCGACGAGCCGCCGGAGACCCTCGGGACCGCCGTAGGCGTGGTGCGGCGCGAAGAGGTCGACGCCGTCGTAGCCCCAGCCGCGATCCCCGCTGAACTCCACGACGGGCATGAGCTCGAGATGGGTGACACCGAGGTCGACGAGATCGTCGAGGTGCCCGACGGCCCCATCGAACGTGCCCGCTTCGCTGAACGTGCCGACGTGGAGCTCGTAGATCACCGCGTCGCGCAGCGCCGGCGCGTGCCAGCCCGCATCGGTCCACGCGAACGCCTCGTGGTCGACGGTCGCCGAGCGGCCATGGACCCCGTCCGGCTGGGACGGCGAGCGCGGGTCGGGCAGGACCTCGTCGCCGCCGTCGAGCGCGAACCCATAGCGCGCGCCGGGAGGAAGCTCGAGATCGGCCTCGAACCAGTCGCCCCCGACGGGCCGCATCGGCCGGCGCTCCGTGTCGAGCGCGAGGCTCACCGCATGGGCACGTGGCGCCCAGACGCGCGGCGTGGTGCCGCTCATGCCTGGCGCTCCAGGATCGCGACGGGGAACGACGCCAGCAGCTCGTCGAGCGCCACCCGGCCGGACCATGGCGCCCCGTCGAGGTCGCGCCAGCGCCCTTCGGGGAGCGTCACCCCGGTGCCCGCCCAGCCGTCCCGCCCGATGCGGACGGCGTGCCGCGGCACGACGGTGGCAACGGCGTCGCCGCGCAGGAACGCGAAGCCGGCACCGGCGCGGGGTCCGTCGAGGGCCAGCGGTGCATAGGAGCCGACGAACGCCTCGGGCCGGCGCGAGCGGAGCGCAAGCGCTCGGTGGATCAGCCACTGCTTCGGGAGGCCGTCCTCCCGGGCCGCCCATGCCTCCGCGCCGCCCATCGCGATGGCCGCGGCGAGGAGGCGCCGGCGCACGTCGTAGTCGACCGGCCGGCGGTTGTCCGGGTCGACGAGGGACAGCTCCCACAGTTCGCCGCCCTGGTAGCAGTCGGGCACGCCGGGCGCGGTCAGCTGGAGGGCGACCTGCACCAGGGAGGCCACCCGAGCAGCATCGCCCACGCCCGCGACGGTCGCGTCGACCGCGGCCACGAAGGCGGGGTCGGCGAGGATCGATCGCGCCCAGCCATCCACCCCCGCGTCGTAGCCGGCGTCCGGCGCCGTCCACGAGGTCCTCAGCTTCGCCTCGTGGGTCGCCTTCGCCAGGTAGGCGGCCAGCCGGTCGGCGTCGATCGGCCAGGCGCCGACGATCGCCTGGAGCCCGAGGTACGCGTCGGCGTCGGTGGGTGCGTCGCCGGACCGATGCGGCCGCTCGAGCGCTCCGAGCGTCGCCATCGCGCTGCGCCACGTCGCGGGATCCTCCGCGAGGACCGCGAGCCGTGCGCGGACGTCGGCACTTCGCTTGGTGTCGTGGGTCGACAGGGCCAGCATGCCGGCCGGCCACCGCTCGGCGGTCTGCGCCAGCGCGGCATGGACGTGCGACGGGTCGGCGCCGAAGCGACCCGGATCGCCACCCACCTCGTTCAGCGCGGTGAGGCGGTGGTACCGATAGAACGCCGTGTCCTCGATCCCCTTCGCCATCGCTGCCGGGGTGAGCTGCTGGAATCGCATCGCGAGCTCGGTGGCGAACGTGCCCGGCTCCTCGAGGCGGAGGATGCGGCCGAGGAACGCGAAAAGCTCCCGATCGAGGTCGGGTCGGCGCTCGGCGGCCACCCGCACCGCGGCGTCGATCGCCGCTCGGTCGGCATCGTTCAGCGGATCCCCCGGACGGACGTAGGTTCGATAGATACCGAGGGCGGCGGCCGTCTCGCGGAGCGCGTGATGGAGCTCGTGGCGGGTGTAGTCGCGGTGCCGGCGGTTCGCCTCGCAGACGGCGAGGACGAGGTCGGCGAGGCGGTTCAGGTCGCTGCCGAGCAGCTCCGACAGTGCCGTGAGCCGGGCGTCGCCCGCGATCTCGTCCCACGCTGGGCCGACGTCGGCCGCTCCCGCCCAGGCGGCGTCGAGCGCATCCCGTGCGGCGGGATCCACCAGCAGGCCGACGGCGCGGTTCGCGAACTCGTAGCCTGTGGTGCCATCGAGCGGCCAGTCGGTTCGCAGGGGCTCATCGGCGCCGAGGATCTTCTCGGCCACGATCCACGCCTCGGGCGCGGACGCGCGCAACCGTGCCACGTAGCCGCCGGGGTCGCGCAGGCCATCGGGGTGATCGATCCGTAACCCGTCGACGCGCCCTTCCCGCACCCAGGCGAGGACGCGGGCGTGCGTATCGGCGAAGACGTCCTCGTCCTCCACGCGGATGCCCACGAGCTCGTCGATGTCGAAGAACCGCCGGTAGCCGAGGTCACGGCTGCCGGCGCGCCAGAACGCGAGCCGGTAATGCTGGGCCTCGAGGAGCGCGTCGAGCGCGTCGACGTCCGCGGTCCGCTCACCGATCGCGGCATCGACGGCCGCAGCCACCCCGGGTTCGGCGATGAGCTCGGACAGCCGGGCGGCGACGACCTCCACGTCGCGCTGCCGCCGCTCGACGAGGATCCGGTCCTCGGCGGTCGAGGGCGGGAGCGACTCGAGCGCCTCGGCGAGGAACAGCATCTCGTCCGAGGCGAGCCGCGCGCCGGCATCGGCGACGATCGGCGCGGTCGTCCGGGGGTCGAGCGGAAACGCCCGGCCGACGGTCTCGACCACGACCGTCGCGCCACGCCGGGCAAGGCCGATCTCGCCGGCCTCGAGGACGCGGCCGTAGTGATCGGGCAGGACCGGCAGCAGGATGACGTTCCGCAGCCGCGCCTCGGGCGGGTCCCAGTCGACGTCGAAGTGCCGCGCCCAGCGGCTGGCCGGGCCGTTGGCGAGCAGGTCCCACCACCATCGGTTGCCCTCCGCGATCGCCATGTGGTTGGGCACGATGTCGACGACCAGGCCCATCCCGCTGTCGCGCAGCGTGTCGCTCAGCCGGAGGAATCCCTCCTCGCCTCCCAGCTCGTCACTGACGCGGGCATGGTCGATCACGTCGTAGCCGTGGGTCGACCCGGGGGCGGCCTGCAGGATCGGCGAGGTGTAGAGGTGGCTGATCCCCAGCTCGGCAAGGTACGGGACGATCCGGGCCGCGTCGTCGAAGGTGAAGCCGGCGTGGAGCTGGACGCGGTACGTCGCGCGCGGAATCGCCGATGCCGGCGCGGTCATCCGCCGGAGCTGCGCCTCACGCGCGGCAGGCGTCGCAGGCACACGACCGAGCGCTCCGCCACCCGGTACGCCGCGCCGCCGTCGTACTCGCCGTGGGCACCGGCGAACGTCGGATAGACGGTGTCGAACACGAGCTCCCAGCGCTTCGCCGCCTCGTGGTTCGGCAGGGTGAAGGCGACCGGCCGCTCATCGGCGTTGAGGATGATGAGCAGGGTGTCGTCGACGATCCGCTCGCCGCGCGGCCCCCGCTCGTCGATCGCATCGCCGGCGTACTGGACACCGAGTGCCTTCACGCCGGGCGCCTGCCACTCGTCGTCGTTCATCTCGCTGCCGTCCGGCGCGTACCAGGTGAGGTCCTTGATCCGTGAGCCGCGGATCTGGCGGCCCTGGAAGAAGCGCCGGCGCCGCAGGACGGGATGCTGGCCGAAGAGCCGGATGAGCGATCGGGTGAACGCGAGCAGCTGGCGGTTGCGACGCGTCATCTCCCAGCTGAACCAGCTGATCTCGTTGTCCTGCGCGTAGCCGTTGTTGTTGCCGCGCTGCGTGCGCCCGATCTCGTCCCCGCCGAGCAGCATCGGCACGCCCTGGCTCAGGAGCAGCGTGGCGAGCAGGTTGCGCACCTGCTTCTGGCGGGCCTCGATGACGGCCTCGTCATCGGTCTCACCCTCCACGCCGAAGTTCATGCTCTCGTTGTTGTTGTCGCCGTCGGCGTTGTTCTCGCCGTTCGCCTCGTTGTGCTTGCGCTCGTAGCTCACGAGGTCGTGGAGCGTGTAGCCGTCGTGGGCGGTGACGAAGTTCACGCTGGCGTGCGGCCGGCGCCCGGACCCCGCGTAGAGGTCCGACGAGCCACTCAGCCGATACGCGAGCTCCGCCGTCTGGCCGCCGACCCCCTTCCAGAAGCGCCGCACGCTGTCGCGGTAGCGCCCGTTCCACTCGGCCCAGCCGACCGGGAAGTTGCCGACCTGGTAGCCGCCGGGGCCGACGTCCCAGGGCTCGGCGATGAGCTTCACCTGGCTGATGACCGGGTCCTGGTGGATGATGTCGAAGAACGACCCGAGCTTGTCGACGTCGTACATCTCGCGCGCCAGTGCCGAGGCGAGGTCGAAACGGAAGCCGTCGACGTGCATCTCGGTGACCCAGTAGCGCAGCGAGTCCATGATCATCTGGAGGACCTTCGGGCTCGTGGCGTCGAGCGTGTTGCCGGTCCCGGTGTAGTCGACGTAATGGCGCCGGTCGTTGGGATCCAGCCGGTAGTACGCCGCGTTGTCGACGCCGCGGTAGCTGATCGTCGGGCCGAGGTGGTTCCCCTCGCCGGTGTGGTTGTAGACGACGTCGAGGATGACCTCGATGCCCGCGTCGTGGAGCCGCTTCACCATCGTCTTGAACTCGCTCACAGGCTCCCCGGTCGCGCTGTAGCGCACGTCCGGCGCGAAGAACCCGATGGTGTTGTAGCCCCAGTAGTTGGAGAGGCCGCGCTCGACGAGATGGCGGTCGTTCACGTGCTGGTGGACGGGCAGGAGCTCGACCGCGGTGATGCCGAGGTTGGTGAGGTAGTCGACGACCGGCGCCGATCCCATGGCCGCGTACGTTCCGCGCAGCTCCTCGGGGATGTCGGGGTGGAGCTGCGTGAAGCCCTTGACATGGACCTCGTAGATGAGCGTCCGATCGAGCGGCGTCCGCGGCGGCGCGTCACCGCCCCACACGAACGCGGGGTTGATGACGACGCTCTTCGGCGTGAAGGCGGCGCTGTCGCGGTCGTCGGGGGCCGGGTCGTCGGCCGCGTCGCCGATGCGGTAGCCGAACAGCGAGTCGTCCCAGCGCACGGCGCCGTCGATGCGCTTCGCATACGGGTCGATGAGCAGCTTCGCCGGGTTGAAGCGGTGCCCGTTCTCCGGCTCGTAGGGTCCGTGGACGCGATAGCCGTAGCGCTGCCCGGGGCGGACGTCGGGGAGATAGCAGTGCCACACGAGGTCGGTCTGCTCGGTCATCCGAACGCGCTGCTCGGTACCGTCGGCGTCGAAGAGGCAGAGGTCGACGGCCTCGGCGTGCTCGCTGAAGATCGCGAAGTTCGCTCCGGAACCGTCCCACGTCGCGCCGAGCGGGTATGGACGGCCGCGCCACACTCTCAGCGCCATACGTGTCTCATCGGGGAGCACAGGATAGCGGGACGTTCGCGCCGCCGTGCACGCGCCCGCAGGTCCACTTGACCGATGTGCGGCCGGCGGTACCCTGCCCGCCGTGACCACCGAGGACGCTGCCCTCGCCGAGCCGGCGGACGACTCTGGCGCGCTGCGCTGCTACCGCCATCCCGATCGCGAGACGTGGGTGCGCTGCGGTCGATGCGACCGGCCGATCTGCCCGCGCTGCGCGATGCAGGGACCGGTCGGCTTCCGCTGCCGCGACTGCGGCCGCCCGGCGCACGACCCGCTCACCTCGTTCACCCCGCTGCAGCTCATCGGTGGGCTGGCGCTGGCGACCGGCGCCGGGACGGTCGCCGGGCTCCTGGCGGGGCGCATCGGCTTCTTCGTCATCTTCCTCGCCTGGTTCGGGGGCATCTTCATCGCCGATCTGCTGACCCGCTTCGTCGGCTACAAGCAGGGGCCGGTGATGGTCGGGATCCTGTTCGGCGGGATCGCCCTGGGCGCGGCGATCGCGTTCGGCATCGAGACGGCGACGTTCGTCGCGAGCATGGAGGGCGTGCCGGGCGGGTTCGAGCCCTTCCTCGGCCAGTACCTCGTCGACCAGGGTCTGTGGGCGGCGCTGGCCGCGGCGATCACCGCGGCCGGGGCGTGGTCCCGCCTCCGCTGACGAGCCGCTCGATGGCGGTCATCGGCAGCCACAGCCAGTCCGGACGGTTGTTCGCCTCGTAGCGGACTTCGTAGCACGCCTTCGCCAGCTCGAACGCGTCGACCAGGCCGCCGACGGCACCCACGGGGCGCAGGAAGGCGGCGCGCGCCTCCGCCAGCCAGGTGTCGGCATCGAAGCCGGGAGCGTGCGGGCCACGGTCGGCCGTGCGCGCCGCGTAGTCGAGGCTGCGGAGCATGCCGGCCACGTCGCGCAGCGGAGAGCTCGGCTCGCGGCGTTCGGCGAGTGGCCGTGCCGGCTCACCCTCGAAATCGATGACGCTCAGGCCGCCGTCCGCGCGCGCCAGCACCTGGCCGAGGTGGTAGTCGCCGTGGATGCGGGTCACGACCTCGTCGCCCGTCGCGCGGCCGAACGCATCCGCGAACCGGGCCGTCACGCGCGGTGCGAGCGCCACGAGCCGGTCATGGTCCTCAGACCGGACCGAACCCACCGCCGCCGCCAGCTCCCGCTCCCCCGCCGCGCGCCAGGCGGCCGTCTCGGCGGTGGTGGCGGGTCGCGCCGGGAAGCCCGGAGCGTCGGGGGCCGAGGCCAGCGCGGCATGCATCCGGGCGGTGACATCGCCCAGGTCCGCGGCGAGGCGCGTGGCCTGCGCCGGGTCGGTGGCCAGGGCCCGGAGCATCGCGGCCCACGCATCGCCGGACGACGGCACGAACGCCTGGAGCATCGCAGCCGTCGCCGTGCCGTGGTCGGGATCCTCGTAGGTGAGCGCGCCGGCCACGGCCGGGGTGTCGGCAAATCCGGCGGCCGTCAGGAACGCGCCGATCTCAAGATCCGGGTTGTCGCCCGGCTCGAGGAGCCGGTAGAGCTTGAGGATGAGCCGATCCCCGAGCACGACCGAGGTGTTCGACTGCTCGACCCCGAGACGCCGCTCGTCGAGCGCCTCGACGGCCGTCGCCGGCGACGGCAGCAATTCGCCGAGCGCGGGGGTGGCCGATGCCCGGAACACGCCGTGCGCGCCGTGGAGCTCCGCGCCGGTCGCCATGGCGCGCACGATCGCGCGCCACGTGCCGTCGCCGTCCCGGGGCTCAGCGCCGTCACGCGACGGCACGAGGTAGCGGTCGGAGTCGCCGCCATCGGCGTAGCGCACCTCGAGCACGACGAGCGCCGATCCGTCCTCGAGTGGGGCGCGGTCATGCGCATCGACCGCGGCGATCGGGCGGCCCTTCGAGCGGAACCAGCGGGCGACGCGCAGCTCCTCGGGTGTCATGCCTCCGCGGCCGCCGGCCGGTGGTCCACGAGACGGACGATCGGGCACGCGACGCCGCCGAGCTCCCACACATGGTCCGCGACGTCGACGACGCAGCCCATGCGCGCGTAGAAGGCGACCGCCCGGACGTTGTCGCGGAACGCCCAGACCACGAGCGGGTCGAAGTCCCGCGCCCAGAGGTCGTCGATGGCCACGCGGTAGAGCACGTGCCCGACCCCGGTGCCGATCACCGCCGGGTCGAGGTAGAGGTTCGTCAGCTCACCCGCGCCGTCGGGCGGGGGGAGGAAGAAGTCCTTCGCGGGCGTCGTGGTCGCATAGCCCACCACACGGCCGTCTCGCTCGGCGACCCACGGGCGCCACGCGGTGTCCGGCGGCTGGTTGGCAAAGGCGGCGACCCAGCCGTCCGTCACCGTGGCCTGCCACTCGTCGAGGACCGCGTCGGGCAGCATGCCGCGGTACGTGGCTTCCCATGAGCGCACCGCCACGCCTCCCATCGCCTCCGCGTCGACCGCGGTGGCCGGGCGAACGGTCGCGGGCACGCTGCGCTCAGCCGTCCCCATCGGTGAGCTCGAACCAGAAGAAGTCGTGCGGGCCGAGCGTCAGCAGGTACGGCAGCTCCCCGATCCGCGGGAAGTGGACTCGCCCGATGAGCTCGATCGGCTGGCGGCCGTTGAACCGGGACAGGTCGAGCTCCACGAACTGCGCGAAGCGCGACAGGTTCGCGACGCACAGGATCGTCGTGCCGTCGTGCTCCCGCAGGTAGGCCAGGACGCGGCGATTCTCGGGGTGGAGGAACTCGAGCGAGCCGCGGCCGAAGACCGGGTGGGCGCGTCGGACGCGGATGAGTCGTTTCATCCAGTTCAGCAACGAGCCCGGGACGCGCTCCTGGGCCTCGACATTGACCGCCTGGAAGCCGTAGACCGGATCGGCCACGAGCGGCGCGTAGAGGGCGTGCACGTCGGCCCGGCTGAAGCCGGCATTGCGGTCGCCGGTCCACTGCATCGGCGTGCGGACGCCGTTGCGGTCGCCGAGGTAGACGTTGTCGCCCATGCCGATCTCGTCGCCGTAGTAGACGACCGGCGTGCCCTTCATGCTGAAGAGGAGCGAGTTGAGGAGCTCGATCCGCCGTCGAGAGTTGTCGACGAGCGGGGCGAGGCGGCGGCGGATCCCGACGTTGATCCGCATCCGCGCCTCGCGGGCGTACTCGGTGTACATGAAGTCGCGCTCCTCGTCGGTGACCATCTCGAGCGTCAGCTCGTCGTGGTTGCGGAGGAAGAGCGCCCACTGGCTGTCCTCGGGGATCTCCGGCGTCTGGCTCATGATCTCGACGATCGGGTAGCGATCCTCGCGGCGCAGCGCGATCCAGATGCGCGGCATGAGCGGGAAGTGGAACGCCATATGGCACTCCGGCTCCTCCGGCGTGCCGAAGTACGGCAGGACGTCAGGCGGCCACTGGTTCGCCTCGGCGAGCAGCATGCGGCCCTGGTAGCGGGCGTCGAGCGCGGCCCGGATCCGCTTCAGGACGGCATGGGTCTCCGGCAGGTTCTCCCCGTTCGTCCCGTCGCGCTCGATGAGATAGGGCACGGCGTCGAGCCGCAGTCCATCGACCCCGAGGTCGAGCCAGAAGCGCATGACCCGCATCACGGCGCGGATGACCTGCGGGTTGTCGAAGTTCAGGTCCGGCTGGTGGCTGAAGAACCGATGCCAGTAGTACTGCTTCGACTCGGTGTCCCACGTCCAGTTCGAGGGCTCGGTGTCGGTGAAGATGATCCGCGCCTCGGTCCAGCGCTGGTCGGTGTCGCTCCACACGTACCAGTCGCGCTTCGGGCTCTGCCGGCTGGCGCGGGCCTCGACGAACCAGGGATGCTGGTCGGAGGTGTGGTTGATGACGAGCTCGGTGATGACCCGCAGCCCGCGCCGGTGCGCCTCGCGCACGAACGTCCGGAAGTCGCGCAGCGTCCCGTAGTCGGGGTGCACCTCGGTGTAGGAGGCGATGTCGTAGCCGTCGTCCCGCAGCGGGCTCGGGTAGAACGGCAGGATCCAGATGGCCGTGACACCCAGCTCGGCGATGTAGTCGAGCTTCTCGGTCAGCCCCAGGAAGTCGCCCATCCCGTCGTTCGTGGAGTCGTTGAACGCCTTCACGTGGAGCTGGTAGATGATCGCGTCCTTGTACCACTGTGGGTCGTCGCGCAGCAGCTGCGGCGCGCCGGCATCGGGACGCGGCGGCGCAGGGGCGCCGGTCGGATCGGTCATGTCGGTCAGGTGGCCTCGTCGAGACGGGCGATGGTGAAGATGCGGAAGGGCTCGATCGCGGGGTCGAGGTCGACCGGCAGGTCGGCGCCGCGCTCCCGGGTCGACTGGCCGCTCAGCAGATCGGTCACCCGGTACGGCTCGTCCCAGCCGATGCCCATCGCCGGCAGGTCGGGGTGCAGGATCGCACGCTCGGCGATGCGCGGGTTGGTGTTGACGGCCACGTACACCGGGTCGCGCCAGCGTTGCGGGAAGCCGGTCAGCGGGTCCACCTTTCCGAGCGGCATCGCCTTGCGGTAGAAGAGCGTGCGCTCGCCGGTCACGTTCTCGAAGTGCAGGTTGTCGTAGAGCTTGAGCGCCGGTCGCTCGTGGCGCAGCCGGTTGAGCTCGCCGATGAGGAGCTTGATGTGGCCCGGCGCGTTCCAGTCACGGGCGCGGATCTCGTACTTCTCGCTGTCCAGGTACTCCTCGCGCTCCCCGAGGCGTGCCGACTCGCACAGCTCCCAGCCGGAGTAGATGCCGTACGAGCTCGACAGCGTCGCGGCCAGGACGCTGCGGATCACGAACGCCGGCCGGCCATGGTCGAGGTGGTGCGGGTTGATGTCGTGCGTGTTCGTGAACAGGTTGCCGCGGTAGTACTCGCGCATCTCGCTCTGCGTCAGCTCGGTGAGATAGTCGCGCAGCTCCGACGCCGATTCACGCCAGGTGAAGTACGTGTAGCTCTGCGTGAAGCCGACCTTCGCCAGCTGTCGCATCATCTTCGGCTTCGTGAAGGCCTCGGACAGGAAGATCACCTCGGGATGCGCCCGCTGGATCTCGGGAATGACCCAGGCCCAGAACGGGATGGCCTTGGTGTGCGGGTTGTCGACGCGAAAGATCTTCACCCCTTCGTCGATCCAGGTCTCGAAGACGCGCTTCAGCTCCTCCCACAGCTCCGCGCGCTCGGTGGGGTCCTCGCCTTCGAAGAAGATCGGATAGATGTCCTGGTATTTCTTCGGCGGGTTCTCCGCGTACTTGATCGACCCGTCCGGCGCCTGTCGGAACCAGTGCGGGTGCTCCGGCACCCACGGGTGGTCGGGCGAGGCGTTGAAGGCGATGTCGATCGCCAGCTCCATGCCGTGCGCGGTGACGGCGTCGCGGAACGTGCGGAACGCCTCGATCCCGCCCAGCTCGGGCGCGACGTCATGGTGGCCACCCTCCGCCGAGCCGATCCCGTACGGGGACCCGACGTCGTCGGCTGCCGCGTCGAGCGTGTTGTTGCGGCCCTTGCGGTTCGTGCGACCGATCGGATGGATGGGCGGGACGTAGACGACGTCGAAGCCCATGGCGGCGATGTCGGGCAGCCGCCACACGGCGTCGGCGAACGTCGTGGCCACCGGCTTCGCGGGATCGCGGCCCTGGGAGCGCGGGAAGAGCTCGTACCAGGCGCCGAACCGAGCGCGCTCGCGATCGACGACGAGGCGGAGCTCGGGCGAGCGGCTCGCGAAGCGCCGATCGGGGTGACGCTGGGCGGCGGCGGCCACCACCTCGGTGTCGAGCGCGGCCACGCGCGATGCCTCCGACCGCGCGCGTCGGTACGCGCTGAGCGCCTCGCGCAGGGTGCGGAGGTCATCGGCCGCCTCCGCCCGCTCGGCACGGGTGGCGGCGGCCTCGAGCAGCAGCCGGCCCTCGTCGAGCTCGACGGGGACCGCGACCGCGGCCTCGACCTTCTTGTGGAGTCCGTGCCGCCACGACCCCCAGGCGTCGCGCCAGGCCTCGACCGCGTAGCGATGCCACGCGTTGCGCGTCAGCCGAACGTGACCCGACCAGCGGTCGTTGTCGATGGGACGCATCGGAACCTCGACCCAGGCTTCCTCGTCCTCGGCGCGGAGCAGGAGGGCCGCCGCCAGCAGGTCGTGGCCGTCGGCGAAGATATCGGCGGTGACGAGCAGATCGTCGCCGACCACGCGCTTCACCGGGTACCGCCCACCGTCGAGCTCGGGCTGGATGCGCTCGATCACCACCGACCGACGCGACCCCACCGCGTCGGCCGCTGGCTCCGGCACCTCGATGCGCGCGGCGACCGCGCGGCGGAGGCTCTCCTTCGTCGTCGTCATGGCTGTGGCGCAACGGTACCCGATCGGTCGACAATGTCACCGATGAAGCTGCCCGCTGTCCCGCGTCTCCTGATCATGAGCCTCGTCCTCGCTGCATGTGGCACGCCACCGCCCTCGCCGTCCACGACGCCGGCGGCGAGCGTCGCATCGCCGACGCAGCCCGCATCCGGATCGCAGTCGCCGGCATCCTCGGCCGCGCCGAGCTCGATACCGTCGCTCGCGGTCACCGACGAGCCTCCGCCGCTGGCCTTCGAGGTCGTCGGCGACGGCTTCGAGGCACCGATCGGGATCGAGTCGTCGCCGGACGGCGGCCTCATGGTCAACGAACGCTCCGGCCGGGTGATCGCGGTCGACCCGGCCACCGGTGCGACGTCCGTGACGCTCGACCTCACCGACCGTGTCCTCGCGGGCGGGGAGCAGGGGCTGCTCGGTCTCGCGCTCCACCCCGACTGGCCGGCGACCACGCGCGCCTTCGTGCACTACACCGGGCTCGAAGGCGAGACGGTGCTCGCCGAGTACACGGTCAGCGAGCCACCGCTGCCCATCGTCCTCGACCCATCGTCCGAGCGCGTCCTCCTGCGCGTCGACCAGCCGTATGCGAACCACAACGGCGGGCGGCTGGCGTTCGGCCCGGACGGCCATCTTTACCTGGGACTCGGCGACGGTGGGTCGGGCGGCGATCCCCACGGCCACGGGCAGGATCCGACCACCCTCCTCGGATCGATCCTGCGGATCGACGTCGACACCCCGCCCGCGGAGGGCGGCGCCTACGCCATTCCCGACGACAACCCCTTCGCCAACGGGGAGGGCGGCCTTCCGGAGATCTACGTGATCGGGCTCCGCAACCCCTGGCGGTTCAGCTTCGACGCCGCGACCGGCGACCTGTGGGTGGCGGACGTCGGCCAGAACGCATGGGAGGAGGTCACCCGCCTGCCGGCCGGCGAGGCGAGTGGCGCGAACCTCGGCTGGAACGTCACGGAGGCCTCGCACTGCTTCGCCGATCCGGGCTGCGACCCCGCCCGGTTCACGGGGCCGATCACCGAGTACGGCCACGATGCCGGCTGCTCGGTCACCGGCGGACACGTGTACCGCGGCGAGGCGATCCCGGGCCTCGCCGGCTGGTACGTGTTCGGCGACTACTGCAGCGGCACCATCTTCGGCATCCCGTCCGACGCGACCGAGCTCATCGCGCCCCGCGTCCTCCTGCAGTCCGGCATGGCGCTGAGCGCCTTCGGGGAGGGCGACGACGGCGAGCTCTATGTCGCCGATGTCGAGGCCGGGACCCTCTCGCGGATCGTCGCCGGCGACTGAGCCAGGACGCCGAGCGCGCGCAGGCTCGTCCACCGACCGCGGCCGATGACGAGGTGGTCGAGGAGCTCGATGTCGAGCAGCCGCCCCGCCTCGGCAAGCTCGGCGGTGATCCGCAGGTCCTCGCCCGACGGGCTCGGATCCCCGCTCGGATGGTTGTGGACCACGACGATCGCGGCGGCACAGCGCCGCACCGCGTCCCGGAACACCTCGCCGACGCGCACCGATGAGCCGGCGAGGTTCCCGCGGTACACCGTGCGCTCGGCCGTCACCACGTTCTTCGTGTCGAGCAGCAGGACGCGCAGCTCCTCGCGCTCGAGCGCGCCCATGCGATCCACCAGCGGCTCCGCCGCGTCTCCCGGGGTCCGGACGAGCCACGGTCCGTCCGGTCCGGTGCGCGCCACGCGACGCGCGAGCTCGACGGCGACCGAGGGCCGCAGCCCGCCCGCGAACGGCAACCCGGCGAGGCGCAGCTCGTGCGGGTCCGCGCGCGCCACATCGGCGAGCGTGCCGAACCGGTCGAGCAGCCGGCGGGCGCTCCGTCGGGCTCCCGCCGCGTCGCCGAGCAACAGGGCGAGGAGCTCCTCGTCGCTGGCGGAGGGCACGCCGAGCCGGTCGAGGCGGGTGGCGAGATCGAGCCGCGTGCGACGGCGATCGATGCGGATCGGCGCGGGGAGCGCCGCTGGGGGTGTCGTCATGCCGACGACCGTAGAGCGTGGGCGATCACCGGCCGCTTAGCCGCGGCTTACGGCGATGCGCCGGTCAGGTCGGCAGGTTGATGACGTCGTAGCGCTGGAGCAGCGCGAGCAGCACCGACAGGCCGTTGAACGTGGCGTGCACGACGATCGCGGCGAGCAGGCTCTGCGTGCGGCGGTAGATCCAGGCGAGCACGAGGCCGAGCAGGAGGATCGGCACGAACGCCACCACCGAGGCGTGGACGATCGCGAACAGCGTGGCGGAGCCGAGGAACGCCCAGCGCGGTCCGGCCTCGCGGAGCAGCGCGTTGAACACGATGCCGCGGAAGAAGATCTCCTCCGCGATCGGCGCGAGCACGACGATCGGGATGACGACGAGCCACGGCTCGATCGTGTTGATCGCCTCTTCGGCGGCCTGCGGCGTCACGTCGAAGCCGATCGACTCGAGGGCGGTCGCGATGAGGGCGGCGACGATCGACCCGCCGATCCAGGCCGCGATGCCGACGCCGATGCCGATGAGGACGGCCCGTGCCGGGTCGCGGCCGGCCCAGTGCGGGAGCGCAGCCAGCGCGTTCGGGCGGAACACGAACAGCCACGCCACGAGGAGCATGGCGAGCTGCGTCCCGGCCAGGATCACGAGCGAACCGAGCAGGGACGGCGCTCGACCCTCGAGCATTGCCCCCACGTCGTCGGCGAACGGGACGCTGATGGCCGACCCGATGATGAAGACGAGTGCGACGAGGGCGAGGATGTTCGGGCCGCGGTAGCGTTCCGGGGCAAGGTGGCGACGCACCCGGATCTGGTGAACCGCGACGTAGGCGATACCGGCCACGAGGAGCGCGACGCCGATGCCACCCAGCCACAGCAGCGAGGACGGGTTCGAGATCGTCAGCTGCCCGTCGGCGATGAGGCTGGCCGCGACGAAGGCGCCGACCGCCAGCAGCGCGCCGGCGACGATGAGCAGCGGCCCCGGCCAGCCGGGCATGCGCACCGTTCCGGGACCGACCGTGGGATGCGGACCGCGCGGCAGCGTCGACGGACGCGGCGCGTCGGACGTTGGCGACTCAGCGGGCTCGGTGGGATCCACCGGCGGGACGGAGGAAGTCAGGTGTTCGTGGCGCCACGCAGGCGCGCGTGCTCGGCCGTTGCGTCGACGGGCGTGCCCTCGACGGTCCCGAGGTGCTCCTCGACCGGCGGGGTCGGGCGCGCACGGGTGGCGGCGCGTGCCGGACGCTCGAACTCACGGCCGCAGAAGGCGCACAGCGGCCAGCTCGGCTCGGCGAGGCGGTTGCAGGACGGACAGACCCGATGGAGCCGGGTGCGGCAGTTCGGGCAGACGAGCCAGTCGGCATCGACGCGGTCCCGGCAGACGGGGCAGAGCTCGTTCTTCTCCACCTCGGCGAGCAGGCTCTCCTCGGCGAGGGAGCGCTCGTAGACCTCGGCCAGCGTCTCACGCGGCCGGACGATCAGGTAGAGGACGACGGCGAAGATGAAGAGCAGCGGGGTGAAGAAGATGATGAGCGCGGCGGCGAAGTAGGGAAGGATGGGGTTCTCCGTCCGCGCCTGCATGTCGCGGAACGCCCAGTACGCGGTGCCGAGCCACAGCAGGACGACGTAGATCACGATCAGCTGGCTCGCCAGCTGGACGATCGGGTTCTCCAGGAATCCGTTCCAGAACTCGCCGATCGGTTCGAGAATCGCGTCCATGTACCTGCCCTGGCTGCTCGTTGAGGTAGCGGCGCCGCACCCCAACGCCACGGGTCATGCTAGCACGGCTCGTGCCGCGCAACCCCTCGGCGGGCTGGTCCGCGGGGCCGTTCCGTCAGCCGTTCGACGCCGCCGACGGCACCGCCACGAGCGCGCGCAGGGTGTCCACCAGCAGTCGATGCTCGACCACGAGGACGCGCGCCGCGAGCGTCTCGGGCGTGTCCCCCGCCGTCACCGGGACGCGGGCCTGGGCCAGGATCGGGCCGGCGTCGAGCTCCGGGATGACCTCGTGGATCGTCACCCCGGTCTCGGGCTCGCCCGCCGCCAGGACCGAGGCATGCACGGCGAGGCCCATCATCCCCGCCCCGCCGTGCGCGGGCAGGAGCGACGGATGGATGTTGACCGTTCGACCCCCGAAAGCGGCGAAGTACGGCGGCCGCAGCAGCTGGTCGTAGCCGGCCAGGACGGCGAGCTCCACGCCCGCGCCGGCCAACGCCGTCCCGATGGCCGCGTCGCGGGCGCCGGCATCGGGATAGGCCGATCGCCTGAGGACGTGGACCGGGACACCGTGCGCCGCTGCCACCTCGAGGGCGCGAACCGCCGGGCGGTTGCTGATGACGGCCGCCACCTCGAGGCCGGCGTCGAGGATCGCCTCGAGGTTCGATCCGCGGCCCGAGACGAGGACCCCGAGCCTCGTCACCGGTGGCTCATCCGAAGCGGACGCGCGGCTCGCCCTCGGACGTCGCAACCACCCGACCGATGCGGCAGGCGTCGGGGAGCGCGTCGAGGGCCGCATCGGCCCGGTCGGCCGGCAGGACGGCGGTCATCCCGATGCCGAGGTTGAACGTGCGCGCCATCTCCTCGTCGGCGATGTCGCCGGTCTGCTGGAGGAGCGTGAAGATCGGCGGCACCGGCCACGACCCGGTGTCGACCTCGATCCCGACCCCCGCCGGCAGCGTGCGCGGCACGTTGCCCTCCCAGCCGCCGCCGGTGATGTGGGCCAGCGCCCCGAGGTCGCTCCCCCGCTCGCGCAGGGCGCGGCGCAGGATGCGGACGTCGTCGAGGTACGACCGATGCGGCTCGAGCAGCGCGTCGCCGATCGTGCGCCCGCCGTCGGGCATCGGCCGCGACCACGTCTCGGGCGGCAGGATGCGGCGCGCGAGGCTGTAGCCGTTCGTGTGGAGGCCGCTCGACGGCAGGCCGACGACCGCATCGCCGACCGCCACCCGCGATCCGTCGATGAGGTCGGCCCGGGCCGCCACCCCGACGATGAAGCCCGACAGGTCGTAGTCGTCGGGCGACGCGAAGATGTCCGGGAGCTGCGCCGTCTCGCCGCCGATCAACGGGATCCCGGCCGCCGCACAGGCACGCGCCACGCCGCCGACGATCTCGTCGGCCACCGCGGGGTCGAGGTGGCCGACGGCGAGGTAGTCGAGGAAGAAGAGCGGGTCGGCCCCGGTGACGACGATGTCGTTCACGCTCTGGTTGACGAGGTCGATGCCGACCGTGTCGTGGCGGCCGAGCGCGACCGCCACCTTGAGCTTGGTGCCGACGTTGTCGGTGCTGCTCACGAGCACCGGATCGGGATGGGTCGAAGGATCGAACCGGAAGAGCCCGCCGAAGCCACCCACGCCGCCGAGCACCGCGGCGGTCGAGGTGGACGCCGCCGAGCGGGCGATGCGCGCCACCGCCTCCGCGGCCGCCTCCTCGTCCACGCCGGCGTCGCGGTACGTGCGCGCGCTCACCGCGTCTCCATCGCCATCTTGTCGAGCTCGAGCGGCACGTCGGTCGGGTAGACGCCGTCGAAGCAGGCGGTGCACCGCGCCTCGCGCCGCGCGCCGACCGCGTCGAGGAGGCCGTCCTGCGAGAGGTAGCCCAGCGAGTCCGCTCCGATCACCGCGCGAATCTGCTCGGTCGTGTTGTTCGCCGCGATGAGCTCCTCCCGGCGGCCGGTGTCGACGCCCATGTAGCACGGGTGCCGCATCTGCGGCGAGTGGATGCGGACGTGGACCTCGGCCGCGCCGGCGCGACGCAGCATGGCGACGATCGGCCCGGTGGTCGTGCCGCGCACGATCGAGTCGTCGACCACGACGACCCGCTTGCCGCGCAGCAGCTCGGGGAGCGGGTTGAACTTCAGCCGCACCGCCTCCTCGCGGCTCGCCTGGGCGGGCTGGATGAACGTGCGGCCGACGTACCGCGACTTGATGAGCCCCTCGCGATACGGGAGGCCGGCTTCCTCGGCGTAGCCGATGGCGGCCGGCACCGCGGAGTCCGGCACGGCGATGACGAGATCGGCGTCGGCCGGCTGCTCACGGGCGAGACGACGTCCCATCTCGAGGCGTGCCTCGTAGAGGAGCCGCCCGTCGATGACGCTGTCCGGGCGCGCGAGGTAGACGAACTCGAACACGCACAGCCGCTCGCGTTCCGGGGTTGCACGCGTCGAGCGGTACGAGTGGACCCCATCGGCGTCGATGGTCAGCACCTCGCCGGCGTCGACGTCGCGGACGAACTGCGCCCCCATCGCGTCGAGCGCGGCACTCTCGCTGGCGACGGCCCAGCCGCCGCCGGGCAGGCGGCCGAGCGCCATCGGCCGGAAACCGACCGGGTCGCGGGCGGCGACGAGCGCATCGGCCGTGAGCATCGTGAACGTGTAGGCGCCGACCGCGCGGTGGAAGGCGTGCTCGACGCGCTGCGACCAGTCGCGGCCCGGAGCGTGGGCGATGAGCTTGGCGAGGACCTCGGTGTCGGACGCGGACGCGAACTCGATGCCCTGCTCGGTGAGCTCGTCACGCAGCCATCGGGCGTTGGTGAGGTTGCCGTTGTGACCGAGCATGAGCTCGCCACGATCGGTCTGCGCATAGACCGGCTGCACGTTGGGGAGCGTGTTCGAGCCGGTCGTCGAGTAGCGGGTATGGCCGATGGCGGCGACGGGCGGACGCGCCGGGTCGTCACCGCCCTCGAGGCGCGCGAGGGTTTCCTCGTCGAACACGGAACCGACCAGGCCGAGGCGCTTGTGGAGCCCGAGGCCCGCGCCGTCGGAGACGGCGATGCCGGCCGACTCCTGGCCGCGGTGCTGGAGTGCGTGGAGCCCCACGTACGCCAGGTGGGCAACCGGGACGCCCGGGGCCCAGATGCCGACGACTCCGCATTCCTCGCGCGGACCGTGCGAGTCGTAGATGGGTAGCGCGGTGCCTTGGGGCTCGTGCGACAGGGAGATGGGGGGTCGCACGGGCGAGGTCAGGCGGATCGGTGCGGGCCGGGCACAGGGCCATGATAGCGGCGCGCAACCGCAGCGCGTGAGGCGCTCGAACCGTACCGGCTGAACGTACCGGGGCGGTACTGCACCGCTCCGCACCGGGGGCGCGGGGCGCTCCGGGACGAAGGTGCGCCGCCGCACCTCGGGACCATCGGGCCATGGCCGATGCGGGACCGGACCGGCATGCTCGGCACGTGCTGACCTTGGTTCGTGCCCTTGGGTTCCTGGCCCCGCTTGCCGTGGCCGCGGTCGTCACCATTGCCCTCGCGCTGGCGTCGAACTCGGCGCAGCCGCAGCGCGCCACGATCGTCACCGTGCTGCTCGTCGCCTTCGTGGCGGGCATGACCTCGATGGCGCTCCTCGCCTGGAGCTACTTCGGCTGGCGGCTCAACCGGATCGCGCAGGCGCTCGAGCGGACGATCGAGACCGACGAGCCGATCGAGCTCCGCGAGACGGGCATCCCCGCCGAACGACGCCTGGCGCGGGCGTTCAACGCAGCCAGTGGCGCCTTCCTCCAGACCGAGGTGCGCGCAACCCACGACCGCCTCACCGGTATTCCGAACCGCGAGACGCTGCTCGCCACGCTGGCCGCCGAGGTCGAGCGGGCCGGTCGCCACTACAAGCCGCTGGCGATCGCCTTCATCGACATCGACCGCTTCAAGCCGATCAACGACACCTACGGGCACAACTCCGGCGATGCGGTGCTCCGCCAGATCGCGCGTCTCATCGCCGACTCGATCCGCGCCAGCGACACCTTCGGCCGCTACGGCGGCGAGGAGTTCATGCTCATCCTCCCCGAGACGACGCCGGAGGACGCCGTCGGCCTCGCCGAGGAGCTCCGCTCGCTCGTCGCCACCGCCGACCTCCGGATCGCCGACGGGCAGCTGCTCAAGGCAACGATCAGCGTCGGCATCGCCGGCGGTCGCGGGTCGGAGCTCCAGCTCGACATGGTCGTCGACCGCGCCGATGCGGCGATGTACGCGGCGAAGTCGCTCGGCCGCAACCGCACCTACCTGTACCGCGAGCTCGACGAGGAGGCGCCCGTGCGCCGTGCCCCGATCTCGGCGGATCGGCGTGCACAGGCCACCGCCATCGGGCAGTGGGCGAGCGACACCGCGACGCAGGCCCTCGCCTCGGTGCTGGCCCCGCAGCCGCATCATCGGGGCCGACCGTCGGACATGATCGCGGCGCTCGCGACCGGCATCGGCCTCGAGATGGGCCTGCCCGCCGAGGAGATCGAGCGCATCCGCATCGCCGCCCTCCTCCACGACCTCGGCAAGATCGCCATTCCCGACGAGATCCTCGACAAGCCGACGACGCTGTCCGCGTCGGAGTGGCAGGCCATCGGCGAGCATCCCCGCATCGGCCAGGTCATCCTCGAGCAGGCGTCGAACCTCCGTGAGGCGATCCCGGTCGTGCTCCACCACCACGAGCGATTCAACGGCGGCGGCTATCCGCACGGCCTGCGCGGCAACGAGATCCCGCTCGGTGCGCGCATCGTGGCCGTCGCCGATGCGTACCACGCCATGGTCCACGACCGCCCGTACAAGGATGCGCTGACCCACGAGCAGGCGCTTGCCGAGATCCAGGCACACGCCGGCACCCAGTTCGACCCGGCGGTGGTGGAGGTCTTCTGCGCGATCTATGACCGAGCCGTCCCACCCGACGGGCTCGAGGAGGTCTACCGCCTGCACGAGCGCGCGCGGGACGGGCTTCCCCGTCTCGACACGGGGCCGCGCGCGGCCGAGCCCGGCGGTGCTGCCGCCGGGCGCCGTCCGAAGCGGCGGCCGGCGCGTCCGCGGCAGGAGGCATCGGGCTGATGCGGGTACGCGGCGCCATCCTCGTCCTCGCGATCGCCGCGGCGCTCCTCGGAGCGCCGCGTTCTGCGAGCGCCGCCGGCAACACCCTCACGCCCCTCGCCGCCTCGCCGTCGTCGGGGACCGTGACGACGCTGTTCACGCTCCGCGCCGCCTACGACGGCCGCTTCGACGCCCTCGCCGTCACGGCCGACGTGGCGGGTCGCACCCTGGCCATGGCGCTCGCCTCCGGGACGCGGTCGAGCGGGACCTGGTCGGTCACGACGCTCCTGCCACCCGGCAGCTGGACGGTGACGTACCGCGCCACGGTGGCGCAGGGGGGCGCGCCGGTCGCCACCGGGTCATCGCTCAGCGTCGCCGGGGTCGTGACCGCCACCCCGGCTCCGACACCGCCACCGGGAGGTGGCCCGCCGCTCGACGAGGAGGGGACCGGCGTCGATCCGATCGCCAGCCCCGGCAGCCCGCCACCCGCCGCTCCCGCGTCGCAGACACCGACGACCGCGGGCATGACCCCCGAACCGGCGGTCGCCTCGTCGGCGCCCTCGCCAGCCGGATCCGTCCCCGGCACCGGCGTCCACGGCACGCCCGCGGGCGGACCGGCAACCGGTGGGTCGGGCGGCGTGCCCGGCAGCGCCGGGGCGGCTCCATCAACCGGGGCGGCCGGGGCACCCACCCAGGGCGGCACAGCGGATGAGCCGGGTGACGGCCGTGCCGTGCCCAGCAGCGGAACCTCGTCGGATGCGCCGGACCCGGCCATCGGTGACCCCGACCGCCTGGTCACCGACGTCCTCGCCGCGGGGCTCGTCGCGGTGGCCGGCATCGCGGTCGGCGGCACCGCCCTGCTGCTCCTCACCCGACGCCGAGCGCCGCCGCGATTCGTGGTCGAAGGCTCCGTCGTCCCGAAGCCCGCACCGGCCCCGGAACCGGATCGCACGGCTGAGCTGCTCGATCGTCGGGCGCTGCGTCGCGCGCACATGGTCCTCGAGGAGGATCCGATCGTGGCATCGCTCGTCGGCGAGCAGCCCGCATCGCCCGACGCGCAACCCGCGACTCGCGTCAGGCGCCCCCGTTCTCGGCGCCCCGGCGCCTGACGAGCTCGATCAGAACGGGGTCTGCCAGGCCTCGCGCAGGTCATCGAGCGTCCACGCTACGTCCGTCTCCCCCGTGACCCGCAGGTGGACACCGCCAACCCGGCCGATGCGCGAGCCGGCGACCGCATGCCGCGCGAGCGCCGCCTCGATCGCCGCCGCTGCCGAGGGCGGTGCGCCGACCAGCACGCGTCCGACCCGCTCGCCGTGCCAGCGCGCCGTCGGCAGATCCGACGAGACCTCGACCTCGGCGCCGATATCGGACGCGATCGCCAACCGGGCCAGGGCCACGCCGAGGCCGCCGACGCTGAGGTCGTGCGCCGCGCCGACGTCCGGGGGCAGGTCGCCGAGGAGGGCGACGAGGCGCGCGACCGCGTCGGCGTCGAGCGACGGGCGGCCACCGCGCCGATCGCGCCGCCACGCCAGCTCCGATGCGGCCAGGGATGCGGCATCCGCGGCCGGGTCGCCGAGCAGCCAGATCTCGTCGCCCTCGGCCCAGCGCATCGTCCGCCGCGCGCTGCGGTCATCCAGCACGCCGACCGTGCCGATCACCGGGGTCGGGAGGATCGGCCCGTCCGGCGTCTCGTTGTAGAGGCTCACGTTGCCGGACACGACCGGGATCCGGAGGGCACGGCAGCCGTCCGCGATGCCGTCGATCGCGCGCTCCAGCTGCCAGGCGCCCAGGTCGGTTTCCGGCGACCCGAAGTTGAGGCAGTCGGTGATGCCGACCGGCCGTGCGCCGCTGCAGGCGACGTTGACGGCGCCCTCGAGGACGGCGGAGAGCCCGGCGAGGTGAGCATCGAGGGCGCCGATGCGGGCCGGTGCCGGCCCGTCGAGCGCGAGCGCCAGCGCTCGCGTGGTGCCCTTCACCCGCAGGATCGCCGCGTCCCCGCGACCGGGACCGACGAGCGTGTTCGTGCCGTTCATGTGGTCGTAGCGCTGCCAGATCGGTCGTCGGTCGCGGGCGTTTGGGGAGGCGAGCAGCTCGAGCAGCGTGCCGTGCTCGATCGGCTGCGCGGCGAGGGACTCGAGGTCGTCCGGCGCGCTCGCCGGTGGCGACCCGTGGATCGCATAGCGCGGCGCGTCATCCGCCAGCGCCCGGCCCGGGACCTCGCACACCAGCTCCCCGCCGGAACGACAGCGGACGACGGGGTCGTCGCTGACCGTGCCGATCTCGGCGGCATGGAGCTCGTAGCGGTCGAAGACGGCACGCACGTCGGCGACCGCGTCGGGCCGCACGACGATGAGCATTCGCTCCTGGGACTCGGAGAGGAGGACCTCGTACGGCGTCATCCCGCCCTCACGGCGCGGCACGCGGTCGAGGTCGACCTCGGCCCCCACGCCGCCACGGGCGGTGAGCTCGGCGAGCGCGCACGTCAGACCGGCGGCGCCGAGATCCTGCATCGCCACCACCGCGTCGAGGCGCGCCAGCTCGAGGCACGCCTCCATGAGCAGCTTCTCGAGGACTGGGTTGCCGACCTGGACGGCCGGGCGCCGCTCCTCGCGGTCGTCGCCGAGCGTCGCAGACGCGAAGCTGGCGCCCTGGATCCCGTCGCGCCCGGTCGACGCACCCACGAGGAGGAGGACGTTGCCGGCCCCGGCGGCGCGCGCCAGCGTGATCTCGTCGTGCCGCGCGATGCCGACGCACATCGCGTTCACCAGCGGGTTGCCCGAGTACGAGGCGTCGAACGTCAGCTCGCCGCCGACGTCCGGGATGCCGATGCAGTTGCCGTACCCCGCGATGCCGCCCACCACGCCCCCGAACAGGTAGCGGTTGCGGGTGGCAGCCTCGCCATCGGTCTCCGCGTCCGCCTCGAGGGGACCGAAGCGCAGCGAGTTGAGGAGGGCAATCGGTCGCGCACCCATGGTGAAGATGTCGCGAATGATGCCGCCCACCCCGGTCGCGGCGCCCTGGTACGGCTCGACCGCCGAAGGATGGTTGTGTGACTCGACCTTGAACACGACCGCCAGCCCGTCGCCGATGTCGATCGCGCCGGCGTTCTCGCCCGGCCCCACGACGACTCGCGGTCCCTCGCTCGGCAGGCGACCGAGAAGCGGCCGGGAGTGCTTGTACGCGCAATGCTCGGACCACATCGCGCCGAACATGCCGAGCTCGACGGTGTTCGGCGTGCGCCCGAGGGCGTCGACGACGAGGTGGTACTCGTCCTCGGTGAGACCGTGCCGCTGCTCGGCGGGCGGGGGCGCGAGCGTCACCGGGTCAGGGCTGCGGTCCACCCATCGGCTGGTCGCGGCCGAGCTCGAGGAGGAACGCACCGATCACCGCGGCCGCGCTGCCGAGGAAGAGCAGGAGCTCGCCGGCGCCGGCGCCACCGAAGCCGAGCCGATCGACCGCGATGCCGAACACGACGAGGACGATGGCCAGCGTGAAGAGGCGCAGGTTCGGGATGGTGGGGATGGTGGCCGAGAAGAACACGGAGACCGCGACGAGCGCCAGCAGCACGAGCGCGACGAGGTCGATCGCCGCGCCGAACGCGTCGAACAGGCTGAAGAGGGCGCCGGCCGCGGCGAGGGCCGCCCCGCCGCCGATGAGCCACGCCGAGAGCGTGACCGGCATCGTGACCGGCAGGCCGACCGATGGCGCGCCGGGACGT
>DASVFG010000103.1:0-6981 GCA_036380155.1 Candidatus Limnocylindria bacterium
ACCGGAGGGACACTGCCGGCGGTCGCGACCGCTGGCGTTGCCGTCGCGCTCTACAACCTCCTGTTCGTCGAGCCGCGTTTGACGCTCGCGGTTTCGCGGGTCGAGGATCTCGTCACGCTTGCACTCCTGCTCTTCGTGGGCGTGGTCATCAGCCGTTTGGCCGGCCTGCAGCGCGCTCGCGAGCGCGACGCCACCCGTCGCGAGCAGGAGGCCCGCGCCCTGTTCGGGATCTCGCGCGAGATCGTCAAGGCCGAACATCTGGCCGATGCGCTCGACGCGGTCGCCCTGCGGCTCGTCGCCGAGGGCGGCCTCGACCGGATCTGGATCGGCCTCGGGCCGACGCCGCCGAGCGAGCGCGTGGTCGCCGTCGCCGGCGCGGGCGATGGGAACCGCGAGGAGCGCCCCGATCCGTCCTCCACTCACCACGTGCTCCATCGCGATACCGCGGAGGGCGCAGCACGATGGGTGCGGATTCATGCGCCCACAGCGCGTCCACGCTCACCGGCAGCGACGCGCGGCGCATTGTTCCGGGTGGAGATCTCAACCGGTGCGCGAGCGGTGGGGTCGCTGTGGGGGAGCCGCGTCTCTGGGTCACCATCCCTGGAAGAGACGCGGCTGCTCGCCGCGGCCGCCGACCAGATCGGGGCGGCCATTGGCCGGGAACGGCTCGCTGCGGAGGCCGCCGACGCCGAGGTCGCCCGCCGCGGCGATGAGCTCAAGTCCGCGCTGCTCGACTCCGCGTCGCACGACCTGCGCACGCCGCTCGCCACGATCCGTGCCGCCGCCGGGACCATCGCCGATCCGGCCGTCGCGCTCGCCGATGACGAGCGTCGTGCGATTGCGCGCGACATCGACGCCGAGGCGGAGCGGTTGAGCCGGCTCGTCGGCGACCTGCTCGACATGAGTCGCATCCAGGGCGGTGTCCTCGTCCCCGACATCGAGATCATCCCGCTCGAGTCGATCGTGCGGCCGGCCGTCGAGCGGCTCGGCCATGCGGCGGGCCAGGTCAGCATCGAGCTGCCGGAGGACCTCTCCGAGGTGCGCGTCGACGCGGCCCTGCTCGACCGGATCGTTGCGAATCTCCTCGACAACGCGGTGAAGTTCGCCGGTCCGGCCGGCGCGATCCGGGTCCGCGCCGCACCTGCGCTCGACGGCCGCATCGACCTCGTCGTCGAGGACGCCGGGCCCGGGGTGCCGGAGCGAGATCTCGCACGGATCTTCGACCGGTTCGCGCGACTCGGGCCCGGCACCGCCTCCGGCCGACGAGGGGTCGGTCTCGGCCTGTCCGTGGTGCGCGGGCTGACGCTGGCGATGGGGGGCGAGGTGACCGCGACCGCCAGCACCCTCGGGGGCCTCGCGGTCACCGTCCGTCTCAACGCCCACCAGGGCGGCGGCGCAGAGGAATGAGCACGTCCGCGCGCCTGTTGTTCGTCGAGGACGACGGCCCGATGCGAGGAGCCGTGGCAATGAACCTGCGCGGGCACGGCTACGCCGTCGTCGAGGCCGTGGACGGTGAGGCGGCGCTCGTCGCCTGGGAAGCCGGCCGTCCTGATCTCGTCCTGCTCGACCTGGGCCTGCCGGGGATCGACGGGCTGGAGGTGGTGCGCCGCATCCGTCGAGAGGCCACGACGCCGATCGTCATCCTGTCCGCCCGGGGCGAGGAGCGCGAGAAGGTCGCCGCCCTCGATGCCGGTGCCGACGACTACCTCACGAAGCCATTCGGCATGGACGAGCTCCAGGCGCGCGTGCGTGCCGCCCTCCGTCGGTCCGGTGGCGCGGCGGCATCGGCGGACGGCGTCGTTCGGGCCGGTCCCCTCGAGCTCGACCCGGCCCGTCGCCAGGTCAGCGTGCATGGTGCGCCGCTGCACCTCACGCCACGGGAGTACGAGCTGCTGAAGACGCTCCTCGCCAACGCCGGCCGGGTGGTCGGACGCGGCCGGCTCCTGCGAGCTGTCTGGGGCGACGCCTACGTCCGCGAAGGCCACTATCTCCACGTGCACATCGCCGCCATCCGCCGCAAGCTGCTGGCCGCCGATCCGGGGGGCGTGTTGCGGCGATTGATCGTGGCGGAGCCGGGCGTCGGCTACCGCGTCGCCGACACCGACGAGCTGGATCGCGACCCCGACCGATCTTGAGCGGTTCTTGAGCCCGCTTCGGTCGCACCGGTGGCCTGGCCTCTTGGGTGGCGGTGCCACGCTGGATGCATGGTCGAGCTTGCATCACATGCCCCCGCACACATCGGCGCGTCACTGACGCCCATCCGGGCGGCGATCGACGTCGTCGCCGCCGGGGCGGCCCGCAGCATCGTCGTGCACGACGTCGCCGGCGCGCTCCTCCTTCCGGCGGCCCGGGCGCTCGGCCGCGCCGCGGGCGTGCGGGTCGAGGCGATCCCGTGGCCCGACCGCGAAGGGTGTGACATCCGCATCCGCAGTCGCAGTGGTGGCTGACCCGTTACGGCCGCGCGCGTCGACCAGCCGGATCGATGCGCGGCTCGAGGTCCGCGAAACTCGGCAGGGCCGGCGTCCAGGTGACGCCTATGTCCGCATCGTCCGGCCCTATGACGAGCTGTTCGAGCGTGGTGACAGCGGCGAGCTGGTCGCCACCGAGCGAACCGTCCTCGAGCGGCCCGGGTGGACCCGAGCGCTCCGGGCGCTGCGGACGTTGCTCATCGGCCGGCCGATCAGCTCCGAGCAGGAGGCCCACGAGCGGCTGACGAAGCTCAAGGCGCTCGCGATCTTCTCCAGCGACAACATCAGCTCGTCGGCCTACGCGACCGAGGAGATGATGCGCATCCTCGTCATCGCAGGCCTCGGTGCCATCAGCCTCACGATGCCGCTGACGATCGTCATCTGCACCGTCCTGGCGATCGTCGCCACCAGCTACTGGCAGACGATCCGCGCCTATCCACAGGGAGCGAGCTCCTACCTGGTCACGAGCGACAACCTCGGCTCGACCGCCGGGCTCGTCGCCGGTGGCGCACTGCTCATCGACTACACGCTGACCGTGGCGGTCTCCGTTTCCGCGGCGGTGGCGGCGATCACCTCGGTCGTGCCGGAGCTCTTCGCGGAGCGCGTCCTGATCGGGATCGCGATCATCGCGCTCCTCATGCTCGGCAACCTGCGCGGGATCCGCGAGTCGGGCACGATCTTCATGGCCCCCACCTATCTCTACATCGTCGCGATCCTCGGGATGGTTGCCATCGGCATCTTCCGGACGGCGACCGGGACCCTCCCCGCGTATGCGCCGCCCGCATCGTGGCTCACCGCGGAGGGCGGCGGCGAAGCCCTCGGCATCCTCCTCGTGCTGCGCGCGTTCAGCTCCGGCGCCGCAGCGCTGACCGGCGTGGAGGCGATCTCCGACGGCGTGCCCGCGTTCAAGCCGCCGGAATGGCGGAATGCGCGCATCACCCTCGTCTGGGCAGCCGCGATCTTCGCGGCGTTGTTCCTGGGGATCAGCTTCATGGCGAGCTCGCTCGGGATCCTGCCCGACCCGTCGGAGGAGCAGACCGTCCTGTCGCAGATGGCTCGACTGCTCGTCGGCGACGGCGCGTTCTACGTCCTCATCCAGGTGGCGACGGTCCTCGTGCTTGCCCTCGCCGCGAACACAGCCTTCGCCGACTTCCCGCGACTCTCGTCGTTCCTTGCGCGGGACGGCTTCATGCCACGCCAGTTCGCGTTTCGCGGGGAGCGGCTGGCGTTCACCACCGGCATCGTGGCACTCTCCGGCCTGGCCGGGCTGCTGCTCGTCGCCTTCGGCGCGAGTGTGACCGCGCTCATCCCGCTCTACACGCTCGGCGTCTTCCTCGCGTTCACCCTGTCACAGGCGAGCATGGTCGTCCGGTGGTGGGGACGCCGCGAACAGGGCTGGCGCCGAGGGCTGGCCATCAATGGTCTCGGCGCGGCGACGACCGGGGCGATCGCGCTGATCGTCGTCGAGAGCAAGTTCCTCGCGGGCGCCTGGATGGTGGTGCTCGCCCTCCCGATCATCGTGCTCGTCATGCTCGCGATCCGAGGGCACTACCGCTCGGTGGCCGCCGGGCTGCAGCTCACCCGGATTCCGGCCGGGGAGGGGACGGCGCCACAGCCGATCGTCATCGTGCCGGTCGCGCGCCTCGACGAGCCCGCGCGCCAGGCGATCGCCTTCGCGAACTCGATCTCCGCGGCGGCCACCGCGGTCCATGTCACGAACGATGCAGACGGCGCCGATGCGCTGCGCCGGGCGTGGCCCGAGTGGTCGGGTGGCGCCGAGCTCGTCGTCATCGAGTCTCCGTACCGGGCGCTCATCGGTCCGCTGCTCGCGTACCTCGACGTCCTCCAGCGCCACGACCCGACGCGCCCGGTCCTCGTCGTGCTCTCCGAGTTCGTGCCCCGCCACTGGTGGGAGCACCTGCTCCACAACCAGACTGCGCTGCGTCTGAAGCTGCGGCTCTTCTCACGGCCGAACACGATCGTCGCCGACGTGCCCTACCGCCTCCGTCACTGATCGGTCGGAGCGCGTCAGGGCGCCTCGAGGAAGAGGACCGTGCGGTGCAGGAACGCCGCCATCTGGTCGCGGCGGACGAGCTGCGTCGGGCAGTAGCGCTGCGCACCGCAGCCCTGGGTGATCCCGGCGGCGGCGAGGCGGTTGATGTCCGCCTCGTGCGTCCTGCCGTCGTCGTCGGTGAATGCGTCGACCGCGCTCGGCGCCAGCTCCGCGGCCCGTGACAGGAACGACGCCATCTGCTCGCGGGTCACCGTCCCCCGCGGGCAGAACCGGTCTGCACCGCAGCCGCTCGTGATGCCGGCCGCGGCAATCCGGTTGATCGCGTCCTCGTGCACGAGGTCGTCGTCATCGGTGAAGGCGTCGACATCGGTCGGTGGCAGGTCGAAGGCGTTGGCGATGAACTTCGCCATCTGTTCACGGGTGACCGCGGCGGAGGGGCAGTAGAGGTTGGCGGCGCAGCCGGCCGTGATGCCCTCCCGCCACGCCCATTCGATGTCCTCCTCGAAGAGGTTGCCGGCGATGTCGATGAACGGCGAGCTCGGCCCCGCGAACGTCCCGATCAGGCACCCCTGGTTCTGGGCCGGGCCGCACGCGCTGAGGTCGCCGCTCAGATGCGCCGAGCTGAGTGTGAACGTTGCCAACGACGACCAGTGGACCCAGACCGATGCGCCAGGAGGCTCCTCGCACACGTCGCCGTCGGGCTGGCTGCCGCACCACGCATCGGCCATGAGGAGCCGATGCTCCAGGCCGGCGCGAGCGTCGAGCGCCGCCTCGAGGTTCCCGCTGCTCACGGCGCCGGTCGCCGTCGCGTACTCCCACGGGTCGACGGGTTGGATGAAGGCCGGGGCCGAGACGGCGTCGATGAGCTCGGCCGTCCCGCCCGTCGGCGGCGTCCAGTCGATCCACCCGATGCCGCCGGGTCCGGCCACGCACATCGGGATGACGATGAGTGTCTCGGTCTGCCACGGCTCGGTCCCCGGCACGACATCGCCCTCGGCGTCGCAGGTGTACGCCGTGGCGGCCAGCGCGATCGGCCAGATCGGCGGCGGTTCGTCACCGCCGGCGTGCACGGGCGCGCCAACGAGGAACGTGACGCTGAGTAGCGCCATGCATGCCGTGGCGATCAGGAGCCTTTGCATCGTCCCCTCCGCGTTCGTGTGGTGATCCTACGGCACGCGCCGTCCGTATCCATTGGACGTTCGGCAGTGCTCAGCCGCAAGCGTGGCACGCCGGCTGCAACCGCGCGGTGCGTCATTCAGGCGGTTGTTGGTGGACGGATCAACGGAGGGTCCATTCGATGGCAGCGGTCCTGATCTCCTGTCCGACCACGGGCGGGCTCGTCCCGGTCGGCGTTCAGGCAACAGAGCTCGAGGAGCTCGAGCCGGACAACGTCATCGCCGACTGCCCGGAGTGCGGAAGCGAGCATCACTGGGAACCGATCGACGCGGTGCTCATCGCACATCGCGAGCGTCCGCCGGTTGCCTGACCTGGCCCTGTGGCAGCCTGACCAGTTCGACTCGGCCTCGCGGCGGCCACCGCTCAGTGGCGGCGGCTCTCCGGCTCGATGAGCTTGCCGCTCCTCGAAAGGTCCGGGTCCGTGCAGGCCGACAGGTTGAAGCAGCATGGCCGTCGCTTCCCAGACGTCATCTTCGAGACGCTCACCTCCACCCGTCGTGCCCTCGTCTCCGCCTTGTTCGTGGCATTGACCCAGCGCACCCACTCCCAGCGCGCCATCGGTGTGATCTCGTCCCACAGGTCCCGGATCCCCTGCGGCGCGGCTGCCAGCGCCGTGGCAAGGTCCGCGGGCACGCGTGGCTCCGGCCACTCCCTCGTGACCGCGATCTCCATGCTCGCTCGATCGCCCTCACGGAGGTCCGCTCGCTCCCGGAGTGCCGCCGGGACCTTCATCCAGTGGCCTGCCTCGCCGTCCGGTTCGAGCACCGTCTGAAACGCGACGCCCTCCATCGCTCCCTCTACGGCGACCTGGCCGCGCGAGGGCAGCTTCGCGCTCGCGGCCGCCGGCAACCTCAGGATGGTGGCTGTGTCGATCGTGGACAGCGCGGCCGTGAATCGGATGGACGCGCCGTTGTGCTGCTTCATCGCTCTCGCTTTCCATGCCGATCGCGGACGTATCTCCGCGGGTGGCGGATGGCCACTGGTGCCGGAGGTGGGACTTGAACCCACACGAGCTTGCGCTCATCGGTGTTTGAGACCGACGCGTCTGCCGATTCCGCCACTCCGGCCAGCGACCTGACGATACAGGAACTGGCTTCGACTGAGCATCCAGCCGGCCGTGCGGCATCTGCCTCGCGGGAGCCAGGGCCCGCGAACGCGCAAGGCTGGTACGCGACGTGCCCTACGCCATCCCATGGGGAGGAAGCACCGAACGGCCGGATCGTCGTCGCGAGCTCGTCGACGGCGACAGGCAATCTCTGCGGCGAAGAACGCACCGCACACCCACACGGGCGTCTCATCCACGTCCGCCGCCGCCTCCGATGC
>DASVFG010000104.1:0-23213 GCA_036380155.1 Candidatus Limnocylindria bacterium
CCGTGACGTCGCGGAGGCCGAGCTCACCGGCACGCAGGCCTGGGAGGCATGGGTCGTCGATCCCGATGCGGTGGAGGCCGCCGCGGTCGACCGCCTCGAGACGGACCCCGGCCTGGTTCCGGATGGCTACGCCATCGTCCCGGACTCCACGATGGTCGAGCTCGCCACGCCGACGGTGATCGACGGCGTGCTCACCGCCGACGCCACGGTCGCCGCGGGCGCGGCCCCGGTCATCGACCGTGACGAGGTGCTCGCCGCCATCGCCGGCATGACCGCGGCCGAGGCGGAGGCGGCGCTGGCGGGCATCGGCGATGCGGACGTGACGCTGTGGCCGGGCTGGACCTCGACCGTGCCGGGGATGGCGTGGCGCGTCGACCTGCGCGTCGAGGGCGCAGCGCCTGGGGCGTCGGCCACCCCGTCGGATGCGCCATGAGTCGCATCCTCGGTCTCGACCACGGCAGCCGCCGCATCGGCCTGGCGATCGCCGACCCGGAAACCGGCATGGCGTTTGCTCGGAGGGCGATCCAGCGGCGCAACCTCGATCACGACCTTGCCCTCATTCGTGAGCTGTGCACCTCAGAGGGGGTGGAGCGGGTCGTGATCGGGCTGCCGCTTCACCTCGATGGAACCGAGGGCGCCCAGGCGGCGGCCGCGCGGGCGTTCGGGGATCGCCTCAACGCCATCGGGCTTGACGTGATCTACGAAGACGAGCGACTGACCTCGTGGGAGGCCGCGGAGCGCATGGCCGAGGCCGGTCGGCGGCCGAGTCGGGGGAGCGGGGAGCTGGACTCGACGGCGGCCCGCCTGATCCTGCAACAATATCTGGACGCTCGGCATCGGACCGGGCGCCCTCCTGAGGAGAGCGAATGACCCGACGCCCCAGCGCGTCCGAGTACGAGGAGCGCCGCAACGCCCGCATCCGCCAGCTGCGCGAGCAGCGCGAGGGCCCGGTCCGCCGTCGCCGCCGGATCCAGCCGCTCCTCCTCATCACCTGGATCGCGGGCACCATCGCGCTCCTCGTCGTCGCCATCATCATCGGCTTCAATGTGTTCTTCGCTCCCCGGGTCATGGCCTGGGTCGAGGCGAACCCCGGCGCGATCGAGCACGGACTCGTCCAGGACTTCGTCCAGTGGTACCGGCCGGAGGTCCTCGCGGACGAACCTGCATCCACCGAGCAGCGCCGGGTGACGGTCACCGTCCAGTCGGGGGCCACCGACACCTCGATCGGCCAGCTCCTGTTCGACGAGGGGCTCATCAGCAGCCAGATCGCCTTCCAGTACGCGGTCATTACCTCGGGCCGGGAGGGGACCCTCGCGGCCGGCGACTTCGACCTGTCGCCGACACTGAAGCCGTCGCAGATCGTTGCCGCCCTCCAGGGCGTCGCGTTCGGCCCGACCACGAGCGTGACCATCCGCGAGGGTCTGCGTCTCGAGGAGGTGGTGGCGGCATTCGCGGAGAGCGAGATGACGACGAACATCGAGGACCTGGCGGCCATCCTCCAGGCGCCGCCGCCCGAGATCCTCAACCGCTACCAGTACCTCGCCGACCTGCCCGCCGGCCGCTCGCTCGAGGGCTACATCCCGCCCGACACGCTCGAGTACCAGCTGTCCGGCGAGGAAGCATCGCCAACCCAGGTCGTCATCCGGCTCCTCGACCACATGGGCGACCTGCTCACGAACGACATGCGCGAGGCGATCCGAGCGAAGGGCCTCACGATCGACGAGGCGATCATCATCGCCTCCATCGTCGAGCGCGAGGCCGTCATCGACGAGGAGCGCCCGCTCATCGCGGCGGCGTACATCAACCGCTACCTGCAGACCGAGAATCCCCAGACCGCGGGCTTCCTGAACGCCGACCCGACGCTCCAGTACGGCCTCGTCACCGGCGAGCAGCGACCCGAGGGACACCCGCTCCTCGCGAACACCGAGGGATCGTTCCTGCCGGTCGACCAATGGGGTTCGGTCGAGTGGTGGCCGCAGCTCCAGGTCGGGGGCGGCGACGTCGCGCTCGAGGAGGTCCTGCTCGGCTACCAGACCTACACCCAGACCGGCCTGCCCCCTACCCCGATCGCCGCGCCGCGCATCGGATCCATCGAGGCAGTGGCGAACGCGGACCTCGCCCAGGGGATCCTCTTCTTCGTGGCGGGGTGCCCGGACGGCGCCCGCGACGGCTCCCACTACTTCGCGGCGACCTACGAGGAGCACCTCGCCAACGTCGAGCGCGCCCGGACGGAGTGCGCCGGCCTGTGACGGTCGCCGCGCGGCAGACGGGGACCCGCCTCGCGGCTGTGCGGGGCGTGCTCGCGGAGCTCGGTCTCGACGCGGTGCTGCTGTCGCGGACCGCGCACAAGCGCTATTTCAGCGGGTTTCGCCTGGGTGATGCCGAGGGTCCGACCTCGGGATACGCGGGGACCCTGCTGGTGACCCGCGACCGCCATCGCATCCTCGCCGACTCTCGCTACACCGAGCAGGCGTCCATCGAGGCGCCGGACTGGGAGCTGGTGCCGACGACCGGCACGCTGGACGAGGATCTCCCGCGTCTCCTGCTCGAGGACGGCATCGAGCGGCTGGGCCTGGAGGCGGGGAGCGTGACCCACGCCGACTGGTCGGCGCTCGCCGCCGCCGCCCCCGGCACGGAGCTCCACGACATCGATGCGGAGATCGCCCCCATTCGCCTCCACAAGACGTCCGAGGAGGTCGACGCCATCGGCCGGGCCTGCGCGCTGACCGATGCCTGCTTCGACCACCTCGTCACCTGGATCCGTCCCGGCATGACGGAGCGCGACGTCGCCTGGGAGCTGGAGGGCTGGTTCCGCGCCAACGGGGCCGAGGGGCTGGCCTTCGACACGATCGTGCTGGCCGGCGCGCGGGCCGCGATGCCGCACGGCCGTCCCTCGGACGCGATCGTGGAGTCCGGCAACGTGCTGCTCATCGACTTCGGCTGCGCCGTCGACGGCTATCGGTCCGACATGACGCGCACCCTGTTCGTGGGCGCGGTCCCCGACGACATCCGCCGCTTCCACGACGCGGTGCGCGAGGCCCAGGCCGCCGCGATCGCGGCCATCGAGCCCGGCGTGAACGGACAGTCCCTCGACGCCATCGCGCGGGAGCGCATCGAGCGCGAGGGCGTGCCGTCGTACGGCCACGGGCTGGGCCATGGCATCGGCCTCGAGACCCACGAGGCGCCGCGGCTCCGCAAGTCGGAGGCGTCCAGCCTCGAGCCCGGCATGGTGTTCAGCGTGGAGCCCGGCATCTACCTGCCGGGCGTCACGGGCATCCGGATCGAGGACATCGTGGCCCTCGAGGCGTCCGGTCCGCGGCTCCTCACGACATCGCCACGCGAGCCCATCGTCATCGGGTGAGGCGGTCGTATATACCGGATATACGACTTCGGACGGCCGAGCACCGCGCTATCCTGTGGACCGCATCGGCCACGGCATCGGCCACCCCACCAGGAGCGACGATTGATCAGCACCGGCGACGTCAAGAAGGGCGTCATCATCGAGCTCGACGGGCAGCTCATGAAGGTCCTCGACTGGAGCCACATCAAGATGGCTCGCGGATCCGCCCAGGTCCGCATGAAGCTGCAGAACGTCCGCAAGGGCGACATCGTGGAGCGCACCTTCCAGGCGGGCACCCGCTGGCCGCGCGCTCGGGTCGAGACCCGCAAGGCGCAGTACCTCTACGGCGACGGCGACGCGTACCACTTCATGGACACCGAGACGTACGACCAGTTCGCGGTGGCGGCGCGGACGCTGAGCGAAGAGGCGCCGTACCTCAAAGAGAACACCGACGTCATGTACAGCTCGCACGAGGGCGAGGTCCTCGGGCTGGAGCTGCCGGTGACCGTCGACCTGCTCGTTTCGGGCACCGAACCGGGGTTCGCCGGGGACACGGCGACCGGTGCGAAGAAGGCGGCGACGCTCGAGACGGGGCACGTCGTGCAGGTGCCGCTGTTCGTGAACGAGGGCGACACGCTGCGCATCGACACCCGCACCGGCGAGTACGTCACCCGGGTCCAGTAGGCCGCCGGCGATGGCCGATCGGCCGCTCTCGCTCTGGGACCAGCTCGACCACGAGCCCGACGACGCGCCCGAGCCGATGCGTGCTCCGGCCCGTGAGCCGGCGCCGGCCGTCCGACCCTCGCCGCGCATCCTGCGCGTCACCGACCTCAACCGTCGCGTCCGAGGCCTGCTCGACGCCGATGCGGTCCTCGCCGACGTCTGGGTCGAGGGCGAGATCAGCCAGCCCTCGTTCCCGGCGTCCGGGCACTGCTTCTTCGTCCTGAAGGACGCGAGCAGCCAGATCCGCGCCGCGCTCTTCCGCGAGGAGCTCGCCCGGGTCCCGGTGCCGCCGCGGCACGGCATGCAGGTCATCGTTCATGGCCGCGTCCGCGCCTACGAGCCGCAGGGCGTCTACCAGCTGTACGTCGAGTCGATCACGCCGGCAGGCGCCGGCGACCTCCATGCCCGCTACGAGCAGCTCCGCACCGAGCTCGCGGCGGCAGGCCTCTTCGACGACGAGCGCAAGCGCGCGATCCCTCGGTGGCCGCGCCGCATCGGTGTCGTCACCTCGCCGGTCGGCGCGGTGTGGCGTGACATCCAGAACGTGCTGCGCCGACGGTATCCGCTCGTCGAGCTCCTCCTGTCGCCGAGCGTCGTGCAGGGTGCGGCCGCGGCACCCACCGTGGTCCGCGCGCTCCAGCGGCTCTACGCGCAGCGCGACCTCGACCTCGTCATCCTCGCGCGCGGGGGTGGCTCGCTCGAGGATCTGTGGGGCTTCAACGACGAGCGGGTCGTCCGGGCGGTCGCGAACGCGCCGGTGCCGATCATCGTCGGCGTCGGCCACGAGTCGGACGTCACGCTCGCGGACTTCGCCGCCGACCTGCGCGCCCCGACCCCGAGCGCTGCGGCCGAGCTCGCCACGCCGGACGGGACGCAGCTGCCCGCCATCCTGGCGCGCTACCGCGACCGCGCCGCCGCCGCCCTCACCGGGCGGGTCGAGGATCGGCAGCGGTTCCTCGATGCCGAGGCGCGCGCCCTCAGCCGCCTGGCGCCGGACATCACGACCGCCCGCCAGCGTGCAGCCGAGCTCGTGGACCGCGCGGCGCGCTCGGTCGAGGATCGGCTCGAGCGGCGGAGGGTCGGGCTGGCGGCGGTTCGCGACGCGCTGCGCACCCTGTCGCCGGCAGCCACCCTCGAGCGCGGGTACGCCGTGGCGCGCGCCGCCGACGGGTCGATCGTCCGGGATGTGGACGTGCTCGCCGCCGGGGAGGCCCTGCAGGTGACCGTCGCGCGGGGTACCGTGGATACCCGGGTCGAGCGCACCCGCGCCCACGACAGCGAGGATCCCTTCCGATGATCGACGACGCAACGCTCGCGGACCTCGGCGACGAGGAGCTCGCGAAGCAGCCCTTCGACGAGCTGGTCGCCGCGCTCCAGCGCACCGTCCAGCAGCTCGAGGCAGGCAGCGTCGGGCTCGAGGAGAGCATCGAGCTCTACCAGCGCGGCCTTCGGCTGCACACCGCCTGCGAGGCGCGCCTGCGGGATGCGGAGCTCCGGATCAGCGAGTTGGGACGCCGAGGGCCGGCATCGGCGACCGCCGACGACGGATGACCGCGATCCGGCCGATGCGTCCCGACGACGCGGACGCCGTGGCCGATCTCACGACGCAGCTCGGCTACCCGGCCGACGCCGCCTCCATGTCGCACTCGATCGCCAGGATCCTTGCCCGTCCCGACGATGACGCGCTGCTCGTGGCGGTCGACGATGGGGACGAGCCGATTGGCTGGATTCACGTGGCCCGCAGCCCGGCGCTGGAGACGTCGCCGTCGGCCACGATCCACGGCATGGTCGTCGACGAGGGTCGGCGGTCCGCGGGAATCGGCGCCGAGCTCCTGGCCGCCGCCGAGGCGTGGGCGCGCGCACGCGGCGCGACATCCATGATCGTCCGCTCCCGCACGACCCGCGAGCGCGCGCACGCGTTCTACGAGCGGCACGGGTACGCCGAGACGAAGCGCAGCGTGGTCTTCAGCCGCGACCTGGGGTGAGGTCCGGGACGGGTGTCCAGCACCCGCCCCGGAAACATGACGGGCTCAGCCGCGGAGGCGGAGCGCGACCTGCTCGAAGTCCTCGCCGCAGGTGTACGAGTTGCAGCCGATGCCGAACGCGAAGGCCACGGCACGGCCGCCCTTGAAGATGCCGTTCTCGCCGATCACCTCGACCGACCAGGCGTGCGTCTCACCGTCGCACGGCGCGTCGATGCCGCCGAAGCCGCGGATGATGAACCGCCCGGCTCGCTGCTCGAGCTGGACGTCGACGAACGCGAAGTCGCCGCCGCTGCAGGTCAGCGTCCCGGTGACTGTGACGACGCCGGTCTGGGCATCGAACTCCGCGACCGGGTCGACGGAAACATCGACCACCGGCGGAGGTGGCGCGACGTCGATCGTGACGACCAGGGTTCCGCCGTTGCCGCCACCGTCGAACTGGTCGTCGAAGGCGATGATCGAGTACGTCTCGCCGGCGAACGCCTCGAAGGCGACGGCGTCGGGGCCGCACGCGACGAGCTCGAAGGAGCCCGGCTCGCCCGTGACGATGGTGAAGCCGACCGGATAGTCGGATCCGGCGCTGTCGACGAGCAGCGGCCCGTCGGTCTCGGGCGTGAGCTCGTACCAGACGCTGGCGTCGGTAGCGGGAGCGCCGCACGGGACGTTCCACTCGGCATCGTCGGCATCGGTCGTGGCCTCGGTGGTGTCGACCGTGTCGCTGTAGGGGATGGAGCCGACCACCGTGCGGTCGGCGTAGGTGTCGTTCGATGGCGGCGCTGCGAGGGCGGGCGTCACGAACATCGCGGACAGGAGCGCCGCGAGGACGAAGGGAAGTGTGAGTCGCTTCACGGAAGTGGCCTCCCAAGCGGGCACGTTCGGGTGGACGTGGGCACGTTGGGTGGACGTGGGCACTCACGGGCGAACGGGTGCACCTCCTTTCCCTCCCTCGGCGCGCGTCGTCGGGCGGCCGGCCGCACCGGACGGGGAGACAACATCGAGACGCCGACCGTCCCGGAAGCGTTGCGGTGACCGCACGCGTGCCGCCATGCGTCCGAACGGGCGACCCGACCGTATCGGTCATATACTTTCGCGCGACCGTCGCGCGACCTATCGGAGGGCAACCGTTCCCTTGACGCTCCTCGAATCGATCAGCGAGCCGGCGCAGATCCACGACCTCTCCGCCGACCAGCTGGACATGCTCGCCGCTGAGCTCCGCGAGAAGATGATCCGCACGGTCCACAAGACGGGCGGCCACCTCGCGAGCTCGCTCGGCGTGGTCGAGATCACGCTCGCCCTCCACCGCGTCATGGACTCGCCGCGCGATCGGATCGTGTGGGACACCGGGCACCAGGCGTACGCCCACAAGCTCCTCACCGGTCGCTGGGATCGGTTCGACTCCCTGCGACAGCTCGGCGGCATCGGCGGCTTCCCGCGGCGCAGCGAGAGCGAGCACGACGTGTTCGACGGCGGACACGCGGGCACCGGCGTGAGCATCGGCGTCGGGCTCGCGACCGCGCGTGACCTCGACACGGTGCCCGCCGGCGGCCGGCGACAACGGATCGCCGTCTGCCTCGGCGACGCGGCCCTGGGGTCAGGGCTGACCATGGAGGCGCTCAACGACCTCGGGCACCGCAAGCATCCGCTGCTCATCGTCCTCAACGACAACGAGATGAGCATCAGCCCCTCGGTCGGTGGCCTGTCGACGCGTCTGAACAAGCTCCGCCTGTCCCGCGCCTACCAGGGCACGAAGTCGGCGACGCAGCGCACGCTGCCGCGGGTGCCGGTCGTCGGCAAGCCGGTGTTCGACCTCCTCGCCTGGGCGAAGGAGGGGTTCAAGCGCTCGTGGGCGAAGGTGGGCTTCTTCGAGGACATGGGGATCACCTACATCGGCGTTCTCGACGGCCACGACCGGGGCGAGCTCGAGGCGGCGTTCGAAGCCGCGTTCGCCCTCGACGGGCCGGTGCTCGTCCACGTGAAGACCGTGAAGGGCAAGGGGTACGCACCGGCCGAGCAGGACAGCGAGACGTTCCACGGCGCCTCGCTCCCGCCGATCGACCTGTGCCTCATCGATCCCACCGAGGAGCCGCTGCCGCCAGACGAGGCGCCGAAGCGCAAGCCGAAGTCCTACACCCAGGCCTTCGTCGAGGAGCTCGTCCGGCTTGGAGAGGCCGACGAGCGCGTCATGGCGGTCACCGCCGGCATGCCGACCGGGACCGGCCTCTCCCGGTTCCGCGACCGGTTCCCGGCACGGTTCGTGGACGTCGGCATCGCGGAGCAGCACGCCATGACGATGGCCGCGGGGCTCGCGCTCGCTGGCCGGCGACCGGCGGTGGCGCTCTACTCGACGTTCAGCCAGCGCGCCTACGACGGCCTCGTCCACGACGTCTGCCAGAACGACCTGCCGGTGCTGCTCGGCCTGGATCGGTCCGGGCTGGTCGGCGAGGACGGGACCTCGCACCAGGGGATGTTCATGCTTCCCGCCATGCGCTCGCTGCCGAACCTGGCGATCGGATCGCCGAAGGACGAACAGGAGCTGCGCGACCTCGTCGTCACCGCGCACGAGCACGACGGCCCCACCGTCCTCCTCTACCCGCGCGACGCCGGCGAGGACCTCCCGGACCGGGAGGGAACGGCGCTCGAGATCGGTCGTGGCGAGGTCCTCCGCACCGGCAACGAGCTGCTGTTCGTGGGCTTCGGACCGATCGTCCAGCGACTCCTGGCCGTCGCCGACATGCTCGCCACCGATGGCCTCTCGGCGACGGTCATCAACGCCCGCTGGGCGAAGCCGCTCGACGAGGCGCTCGTGGTCGAGCACGCCGCCGGCAAGCAGCTGGTCGTGACGGCCGAGGAGTCGGCCGCGAGCGGCGGGTTCGGCGACGGGGTGCTCGACGCGTTGAACCGCGCCGGCATCCACGTCCCGCTCCACAAGGTTGCGCTCGCCGACGGGTTCGTCCATCACGGCGCGGTCGACGACCTCCGTCACCAGCAGCGCATCGACGGTCCGGGAATCCTCGACCAGGTCCGCGAGGCGCTGCGCGGGATCGATGCCGCGCAGCGCGGCACGTCGCGCGCCTCCGTCGCCTGACGACCGGCCCGAACAGCGCCGGCCGCATGGCCCGCATCCGCCTCGATCAGCTCCTCGTCGACCGTGGGCTGGCGCGCTCGCGTGCCGATGCCCAGGCCCGGATTCACGCCGGTGATGTCGACCTTGCCGGCGCCCCCGATCGGAACCTGAAGCCGGGGCAGCTCGTGGCGTCCGATGCCGCCCTGACACTCGTCGAGCGCCCGCGTTGGGCGAGCCGGGCAGGCGCGAAGCTCGAGGCCGCGCTGGACGCGTTCGAGGTGAACGTCGACGGGCGCGCCGCACTCGATGCCGGCGCCTCGACCGGCGGGTTCACCGACGTCCTCCTGGCGCGCGGCGCGCGCATCGTCTACGCCGTCGATGTCGGTCGCGCCCAACTCCTCGATCGGCTGGGTCGGGACCCGCGGGTGGTGAGCATGGAACGCACGAACCTGCGAACGCTCACCTCGCTCCCGGAGCCGATCGAGGTGGTCACCCTCGACCTCAGCTTCATCAGCCTGGCGCTCGTCCTCCCCGCCGTCCGTGCCCTGCTCGCCGCCGACGCGCGGGTCGTGGCTCTCGTGAAGCCGCAGTTCGAGGCCGGGCGGGACGACGTGCCGCGCGGCGGCGTCGTCCGTGAGCCGGCGACCTGGACCCGCGTGCTCGAGGAGGTCGGGCTCGCCGCCGGTGGGGCGCGCCTTCGCGCCGAGCGTGCCATCCGCTCTCCGCTCGTCGGGGGCGACGGCAACGTCGAGTTCCTCGTCGACCTGCACCCGACCGAGCACGTCACCGCGCCCGCCCCGTTGTACGCGCCGAGCGTTCGCGCGTCCGTCGACGATCCCGATCGCGCCGACTCGGGCACTCCCGCGTAGCACGCGCGTATTACGATCTGCACGTGAAGCGCAGAGGCGGTACCACGGCGCCGCGCCGGTCCGACGTCGAGCAGCTCGGCATCGGCTTCGAGGGCATCGAGGTCGTCGAGCCGCCGATCGCCGAGCCGGCGCCCGACACGATGCGTCAGATCGTCAGCCTGCGGATGCCCGACGCGCTCATGGACCGCGTCGAGGAGGCGGCGCAGCGACGCGGCGTGTCCCCGTCGAGCCTCATGCGCGCCTTCATCGCCGCCGGTCTCGACCGCTCGTACGCGGCGGTTCGCGACCCGTCGGACCTGGCCGGCGAGCTGGCCGAGCTGCGGCGGCTCGTTGAGCGCCTGGCCGCGCGCCTCGATCCCGCCCCGCTCGCGGAGCCGGACACCGACGGTCCGTCGCCCGCATGAGGCGCATCGGGTTCGCCTGGAACCCGTACAGCGATCGCGCTCCGGAGCTGCTCGCCCGCGGTCGCGCCTGGTGCGAGGCGAACGACGTGGTCGCCTGGGATGCCCCCGGTGACGCGCGTGATCGGATCGGCGAGGAGCTGCATGACACCGATCTCGTCTGCGTGCTCGGCGGCGACGGCACGTTCCTCCGCACCGCACGGGCGATCGGCGGCTCGGGCGTCCCGACACTCGGCATCAACCTCGGTCGCGTCGGCTTCCTGGCCAAGGTCGAATCGGACGGCCTGGAGCACGCCCTCGACCAGGTGGCGGCCGGCGACTACGCGGTCGAGGACCGCTTCCGCATCTCGGCGCGCGTCGTGCGTCGCGACGGCCAGGTCGAGGAGCACGCCTGCCTCAACGAGGTGGTCGTGGCGCGCGGCAGTCGCGTCCGGATGATCCAGCTCGAGGTCGAGGTCTCCGGCGCGCACCTCGCCACCTACGTGGCCGATGCGGTCGTGGTGGCGACGCCGACCGGTTCCACGGCCTACAGCTTCAGCGCGGGCGGCTCGATCCTCGATCCACGGCTGCGGAACATGGTCATCACCCCGGTGGCGGCGTACCTGTCGCCCCTGCACAGCGTCGTGGCCGGCGAGCGGCAGGAGGTCGACCTCACGCTGCGCGAGGCGCACGACGGGGCCCTCATCAGCATCGACGGCCAGGAGGACCTCCCGATGCGGGTCGGCGACCGGGTCGAGGTGCGCGCCCTGCCCGAGCCCCTGCGCATGATCGAGCCGACCGGCAGCACGTCGTTCTACGACCTGCTGCGCACGAAGGCCTCGCTGCTGCCGTACTAGGGCCGATACTCCCGCCATGGCGCTGCGTGAGCTGACGGTCGAGAACCTCGCGGTCGTCGAGCGCGTGCGCGTCGCGCTCGGCCCGGGCTTCACCGTGCTCACCGGTGAGACGGGGGCAGGCAAGTCGCTCGTCGTCGATGCCGTGGCGCTCGCCCTCGGCGGCCGTGCCAGCACGGACCAGGTTCGCAGCGGCACCGATACGGCGCGGGTCGAGGCCGTGTTCGACGCGCCATCGATCGACCCCGATGACGCGATGGCCGATCTCGTGGCGGCGGGAGACGGCAGCGTCATCGTGCGGCGCGAGATCGGCGCCGACGGGCGTTCGAGCGCGCGCATGAACGACCGAGCGGTCACGGTCGGCGGCCTCGCGTCGGTCGGCTCGCGCCTCGGCGAGATCCACGGCCAGCACGAGGGCCAACGCCTGCTCGAGCCTGCCCGGCAACTGGCGCTCCTCGACGCGTTCGCCGGACATGCGGCGCTCGTCCTGGCCGTGGCCGAGGCCCATCGCGCCTGGCGCAGCGCGGTCGCGAGCGCGAGCGAGCTCCTCACCGATCCCCGCGAGCTGGCGCGCCGGGTCGAGCTTCTGCGCCACCAATCCGACGAGATCACCGCCGCGGCGCCGCGTGCCGGCGAGGACGACGAGCTCGAGGCGCAGCTCCGCGCGGCGACGCACGCCGAGTCGATCGCGCGCGCCGCCGCCGAGGCGGTCGCCGCCCTGCGCGAGGATGGCGGCGCCGGCGAGACGATCGGCATCGCCGAGCGCGGCCTCATCGGCGCAGCACAGCACGACGAGCGCTTCGCGCCGCTCGCCGACCGCGCCGCCGCGCTCGCCGCGGAGGCGGTCGAGCTGGCACGGGACGTCGCCGACGCCAGCGAGGGCGTGGAGCTCGACCCCGCCACCCGTGCGGCGGCCGAGGAGCGGCTCGCCCTGCTCTACGACCTGCGGCGCAAGTACGGCGACACGCTCGAGGCCGTGGTGGCGTTCGGCGACGCCGCGGCCGACGAGCTGGCGCGGCTCGAGGACCAGGAGGGAGCGCGGGAGCGACTGCGGGTCGAAGAGGCCGCCCGCCGGCAGGCGCTCGACGCGGCCGCGGCCGTGCTCACCACATCACGGGCTGCTGCCGCCGAGCGACTCGCGAGCTCGGTCAACCACGAGCTGCCGGCTCTCGGGCTGCCGGCCGACGCGTTCGCCGTGGAGCTCGCCGACGTGGACGTGGGACCGACCGGCGCCGATCGCGTCACCTTCGCCTTCGCCCCGAACCCCGGTGAGCCGCCGCGGCCGCTGGGACGCATCGCGTCGGGCGGGGAAGCGAGCCGGTTGTCACTGGCGCTCAAGGTCGTCCTGGCCGCCACGGACGACACGCCGCTCCTCGTCTTCGATGAGGTCGATGCCGGCGTCGGCGGGCGGAACGCATCGGCCATCGGGGAGCGGCTCCGCGCGCTCGGCGCGTTCCACCAGGTCGTGTGCGTCACCCACCTGCCGCAGGTCGCCGCATACGCCGCCGCCCACCTCGTGGTCGGGAAGCGTGTCGTGGACGGTCGCACGACGACCGACGTGCGAGTCCTCGATCCGGAGCAGCGCACCATCGAGCTCGCGGCCATGCTGGCCGGCGAGGCGGCCGGCGGCGAGGCGCGTGCCGCGGCGGAGGCGCTCCTGCGTGGCGCCGGTGAGGCGCCCGGGACGTGACCGACACGGCGCTCGACGAGGCCATCGACGCCTTCCTCGTCGAGCTCCGGGTGGAGCGCGGCCTGTCGCCGCTCACGATCGCCGCGTACCGCCGGGACCTCGCGCAGTTCGCCGAGCACGCCGCCGGCCGCTGGAAGGACGATCCGCAGGCGCTGCTCGACTTCGTCGCCGCGCTCCAGCGGGACGGGATGAAGGGATCCACCCAGGCACGCAAGAGCGCCGCGGTGCGCAGCTTCTACGGCTTTGCGCTGCGCGAGGGGCTCGCCACGCGCGACGTGCCCGCCCTCGTGGATGCGCCGAAATCGGGCACCTACCTCCCCGATGTCCTCGCCCCCGACGACGTCGTCCGCATCCTCGACGCGCCGCCGCCCGACGATCCCGTCGGCATCCGCGATCGGGCCATCCTCGAGCTGCTCTACGGCTGCGGGTTGCGAGTGAGCGAGCTCGTCGGTCTCGACGCAGACCGCGTGGACCTGCCGCACCAGCAGCTGCGTGTGATCGGCAAGGGCAACAAGGAGCGACGGGTGCCGATGGGGGACGAGGCCCGCGAGCGCCTGCATCGCTATCGGTCCGGTCCACGGCCGGCGTGGACGGCCGGTCATCCAGTGGAAGCCGAGTTCGTGAGCACCCGAGGGCGACGCATGACCCGCGAGTCAGTGTGGCGGCTGGTGCGCCACTGGACCGAGGTGGCGGAGGTCCGCGAGCGCGTCACGCCGCACACGTTCCGGCACAGCTTCGCGACTCATCTGCTCGAGGGTGGAGCCGATCTGCGGGTGGTCCAGGCGCTCCTCGGCCATGCTAGCATCAGCACCACCCAGCTCTACACGCACCTGACCGGCGAACGCGTCCGCGAGGTCTACGCGCGAGCGCATCCGAGAGCCTGACGTGACGCCACGAACGGAGGGTCGAACCACCTGATGAGCTACGCGCGCAATCTGCTGAGCCGGGGCGAGGAAGTCGTCTACGAGAGTCGCCAGCACTGGTTCGCGGTGATCGCCCGCTGCTGGCTGTGGATCCTGCTCGCCATCGTCGCCCTGGCCATCGTCATCTTCCTGGCGGGCCAGGAGGCACCGGTCGGCGGCGACAGTGTCGACGGCGTGCTGACCATCGTCGGATTCGTCGGCCTGCTCGCCGCCATCGGCGCCATCGGCTTCGTCCTGTGGGACTGGCGCAACCAGGAGTGGCTCATCACCACGCGCCGGGTGATCCGCGCCGAAGGCGTCCTCAATAAGAGCGTGTCGGACTCGAGCCTCGAGAAGATCAACGACGCGCGCCTCGACCAGAGCCTGTTCGGGCGTGTCTTCGGCTTCGGCACGCTCGACATCCTGACCGCCGCGGAAGAGCTGAACGCCGGCAGCAATGTCGCCGACTTCCCGATGATCGCGGACCCGGTGCAGTTCAAGAAGGCGATGTTCGACCAGAAGCAGATGCTGGAGAACCCCGATCTCGCGCCACCGCGCTACCAGCGCGTCGCCGACGCGCCGCCGATGCAGCGAGCCGAGGCGATGCCGCCGCGCGCCGGATCCGACCGCGTTGCCGTCCACGAGAACGTGGCACCCGTCCAGCCCGAGCCGCACCCGGCGCCGACCCCGGCCCCGCCGCTGCCACCCGCACCGTCGCCGGCCGACGAGCTCGGCGCCACGCTCGAGCGGCTCGCCGGCCTCCGCGACAAGGGACTCATCACTCCCGAGGAGTACGAGGCGAAGAAGCGCGACCTGCTGGAGCGGATGTAGGTGGGGGAGCCCACCCTCGGGAATCTCCCCGACGGGGTCTACGGCGCGGAGCTCGATCGCCGCATCACCGCCGCCACCGACGCCATTCGCGAGCGGCTGGCGGCGGAGGCCCCGGAGCTCGCCGAGCCGAAGCTCGTGGCGGTCCTCGGCTCGGGCCTGGGCGGGGTCGTCGAGCTCCTCGACCCGTCGCCGCGGGTCGTGATCGCGTACCGCGACATCCCGGGCGTCCCGGGTGCCGCGGTCGAGGGCCACGCCGGCGAGCTGGTGGCCGGGGCCATCCGTGGCGTGCCGGCGCTCGTGTGCTCCGGCCGCGCCCACCCGTACGAGGGGTACTCGCATCGCGAGGCGACGCTCCTCCTCCGCGCGGTGCTCGCCCTCGGGCCGGGCACGCTCGTCCTCACCAACGCGGCGGGCGGGCTGAACGCGGACTTCGAGCCAGGCGACGTCATGCTCCTCACCGATCACCTCAACCTGTCGGGCGACAACCCGCTGTTCGGGCCGAACCTCGACCGATTCGGGCCGCGCTTCCCGCCGCTCACCGATGCCTACGACCCGCGCCTGCGGGCCGCCGCGCTCGAGGCCGCCGAGCGAACGGGCGTGGCGCTGCGCCAGGGGGTGTACGTCATGCTCTCCGGACCATCCTATGAAACCCGGGCCGAGATGCGCATGCTCCGCGGCCTCGGGGCCGATGCGGTCGGGATGAGCACGGCGCACGAGACGATCGTGGCGCGCCATGCCGGCGTGGAGGTCCTCGCCTTCAGCCTCATCACGAACAAGGCGACCGACGACGTCGAGACCGGCGCGACCCACGAGGAGGTCATCGAGATGGGGCGCATCGGCGCCGGCCGGCTCGTGACGCTCCTCGGCGACCTCCTGCCGCGCCTCGCCTGAGCTGACCGACCGTGCTCTTCGGCGACGCCCCCCTCGAGCAGCTGATCGCGGGCATCATCGCGCTCCTCGTGGGCCTGACGTTCCACGAGTTCAGCCACGCCTACGTCGCCGATCAGCTCGGCGACCACCGGCCGCGGGCGATGGGTCGCGTGACCCTCAACCCGATCCCGCACATCGACCCGATCGGCGCGCTCCTCCTGCTCGTGGCGGGATTCGGCTGGGCGAAGCCGGTGCTGGTGAACCCCGCGGCGCTGCGCAACGGCCGCGCCGGGCTGGCGATGGTGGCCGCCGCCGGACCGATCGCCAACCTCAGCCTCGCCGTCGTGTTCGCGATCGTCTTCCGGGTGCTCGGCCAGGCGGACATCGGCCTCGGCACGTTCGTCGGCATGACGATCTTCTGGGTCGTCGTCTTCAACGTGGTGCTCGCGATCTTCAATCTCCTGCCGATCCCGCCGCTCGACGGCTACAACGTGGCGCTCGCCTTCCTCCCGCCCCGACAGGCGCTCTTCATGCGGCGCTACGGGCAGTACGGGATCTTCGTGCTCCTCGTGCTCGTCATCCTCAGCTCGATGAACAGCCCGATCGACCCGCTCGGCTGGATCCTCGGCTTCGCCCGGGACCTCGCCCGGCTCCTCCTCGGCGTGTGAGCTGGCGCCGCCGCGTCGCCCAGTTCGCCGCGCACGTTCGCGCTCGCGTCGATCCTGCCGAGGAGGCCGATGCGCTCGCCCAGCTGCCGCCGACCGCGGCCGCGCTCTTCGAGGGCATGCCGGTGGCGGATCGGCGCCACGCCATCGACGTCGTGGGCGCGCTGGCGAGGCAGGGGATCGAGGACCCCGACGTGCGGGTGGCGGGATTGCTCCACGACGTGGCGAAGGGACATCGCGTTCGCATCTGGCACCGCGTCGGAGGCGTGCTGCTCGAGGCCCTGGCCCCGCGGCTCCTCCATCGGATCGCGTCGCCCGACCCACGGTCGTGGCGTCATCCGTGGTTCCTCTACCTCCACCACGCTCGGCTGTCCGCACAGCTGGCGGAGGCGGCGGGCTGTTCCCCGCGTGCGGTCGCGTTCCTGCGTGGGAACGTTCCGGACGAGGACGCGCAGCTCCTGCGCGCGCTGGTCGCCGCCGATGACGCATCCTGAAGCGATGCAGCCGATTCCCGTCGAGCCCGAGTCCAGCGTGGCGGTCGCCGTGGGCGGCGGCGAGTTCACGCTCGCGCTGCCGGTGTTCGAGGGTCCGTTGGCGCTCCTCCTCCACCTCATCGAGTCGCGCCAGCTCGACGTCATGACCGTGCCGCTCGCCGAGGTGGCCGATGCGTACGTCGAGCACCTCGCGCGGCACCCGGTCGACGCCGCCAACCTCTCGGAGTTCGTGGCCATCGCGGCCCAGCTCATCTACCTGAAATCCCGCCGGCTCCTGCCGACCGAGCCGCTGCCCGCGCTGCCCGACGGCAGCGACGAGGTCGACGAGGAGGAGCTGCGACGTCGCCTCGTCGAGTACCGCTCCCTCCGCGACGCGGCCGCGCAGCTCGGGGAGCGGGACGGTGTCTCGCCGACCATGCGCCGCGAGCCCCGCGAGTCCGACCTGCCCGAGGCTCCGGTCGAGCCGATGTCGCCGTCCGTCCTCGCCGCCGCCCTCGAGACGCTTGCCGCGATTCCGGAGCCGGTGGCGCCGCCGCCGGCCGTCGTGCCGCGCGAGATCACCATCGGCCAGCAGATCGCCGTCCTGCGCGAGGCGCTCGCCGGGGGTGGCCGCGTGCTGCTCCAGACGATCCTCGCGCGCTGCCGCTCACGGACGGAGGCCGCCATCACATTCCTCGCCACCCTCGAGCTCGTGCGTCGACGGCAGGTCAGCGCGGAGCAGCACGACCTCTTCGGGCCGATCGTCATCGAGCAGATCCCGGAGCGCGCACCATGACGCGGGACGCGCCGACGACCGATCCCGCGGTGTTCTACGAGGCGCTCCTGTTCATCGCCGAGCGGCCGCTGACGACCGCGGAGATCGCCGAGCTCGGAGGCGTGCCGAAGCTCCAGGCCGAGGCGACGCTGGCCGCGCTCGCGGAGCGGCTCGACGAGGACGAGCGCGGCATCCGCGTCCAGCGCAACGAGGACGCCTGGCAGCTGGTCACGGCACCGGAGGTGGGTGCGCAGCTCGCCGCCTACGCCGCTCGCGAGGAGGCGAGGCTCACACCCGCCGCCCTCGAGGCGCTCGCCGTGATCGCGTACCGCCAGCCCTGCACGCGCGGGGACGTCGAGCGCGTCCGCGGCGTCGATTCCGACTACGTGATCCGCTCGCTCATGCATCGCCGACTGGTCGTGGAGATCGGGCGGCGCGACACGCCGGGCCGCCCCGTGCTGTTCGGCACGACATTCACGTTCCTCGAGCGCTTCGGGCTCACCTCGCTCGACGACCTGCCGCCGCTCTCGTCGGACGCGGCCCAGCTCGCGGCGCTCACCGAGCCGCCCCCGGCGCCGGCCGATGCCGCGGCCGCGGAGACCGAACCCGATGGCGCGTGAGCGCCTCCAGAAGCTCCTCGCCCGTGCGGGCGTCGCGTCACGGCGCGCCGCGGAGCAGCTCGTCGCGGACGGTCGCGTCACGGTCAACGGCACGCGTGCGGGGCTCGGCGACTCGGCCGACCCCGCCACCGACCGCATCGAGCTCGATGGGCGCGTGGTCGAGATGTCCGCGCCGGCCGTCCATCTCGCCGTCCACAAGCCCCGTGGCTACCTTTCCTCGGCGCACGACGAGCGGGGCCGTCGCTCCGTCCTCGCCCTCGTCGACGACGGAGGTGAGCGGCTCTGGCCGGCTGGCCGCCTCGACGTCGAGTCCGAGGGGCTGATGATCCTCACGAACGACGGCGACTGGGCGAATCGCGTGCTCCACCCGCGCTACGGCCACGTCCGCGAGTACGCGGCACTCGTCGACCCGGCACCGACCCGCGTGCAGCTCGACCGCCTGCGCAAGGGCATCGAGCTCGAGGACGGCCCGGCCCGCCTGCTCGCCGCGCGCTACCTCCCGCCGCCACAGGAGATCGAGCGCAGCCGCGACGAGCGCGGGTCATGGCTGCGGGTGGAGATCGGCGAGGGCCGGAAGCGTGAGGTGCGTCGTCTGTTCGACTTCGTCGAGTGTCGCGTCGACCGCCTCGTGCGCACGCGCATCGGCTCCCTCTCGCTGACCGGCCTGCGCGAGGGCCAGTGGCGGCTCCTCCGGCCACGCGAGGTCGCCTCGCTCGCCCAGCGGGCCGCACGTCGATGACGCTGCGCATCGCCATCGACGGTCCATCCGGCGCAGGCAAGTCGACGGTCGGGCACGCTCTCGCCGAGCGGCTCGACGCCACGTTCGTCGACACCGGGCTCATGTATCGCGCGCTCACGCTGGCAGCGCTGGAAGATGGAACCGATCTGGACGACGGCACGGCGCTCGGCGACCTCGCCGCGATCCATGGGATCGAGGTGGAGCGTCCGGATGCCGCCGTCTTCCCCGATCGACTCGAGACCGTGCTCCTCGACGGGCGGGATGTCACCGAGGCGGTCCGCACGCCGGAGGTCGACCGTGCGGTCAGCTCGGTGAGCCGCCACGCCGAGGTGCGCCACGCGATGCTCGGCGTCCAGCGCGCGGCGGCCCTGCGCGGCGACACCGTGATGGTCGGCCGCGACATCGGCACCGTCGTCCTGCCGGATGCCACCCTCAAGGTGTGGCTCACCGCCGACCCGGACATCCGGGCGCGTCGGCGAGCGGCGGAGATGGGGGACCCCTCGCGCTTCGATGCCTACCTTGCCGAGATCCTGCGCCGGGACGCCGCCGACTCCGGCCGGGAGGTCGCACCGCTCCGCCAGGCGGACGACGCGCTCGTGCTCGACACCGGCGTCACCGATGTCGAGGCCTGCGTGGAGGCGATCGTCGCGCGCCTGGAGGCGACGGCCGATGCGTAGCTGGTTCTACCACCCCGGCGCGGCGATCATCGGCTTCGTCTCCCGCCTGCTGTGGGGAGCGCGGATCGAGGGCATCGAGCACCTGCCGCGCAGCGGCGCCTTCATCCTCGTCTGCAACCACTGCTCGAACGTCGACCCGCTGATGATGGGCTGGGCGTCCGGCCACCAGATCGGGCGCGTCGTGCACTTCATGGCGAAGATCGAGATGCGTGGCTGGCCGGTCATCGGCTGGCTGGCGACCCAGGCGGGCGTGTACTTCGTCCGCCGGGGCGAGGGCGACCGGGCTGCCCAGCGCTTCAGCCTCGAGGCGCTCGCCGATGGCCGGCCGATCGCGATGTTCCCGGAGGGCACGCGCTCGCGAACCGGCCACCTGCGCGAGGGAAAGCCCGGCGCGGCCCTGATCGCCATGCGCTCGGGCGCCACCATCGTGCCGGCCGCCATCAGCGGGACGCAGCACATCTTTCCGCGCGGCGCGCGCTTCCCCCGCCCGTCAAGGGTCGTCATTCGCTACGGCGAGCCGTTCTCGCTGCCACACGTCGCCTCGGGTCGGCTCGACCGCGAGGCCATGGCCGAGGGCACGCAACGGATCATGTCGGCCATCGAGGCCCTGCTGCCCCCCGACCAGCGACGCGTCGCGGCCCCTCGGTCGCCGGCTACCGTCGGCGAGTGACCCACCAGCCCACGAGCGCGACCGTCCCGGTCGTGATGACGCCCGCGAGCAGGGCGGGGCCAGCGTCGCACGGCACCTCGTACCCCACCAGCGAGTAGCACTGTGGCGGGATCGCCGCCGTGCCGCTGAGCGGCATGAGAGCGAGGAACACCAGGAGCCCCGCGGCGAGGGCCAACACCACCACGATGGTCGCGTCACGTGGCGCTCCAACTCCCACCACAGCACCTCCCGACGCCGGCCCTTCAGATCGTGGATCCATCGGACGGCGCCATCCCTTCGTACAATGAGCATGATGACCACCGCAATCCCCACCCGGCCCGACGTCCGCATCGCCGAGCGCGCCGGCTTCTGCTACGGCGTGCGCCTCGCCATCGACAAGGCGAAGCACGCGCGCGAGGAGGGCAAGGAGGTCACCACGCTCGGGCAGCTCGTGCACAACCCGGGCATCAAGGCCGACCTCTCCGACCGCGGCATCCGCACCGCCGACCTGGCCGACCAGGTCGAGGGCGGCACGCTCGTCATCCGCGCACACGGAGTTCCGCGCTCGGAGTTCGAGCAGGTGAAGGGCAAGGGCGACCTCGAGGTCATCGACGCCACCTGCACGTGGGTCCTCCAGAGCCAGAAGGCGGCCCGTGAGCTCGACGAAGCCGGCTACACCGTCTGCATCATCGGCCACGAGGACCATCCCGAGGTGAAGGGCGTCCGCAGCTACGCGGGTGAGAAGCATGTGGTCGTCGACGACATGGACCGATCCACCTGGGACCGCGTGCCGCGGACGAAGAAGATCGGCGTCCTCTCGCAGTCGACGATCCTGCCGCAGAAGCTCGAGGAGTTCGCCGCGTTCTGCCTGCGCCGTTGCCACGACCTGCGCGTCGTGAACACCGTCTGCCCGGTCACGCTCACCCGACAGGACGACAGCGTGAAGCTGGCGCGCGAGGTGGACGCGATGATCGTGGTCGGCGGCAAGAACAGTTCGAACACGAAGGAGCTGGCGGTGAAGTGCCGCGAGATCCTGCCCGATACCGTCCACGTCGCCGATGCCGATGAGCTGGCATCCGAGCACGCCGACTGGCTGCGCGGCAAGGCGCGCATCGGGATCACCGGCGGCACGTCCACGCCGGAAGTCGACCTCGAAGAGGTCCGCGAGCGGGTCTACGCCCTCGTCGCTGCCTGACGTGGGGGACCCGATCGTCGTCGAACAGCGGGTCGCCACCACCGTCGATCGCGTCATGGATGCCTGGTTGGACCCCGACGCGCTCGCAACGTGGTGGTGGCCGCACATCCCGGACACGACGTACGCCTTCGATGCGCGGCCGGGCGGGGCGTACGCGATCCGTTCGGACGCGGCCGGCATCGGCGTCGAAGGCGAGGTCGTGGCGATCGATCGGCCCCGGCAGCTGCGGCTGACGTGGCGCTGGCTGACCGACGGGGTCGCAGGGGCCGAGGAGCCGGTGACGATCAGGTTCGAGCCGGCGGACGGGGGCACCCGCGTCGTCGTCGAGCACGTGCTGGACGATCTCGCCGGCGACGGGGACGGCATCCGCGAGGGGTGGGAATCGGTCCTCGCCCGTCTGTCCGCGTACGCCGCCGGGAGCTAGACCTCTCCCGCCTCCTCGGACGAGGGCATGAGCTTGCGAATCCATCGGCCCAGGCGTCGCTGGAGCATGCCGTACGAGAGGTGCTTCCGGCCCAACCGGTAGTTGTGGCGGGCGATGGCCTGCTGCCGACGCGGGTTGGCGAGGGCATCTCGGACGGCGGCGACGGTGGCGTCGGTGATGGCGCGGTCGATCTCGATGAACCGGAACCCGAGGGGCCGGATGTCGGCGTCGTACACCGAGTAGCGGTTCACCACCACCGGCCGCCCGTAGACCATCGCCTCGACGAGCGCGTTGCCGTAGCCCTCGTACAACGACGGATAGGTGATGAGATCGGCCGCGAGGTAGGCGTCGTGGAGCGTATGCGCCGGCCGAACGGGCTGTCCCTCGAAGTCGGGCGCGAAGCGATCGGCCGCGTAGCGCAGCGTGACCCCGTACCGCTCAGCCAGCCGCTCGAGGTCGACGAGGTAGTCCAGTCCCTCGTCGCCCGCGGGACTGGTGATGAGGAGCACGGCGTCCGGATCCTCGAGGCGGCCGAGGAGTTCGATCGAGAGCTCGATGCCCTTGCGCGGCACCACCCGCGTCGGCTGGACGGCGAGGATGCCGCCATCGGCCATGCCGAGCTCGCGTCGCATCCGGCGCCGCATGGCTGGATGCGCGCGGGGGCGTTGAGCGGGGAAGTCGAAGACGTTCGGCATGATCGAGGACGCGATGCCGCGTCGCCGCCGCAGCTCGGTCGCGGCGAGGCTGTTGATGCTGACGTGGCGGATGCCCGGGAGGTCGGGCGGGAACGCCGCATCGAGCACCTCGGGCACGACGCAGCCGGCGAACCGCTCGCGCTCCCACCAGTAGTCGTGGTGGTGGCCGATGGCCGGCAGTCCCGTCGACTGGACGAGTCGGCGGAGCGCCACACCGAGCGGGAGGTGCATCGGGATCGCCCAGGCGTTCTCCACGATCAGGAGCTCGATGCGGTGCGCCGAGACCCACGCGTCGAGGACCGGCAGCAGCTGCGTGGCCAACCGATCGATCTCCGTGCGCACCGCGTCCGCGTCGCTGGCCCGGTCGAACGCGGCAGCCGTCACGCGCGCCGCCGGCGGGTAGGTGAAGTGCATCGGCGGCACCACCTGCGCCGTCGGACGCAGGGCATCGACCTCGCCGGCCAACAGCCGCACGTCGTGGCCCATGCGTGTGAGCACCGCCTCCCACTTCGCGGCCTCGAACGTCACGCCGTCGACCCCGAAGAGCCGGGTGGAGAGGATCCCGATGCGCATCGCTCCCGATCCTATCGGCTCCGCGGTCGCTCCCGGCACAGATGCGTGCGACTTGACCGCGCATGCCACTCTCTACGGGACAGGAACCGAAGGTGCAGGAAGCGAGGACCGAGATGCGTGAACCCATGACCAACCAGATGAGAACGACTCACTCGGAAGGCATGAGGCTCAATGCGCACGCTCAATCTCGGCATCCTGGCGCACGTCGACGCCGGTAAGACCA
>DASVFG010000105.1:0-35330 GCA_036380155.1 Candidatus Limnocylindria bacterium
ATGCCGGTGAACATCGAGCTGGCGTCGGCGGTCCTCAGCAACGTCATGTACAACCCGCGCAAGAAGTCGATCACCCCGCAGCGCATCGTGCGTGCGGTGGCCGACTACTACGGCGTCCACCTCGATCTGCTGCGCAGCAGCAAGCGCGACCGCGCGATCGTCGTGCCGCGCCAGATCGCGATGTTCCTCATCCGCGAGGAGACCGACATCAGCCTCCTCCGCATCGGCGCCGAGCTCGGTGGCCGCGACCACTCGACCGTCCTCCATGCCTGCGACAAGATCGCCCGCGAGCTGAGCGAGAACGACGAGATGCGACGCGAGATCAGCGCGGTGCGGGAGATGATCTACTCCGAGTGATCGCCTGGTCGCTCACCGAGCGACCGATGGTCCTGTCCGGCACGCCGATGGACCCATTTGGTGGATAAGTGGCCCGTTCTCGTGGATATCTCGGGGCCGATGTGGACAATCGGGACGCTTTCGCTTCGACCCGGGTACCCTCCGTCCACCGACTCGACGTTTCCATCCGCCGCAGATCCCCGAATCCGGGGCCGCCGTCCACCATCGCGGGCCGGTTATCCGCAGGGGATCGCAGGAGGGACGACGAGGGCGGCGACGGGTCTCGTCCACACCGTCCACACCCCGAAGAGAGACGGCGACGGATGAGTATCCTAAGGAAGACCGATGAGAGCACGGAAGAGCTCCGTGGATAACCGCATCCATCCATGGAGGCCAGAGAAGAGGTCCGTATGAACGTCTCGGTGATGCAGGAGAACCTGGTGCGCGGGCTCCAGACCGTGAGCCGCGCGGTGAGCAGTCGAGCCACCCTGCCGGTGCTCGCCAACGTGCTGCTGAAGACCGAGAACGGCGGGCTGAAGCTGACGGCCACGAACCTCGAGATCGGCATCAACTGCTGGGTGCCCGGCAAGGTCGCCGAAGAAGGCGAGATCACGGTGCCGGCGCGGCTGCTCACCGACCTGGTCGCCTCGCTGCCGAACCAGCGGATCGATCTCGTCCTGTCGCCCAAGGATCGGACGCTCAAGCTCACCTGCGGCAACAACCGCTCGAGCATCAAGGGCATCGAGGCCGACGAGTTCCCGGTCGTTGCCGCCATCGGCGAGACGCCGGCCACCTCGGTGGACGCGCGAGCCCTGCGCGAGGCGCTCGGCGAGGTCGTGTTCGCGGCCGCCAGCGACGAGAGCCGGCCGATCCTCACCGGCGTGCTCACCCGCCTGTCGGGTGACACGATGACGCTCGCCGCAGCTGACAACTACCGGATCGCGGTGCGGACGCTGACGCTCGACAAGGCGGTCAGCCCGGACGTCACCATCGTCGTGCCGGGCCGGTCGTACGCGGAGCTCATGCGCATCCTCCCCGATGCCGAAGCCGCGATCGAGATCACGGTCACCCCGAACAAGAGCCAGGTGCTCTTCCACGTCGAGGGCATCGACCTCGTGAGCCGGCTCATCGAGGGCCAGTTCCCCAACTACGAGCCGGTCATCCCGAAGGACCACAGCTCACGGGCCGTCATCGATCGCGAGGCGTTCCTGGCCGGCACGCGGCGAGCGAGCATCTTCGCCCGTGACAGCGCGAACATCGTGAAGATCGAGCTCGGCGGGGACGATGCCGATGGCGCCGGCGTGTCGATCACGGCGCACGCCGCCGACGTGGGGGACAACGCGGACAGCGTCGAGGCGGCCCTCGAGGGCTCGCCGACGTCGATCGCGTTCAATGCCCGCTACCTCATCGACGTGCTCAGCAACCTCGGCTCGGAGGAGGCGGCCCTCGAGCTGTCCGGGCCGCTCGCACCGGGCGTCATCCGTGGCATCGGCAAGGACGACTACGTCCACGTGATCATGCCGGTGCGGACCGCCTCCTGACGGTCGACCGGACCGTGGCGCTCGACGCCACCGCACTCCCGGTGGCCCGTCGCTCGCACGACGTCGCCATGGCGCTGACCCGCCTCGAGCTCACCGACGTTCGCAGCTACGCGACCGCCGACCTGCGCCCGGCCGCCGGCCTCACCGTGGTCGTCGCGCCGAACGGGACCGGCAAGACGAACCTGCTCGAGGCGATCCACGTCACGATCACCGGCCGCTCGCACCGCGCGACGGTCGACGCCGACCTCGTCCGCCACGGCGCCGCGTTCGGTCGGGTGCGCCTCGAGCTCGGTGGCGGAACGGCCGCCGGCGGGGCCACGGTGGAGCTCGTCGTCCCCGGCATCGAGCCGCCCGCCGGCCTGCGAAAGCGGCTCATGGTCAACGGCGTCCCGCGCCGGACGTCGACCCTGGCCGAGACCGCGCGCTCGGTCCTGTTCCGGCCCGAGGAAATGCTCCTGCTCGTCGGGTCGCCCTCGGACCGGCGCCGCTTCCTGGACGGCATCCTCGCCCAGCGCGACCGACGTGCCGCCCGCGACCTCACCGAGGCGGCGCGGATCCTCACCCAGCGGAACGCGCTGCTGCGCGCCATCCGGGCCGAGGAGGCGCCGATCGACTCCCTCGCCTTCTGGGACGACCAGCTCGCCCAGGTGGGCGCGCGGGTCATGCTCGGCCGGCTCGAGGTGCTCGCCGATCTTCGCGAGCGCATCGGACCCCTCCACGACGCGGTGGCGGCGCCCGAGGAGCGTGGCGCGAGCGTGGAGCTCGCCTACCTCGACGGCCTGAAGGACGCGTGGCCCGAGCGTGCCGCGGTTGCGCACCGCCTGCCGGCGGTCGAGGAGCTGACGGCGGCCTACCGGCGACGGATCGCCGAGGTGCGACCGAAGGAGGCCTGGAACGGGGTCAGCCTCGTCGGCCCGCAACGCGACGACCTGCGGGCCGAGCTCGGTGGTCGGGACGTGGCCACGCACGCCAGCCGCGGGCAGCAGCGGACGATCATCCTCGCCATGAAGCTCGCCGAGACCGACCTCCTCGGCGCCGACGGCCCGCGGCCGGTCGTCCTTCTCGACGACGTGTTCAGCGAGCTCGACCCGGGCCGTGCCGAGCGACTGTCCGAGCTGCTCGCGGATCGCGGTCAGGTCATCGTCACGACCGCCGACCCCGGCTCGCTCGCAGCCGCCCGGGAGCGTGGTGCGGCGGTCTGGAAGATCACCGACGGCCGGCTCGAGCCGGAGCCGGCGCCATGAGCGCGCGTGACGAGGCCGGCGCGGCAGTCCAGCGCGTGCTGGCGGAGTGCATGGGGCCGGGTGCCGCGGAGCAGCTGGCCATCGCGCAGGTCCGGGTGGCGTGGGCCGAGGTGGTGGAGGCGGCCCGTCTCGACCGTGCGCCCCTGTGGAGCCGGGTGACTCGCGTCACGGGCGGCACGGCACACGTCGACGCATCGGACGCGATCCTCGCGCAGGAGCTGACGCTGCGTTCCGAGGCCCTGGTGTGGGCGATGAACGAGCGGATGCGCGGCCGGCCGGGGGCGACCATCGTGTTGCTCGGAATGGCCGTATCGGTGGGTCGAGGCGGCGCCTGACGCGTCCCTATACTCACCGACGAGGGCCGCCAGAAAGAACCAACCCGGGCCATATGAGCAACCGCCTCGCCACCAGGATCGGGCTGCCGTCCGCCGAGGAGCGGCCGGCCGACGCGTTCGACGTCGTCGCCTTCGAGGAGCCGGCGGTCGGCGCGCTTGCCCGCACGAAGGGCAGCCTCTTCGTCCTCGCCCAGCTGACCGGCGGCACGCCGCAGCTCGAGCGGGCGACGCGCGAGGTGATCACGGCCCTCACCCGCGAGTACTACTACGACCTGTCGGCGGGCGTGCTCGTCGCGCTCGGCAAGGCCCTGCGGTCGGCGAACCGGCGCCTCTACCACCAGCGCCGGCGGCTCGTCATCCCGCGGCGCTCCGGCGTGAGCATCGTGGCGGTCGTCGTGCGTGGCCGTGAGGCCCACGTCGCGAAGCTCGGTCCCGCCTCGGCCGTCGTCGTCCGGGACGGGCGCATGTACGAGGTTCCGCCGCCGCCGGCCGTGCGCGAGGAGGACCCGCGTGTCCGGCAGCGGCGCGTGGCCGGGACGCTCGGCGAGGCGCTCGAGGTCGAGCCCTACACCTGGCAGGGAGGCGTGGCGCCCGATGACCGGATCGCGCTCGTCAGCCGCCACCTCGCGCAGACCGTGGGTGTCGACGAGCTGAAGCGCTCCCTGGCGCACATGCGGCCGGCCCAGGCGGTCGAGCACCTCCAGCAGGTGTTCGCCATCCGCGGGGGCTCCGGGTCGGACGGCATCCTCGCGATCGAGATCAACGAGCTGTCCGCGACGGCCACGACGCATCAGCTCGAGCCCGTCCGACCGGCGGAGCCGTTCGCCGGGCTGCCGGACCAGAGCCCGGTGCCGCTGGCCGATGCGATCGGTCGTGGGCTCCACCGCGCCGGGGATGCGGCGGAGGGCGCCAAGGGGGCGTTCGGCCGTGCGCTCCTCGTGCTGCTGTCGTGGGTCCTCGCGTTCGTCCCACGCCGCCGCCCGGAGTACCCGCGGACCATCCCGCGCACCGCGGACCGTGAACAGGGCCGGCGGCGTCGGGTCGGCGCAGCCGGAATGCTCGTCGTGGCCGGGCTCCTGGCGGTGGGGGTCAACGTGGCCGCGCTGCCGTCAGTTCCGCCGACGGACGCGATCCCGCGGGCGACGATCGCGCGGACCTCCATCACCGACGCCACCGACCTCCTGCACGCGGTCGAGGAGCGCGTGGATGGCGCCGACCTCGTCGATCGCGATCCGGAGCAGGCGACGGAGCTCCTCGCGGACGCCCACGCCGCCCTCGAGCTGGCGGCCACGGCCGGGGTGCCGGCCACCGAGCTCCGGTCGCTGCGGGCGCGGATCGAACGGCGCCTCGACGCGCTCTACCGCGTCGCCCGCATCGACGCGCCCGGCACGGTGGTGTCGCTCACCGATGCCTTCGAGGACGTTGAGCCGGCCGACATGGTGGCCGCGAGCGACGGCTCGCTCTGGATCCTCGAGACCGGGCGCGGGCGCATCGTCCGTCTCGACCCGGCCGACGGCACCACCGAGCTCATCTATCGCGCCGGCCAGGAGCTCGACGGTGGTGAGACCCCGGGCGATCCGTGGCTCATCGCCACCGCCGCCACCGATGTCGTCGTCATCGACCGCGCACGCACGGCCTGGCGCATCGACCTCGCCGAGCGCATCCCGCGGCGCATGCCGCTGAACGGCATCGAGGCGATCGGGTCGGAGACGGCGCTCATCGGTGCGCTCCAGCATCGGCCGCCGCTCGAGATCTTCAACCTCTACGTGGTCGACGCGGCGACCGGCCTGATCGACCGCTGGAGCCCGCCGGCGGTCATCCCGGTGACCTATCCGGATCCACCTCGGCCGTTCCTCACCGACACCCCCGACCTCGACCCGCGTGACGCCCGCGACTTCCGGGTCGACGTCAACGCCTGGCTCCTCCACGCCGACACCGTCACGCGCGTCGACTTCGGGTCGCCGCGCGACCAGGCCGATTACTCGCTCGATCGGCCGCCGGACGCCGACGTGCGCCCCGGGCTTGACTACCGCCTGCTCGACGGCGCGACCGTCGGCGATCGCGAGCTGTTCTACGTGTACGACGCGGCGCACGACCGGATCATCGCCTTCCAGCGAGCGGATGGCGCCTTCGTGCGGCAGTGGCTGGCGCCGTCGGACGGCGACGCGGCCGGCCTCTTGGCCGACGTGCGCGGCCTGTCGGTGACGTCGGTGGCGGACGGCCCGCCGGTCGCCTACCTCCTCACCGGCGATGGGGTCGTTCGGCTCGTCCTCGAATAGCCTTCGGTAGAATCGGCGCATGTCCGACCAGCCGTTCGGCCGCGTGCGGCTCATCGAGATGGTGGTCGAGAGCGTGCGGGTCCACATGCTCTCGAGCCAGCATGTCGTCATCCTCAAGGAGTCGGAGCGGAGCCGGTACCTCCCGATCTGGATCGGCGCGTCGGAGGCGAACGCGATCGCCATGAAGCTCCAGGGGCTCTCCGCCGAGCGGCCGCTCACGCACGACCTGCTGGTCGGCGTCGTCGGCGCCCTCGGCTCGAACGTCAGCCGTGTCGTCGTCACCCACGTCATCGACGGCACGTTCCACGCGCGGGTGTACCTCGAGACCGCGGCGGGCGACGAGACGGAGGTCGACTCGCGGACGTCGGACGCGATCGGCGTGGCGGTCCGCACCGGCTCGCCGATCTACGTGGACGAGCGGGTCCTCGACGAAGCCGGCGTCGAGCCGGACGAGAACGACGAGTCGGATGGCCCCGACGAGGAGAAGCTCAGCGTGTTCCGGGACTTCGTGAATTCGCTCGACGTGGACCTGCCGAGCACCGGCAGCGAGTCCGGGCCGCCCCCCGAGGAGAGCTGAGGGTCAGGTCAGGCGGCGCGTGGGCGTCGCGGGCCGAGGACCTCGTCCCGGCGCGTCCAGAGCGCCAGCCGCAGCTTCCCGATGTCACGGAAAGTGCGGAGGATCTTCCGGAAGCTCGCCCCGGTGTTCGTGCCGGCCGCGCGGGGATAGTGGGTGACCCCCACCTGCGCGAGCCGCTCGCCGCGCGCCTTCAGCTTGATGAGCAGCTCGGCCGAGAGGAACGGCGAGTCCGCGTCGAGCCGCAGGCCGTCGAAGACCTCACGGCGGAACACCTTCATCGCGCAGTCGATGTCGCGCACCCGCAGCCCGAAGACCACCGACGCGATGGCGTTGTACGTCTTGGCGATGAAGATCCGGTGCGGCGGGTCGCGACGCTTGATGCGGTACCCGATGACCGCGTCGACCGGCTTCTTCTTCGGGTCGTCGAGCCGCTCGAGCAGCCGCGAGAACTCGCGGAGGTCGAACTGGAGGTCGCCGTCGCTGAAGCCGATGAGCTCACCGGCCGCGTGCTCGAACCCGGAGCGCAGCGCGCCACCGTAGCCGCGGTTCTCCTGGTGATGGACGCGAACCCGCGAATCCTCCGCGGCGAGGGCGTCGGCGATCTGTGGCGTCCGGTCGGTCGAGCCGTCATCGATGACGAGGACCTCGATCGAGCCGCCGACGAGCGGCCCGATCTCCGAGAGCGCGCGGCGGACCGTCTGCTCGACGTTCTCCTCTTCGTTGTAGGCGGGGAAGAAGAACGTCAGGCGCGGGCGAGCGGGCGCGGCGTCGGTCATCGGTCGGTCGGCCTCCTCAGGGATGTGGGCCCGGCAGCCGGGCGCGGTGAGCGGGGAGCATCGTAGGCGACCCGCTGCCGGCGCGCACCGGACGAAGGTCCCAATCCGGTCACCGTTCGCGGCAACCAGCGGCCTCCGGGGAGCGTCCGGAGGGCCGATGTATACTCACCGCCACCTTGGCGTCCGAGATGAAGCGGCCCCTCTCCCGAAGGCGCCGCAGCCGATGACCCGCGACCCCGTCGTCGGGCGGGGGACGCGGGCGATCGACGCGATCCGGCGGCTCGACCCCGGCACGATCCTCGCGCTCATCCTCGTCCTCGGCCTCGTGCTGCGCGTGCTCATCGCCGGCGTCTACCTGCCGAAGAGCGGCCTCGCCAACGACATCGGCGCCTTCACGGCCTGGGCGCAACGGATGGCGGCGGTGGGGCCGGGCGGGTTCTACGCCCCGGACTGGTTCGCCGACTATCCGCCGGGCTACCTCTACGTCCTCTGGTTCCTCGGCATCGTCGGCGGTGCGCTCCAGCCGTTGTTCGGCGCCAACGCCACCTCCGGGCTGGTGAAGATCCCGGGCATCCTCGCCGACATCGGCGTCGCGTGGATGCTGTTCGTCATCGCCCGCCGGTGGGCGCCGGCCCTCGTGGATCGCGCGCGCTTCCGCATCGGCGCGGAGACGCTCGGCCTGGCGGCTGCCACGGTCTATCTCTTCAGCCCGGGCGTCATCTTCGACTCCGCCGTGTGGGGGCAGATCGACTCCGTCGGCACTCTCGTGCTGCTCGCCACGATCTACGCGCTCGGCCGTGGCTGGACCGAGGCCGCCGCGTTCGGGGCCATCCTCGCGATGCTCGTGAAGTTCCAGTTCGCGTTCCTCATCCCGGTCGTCATCCTCGTCGGGCTCAAGCGCCATCTCTTCGGTCGCTCGTCCGATCCCGCGCACGCCGGGAGGCGCGATCCCCTGCGGGTCCTCACCTCGCTGGCGGTGGGCGTCACCTCGCTCGTGGTGCTCATGCTCCCGTTCGGGATGTCGCTCTTCTCGCCGTCCACCACGCCCGGCGGTGTCGGCTGCCTCGGGCTGCCGCCGGCCGACGCGACGACGAGCCTGATCGGAAAGTTCTGCGAGGCCAGCAACACGTACACGGGCCTGACCGTGAACGCGTTCAACCTGTGGCGGAACCCCATCTCCACACTGGGTGATGGGCTGGGATTCTGGGGTGACGACACCCAGCTCGCCTTCGCCCTGGGCTCCACGGCGGTGACGTGGCAGACGGTCGGTGCACTCCTGTTCGTCGTCGTCGCCCTGGTCGCGCTCGTCGCGATCGCGCGGCGGGACGACATGCGCGGGCTCCTCATCGGCGCCCTCGTCCTGGCCATCGCCTTCTTCGTGCTCCCCACCCGGGTGCACGAGCGCTACCTGTTCCCGGCTCTCGCCCTGGCCGCCCCGCTGCTCCTCGCCGGGCGCTCGTGGCCGTGGATCTCCGGCGGCCTGGCGCTCAGCTTCTTCGCGAACATCTACTGGGACTACACCGAGGACTGGTCGTTCGTGCAGGGCACGGTGACGAACCCGGGCGTCGACGGCCAGCCGATGGCGCAGAGCGAGCTGCTGACGGCCACGCTGCTCACCGACTGGGGGATCTGGATGCTCTCGTTCGGGTCCGTGGTCCTCCTGGCGATCGTTGCCTGGCATGCCGTCCGCCACGCCCTCGCGCCCGCCCGCGACCCTGCCGAACCCGCCGTCCCCGAGCCGGCCTCGCCGGTCGGCGTCGCGCCCCCGCGGTCGGGGTCGGAACGTCCGGCGGCGGTCACGAGCCGAGGGAGCGGATGGGGCTGGCTGGCACCGAACCCGGGCGACGTCCTCCTCCGCGAGCCGACGCGACGCCTCGACCGGCGCGATGCCCTCATCCTCATCGCGCTCGTCCTGTTCGCGCTCCTCTTCCGCCTCTGGCGGCTCGACCTGCCGCGCAGCCAGCACTTCGACGAGGTCTACCACGGCCGCTCCGCCACCGAGTTCCTCTCGTCGTGGCAGGAGGGCTGGGACCGCGACGTCTACGAGTGGACGCACCCGATGCTGGCGAAGTACCTCATCGCGGGCGGCATGGTCGTGGCCGATCCGAACAGCGTCGTCGACGCATCCCCGACGGCCACACCCTCCGCGGCGCTCGTGATCGCCCCGGCGCGTGCCGCATGGGGCTGGGATCGGTCGACCTCGTTCACGGTCGAGAACGGCACGACGATCGTGGCGCGCGACGCCGAGACCGGGGAAGAGGTGACGCGCTGGGAGGCCGGGGGCCTGGTGGCCACGCTCGCCTACGACGCCGTGGGGCCGCGCCTGCTCGTCGGTCGCCTCGACTCGGGGACGATCGACACCTACGAGGTGGCCGCGCTCATCGCCTCGGACCCCGGCGCGGCCGCACCGCCGTCCGGCCCGCCGATCGAGAGCGGGATCGACGGGGTGAACGAGATCGTCGTCACCGAGGGTGACACGGGGCCGGTGCTCGTCCGCGGGCCGAGCGCCATCGCCGTGATCGAGCGGGACACCGACGCGCTGCGCGCCACGGCCGACGGACGCTACGGCGGGATCGGCCTGGTGACCGGAGTCGCCGACGGCGACGTGCCCGGCGTGGACACCGTGGCCGTCACCGATCTGGAGCGCGGCGCGATCGTGCTGCTGGACGCGACGACGCTCGAGCCGCAGACCGACGCCGAGGGTGTCGAGCAGGGCGTGATCGAGGTCGAGGCACCGCTCGTCGGCCCGTTCGCGACGCGCGGCAATGGCAGTGACCAGCTCCTCTTCGCGCTCACCGGCCAGCTGCCGGCAACGGACGAGCATCCGGCCACCACCGGCGGTATCGCCGCCGTCGACGCGGACGACGCACGCCTCATCGGGCTCGTTCCGCTCCCGGGCACGCCGACCCACATCGGTCACCAGGATGTGGCGGGCATCGTGTACGTGGCCGGCACGGAGCCGGACGGGACCGCGGCGGTCTGGACCGCCGAGCCCCACGTGGAGTCGCGTGGCGACGGGACGATCGGGCTCGGCGCGTTCGACACCACGGCCCTTCCGGGCCGCGCGGTGTCGATGGCCTTCGACGTCGCGACCACCTCGCAGGACGACGACCACGAGCGACTCGTGGTCAGCACGTCCGCCACCGACGGCTCGGGAGAGCTCGTGGTGATCGACGCCGGCAGCAACGCGTTCGCGTGGCGCGTGGCCGGCATCGGCTTCGGGGCCGCCCTCGTCGGGCTCATCTACCTCCTCGGCGCCACGATGTTCAGTCGTCGCCGCATCGCGATCCTGGCCGCCGCGTTCGTGGCGATCGACGGGATGAGCTACGTGATGAGCCGCATCGCGATGAACGACATCTTCGTGGCGTTCTTCATCGTGGCCGCGTATCTCCTGTTCTGGCAGGTGTGGTCCGGCCGATGGCGGCGGAGCGCGTGGTGGGCGCTGCCGCTCGTCGGCGTCCTCATCGGCCTCGCGGCATCCACAAAGTGGGTGGGCTTCTACGCGATGGCCGGGCTGCTCATCCTCGTCCTCGCACGGTCGGCGCTCGGACGGCTCATCCTCGTCGGCCTCGCGGCACTCGTGACCGTGGTCGGTGGCATCGGGGCGCCGTGGCCCTTCGCCGTCGTCATGATCGGCATCCTCGGCCTGGCGCTGGCCATCACTTGGGTCCGGCCGCTGCGGATCGACGCCTTCGAGGCGCTGACCGCGATTCCGGCCTCGCTCGTCGTTCTGGCAGGGCTGGCGATCCCGTTCGTCCTCGCCTTCGACGGGATCCCCGAGGAGGGACGGCGCGAGCCGGGGAGCGCGGTCGAGTACCTGTTCGGGCTCCTGGCGCGCGGCGCCGAGGCGGGATGGCCGGCGTTCATCATGCTCGGCGTGGCCGCCGTGCTCCTCCTGTGGCGGGCCTGGGCGTCGCTCCGTACCCCGGCTTCGGACGCGCGGTGGTGGCAGCCTGGCGAGCTCGGCGGGTTCGCCTGGTCATGGGCGGGCGTCTGCCTCGTCGTCATCCCGCTCACCGTCTACGCGCTCAGCTACGTGCCGTACCTCCAGATGGGGCACGACTGGGCGGTCGCCGGCGGCCCGAACTACTCGTGGAGCCTGGAGGAGCTGCACGCCCAGATGTTCGGCTACCACTTCAACCTCCAGGCGGGCCACCCGAGCTCGTCGCCGTGGTGGAGCTGGCCGCTGGCGCTGAAGCCGACCTGGTTCTACTCCGGCTCGTTCGACAACGACCAGATCGCGGTCATCTACAACGGCGGCAACCCGCTCCTCTCCTGGGCCGGCGTCCCGGCTCTCGTGGCCTGCGCGGTCCTGGCATGGAAGCGCCGCTCGATGGCGCTCGTGCTCATCGTGGCCGCCTTCGCCTTCCAGCTCGTCCCGTGGATCCGCATCGAGCGCGCCTCGTTCGCGTACCACTACCTGACGGCTGTGCTGTTCGCGATGGTGGCGGTCGCCTACGTCGTCGACGAGCTCCTCCGCCGACCCGCGTGGCGCGAGCTGGCGATCGGCTACCTCGCGCTCGTCGGCATCGCCTGGCTGCTCGTGTTCCCGCTCGGCTCCGCGCTCGCGATGCCGGACTGGTACGTGAACGCCGCGCGCGCCCTCCCGCCGTGGAACTTCGGCTTCCAGTTCCCCGACCCGCCGTCGGGCGACCGCGGCGACCTCGTGAGCGCCGATGGGCTGAAGGCCGGCATCGGCCTGCTCGTCGCGCTCGCGGCGGGCGCGTGGGCGCTGCTCGGCCGCAGCACCTGGGAGCGCCGAGAACGGCGTGAGCCGCCCGCCGGAGCCGTGACCGAGGGCGGTTGACCGCGCGCGTCAGACGGAGCGGTTGCGGGCCGTCGTCAGGAGAATCAGGGCGCCGACGCCGATGAGCAGCACGGGCCAGACGAGCGACCAGTCGATCGGCGGCAGGTACTCGCGCGCCAGGAACCAGGCGCCGAGCAGCACGAGCCCGACGCCGACGAGCAGCCCCGGATTCGTGCTCGGGCGCCGATCGGCGGCGGAGGCCGCGGGGAGTGGGGCCGACGGGTCGGACTGGCCGGTGACCGGATCCAGTGCGGGCGAGCCGGTCGTGGACGCGACGCCCTTCGGCGCCTCGGGAACGACGATCCACGCGACCACGTACGCCACGATCCCGGCGCCGCCGGTGATGATGGCGATGAGCGCCCAGGCGACCCGCACGAGGGCAGGGTCGGCGCCGAGGTAGTCGGCCAGCCCGGCGGCCACGCCGCCGATGATCGAGTCGGTTCGCGATCGGTACAGGCGGCGGTTCATGCGCATCCTCCCTCGGGGTTGAGCGTGAAGCTGGCGGCGTTGCCCTCGACCTCGAGCGCGATGGCCGGCGTGCCGGTGCCGGAACCCCAGCGCCAGGTGTCGCCGCTGCGCGACAGCCCGAGATCGTCGAGGTTGTGACTGAATGTCACGTTGTCGTCGTTGAGCGTGATCGCCGCATCGGCGTCCTCGGTGAGGCAGAGCTCGAGCGATCCGGCGTTGAGGCCGATGGACCCCGAGACGACGGTGGATTCGTCGGCGTCGATCGACACCGATCCGGCGTTGGCGTCGACCGACAGCTCGTTCGCGGTTGCGCCGATGAGCCCGAGCACCACCTCGCCGGCATTCGCGTCGATGGAGATGGCCGAGAACTGACCACCGGAGAGGTCCAGGCGCGACGAGGCCGCGTTGGCCGACACCGAGAGGTCGAGCTCGACCTCGAGCGGCACGGTGATGTCCCACGATTGCCGCACGTCGGCGAAGCCGATGATCCCGGCGCCTTCCGCCTCGACCCGCAGGCGCTCGCCGTCCTTCGTGATGCTCGGCGCTTCGTCCGCCCCGTGCGCGGCGCTGACCCGCCAGTCCGATCCGGGACCCATCCCGACCGCCATCTCCCCGCAGTTGAGATCGAGGTCGACCTCCGCGGTGTCGGTCGTGAACGCTCCCTCATCGGTCAGCTGTTCGTTGGTGTCGTTGCCGCAGCCGAGGCTCAGCCCGTCGGGAACGCCGGCGACGAACGTGCCGCCCAGCCCGCCGACGACGAGCCCAGCCAGCAGCGTCGCGACCAGCGCGAGCGGGCTCCGCGCGGCGATGACCGCGAGCCCGACGACGATGAGCGCGACCGGCCACAGCCGCCAGGCGCCGCGGGCCGTATCGCGGTCGATGGCGCCCGACTGGATCGCCAGCGCGACGATGCCGGCGGTGACGAGGGCAACCCCCCAGAAGACGAGGCCGCGATTGACCTGCATGGCTCGGTTCTCTCCTGCTCGGACCGCCACGATACCCGCCGCGCATCGCCGGGACCAGCGTCGAACGTCCCGAGACAAACGACGTAGGACGGTTGACACCGCGCAATCGGCAGCCGTAGACTCCGCCGGCACCCACCGACCGCGGCCGTTGCTGCGCGGGTGTCCGGCGACCATCCCATTCAGCAGAGGAGCGATCCGACGGCAATGCATCTCCGCATCTGCGCCTTCATCGCGCACCGCCTCGCGCCCACCGGCAGCGAGGCCAACGGGAGATCTGTGCCCCGGTCGTAGGGACATGCAGCGGCAAGCGCCGCCAGCAGACACCACGAGCCGTGGGCCGGATCCGGTCCACGGTTTTTTGTTGCCCTCAGACGGCACACAGGAGCCGCGGACCGCAGGACGAACGGGCCGCGGCTCATTGCATGAGCAGGCCGAGGACACGAACGCAACGGGATACCGAACGATGATCGAGGTCATGGACGAACCGAGAACCGCACCGATGCCGACCCCGGCGAGCGCGCCGATCCGGCACGTCGGTCCACCGCCCGCGGGCGAGCAGCCGGCGCTCCTGATCGAGCACGCCACGAAGCGGTTCGTGGTCGGGCGCAAGAAGAAGTCGGTCGTGGCCGTGAACGACGTGAGCATGTCGATCCGGCGCGGCGAGATCTACGGCGTCCTCGGCGCGAACGGCTCCGGCAAGAGCACGCTCATCCGCCTCGTCAGCACCCTGCTGACGATCGACACCGGCCGCGTCGAGGTCTTCGGACACGACGTCGTCCGCGACGAGATGGCGGTGAAGCGTCTCATCAACCGGGTGAGCGTCGACGCCGCGTTCTTCAAGAAGCTGTCCCCGCACGAGAACCTCGCCTACGCGGCGCGGCTCTACGGGATGGATCCGAAGACCGCGCGCGGCGAGGTCATCGCCATCCTGGCGCGGCTCGGCATCGGGGAGAAGCGGCTCGACCGTCCGGTCGAGCAGATGAGCCGGGGCATGCAGCAGAAGGTCGCGATCGCGCGGGCGCTGCTCACGAGCCCCACCGTGCTGCTCCTCGACGAGCCGACGACCGGCCTCGATCCGCGGTCGAAGCTGGACGTGCAGACCTTCATCGAGGAGGTCCGCGACGACCACGACGCGACGATCGTGCTGACCACGCACGACCTCGCCGAGGCGGAGCGGCTCTGCGACCGGATCGCGCTCATCAACGATGGGCGGATGGTGGCCGAGGGGACTCCCGAGGAGCTGAAGACGCTCGTGGCCGAGCAGTACGGCAAGGAGCCGACGCTCGAGAGCGTGTTCATGACGTTCACCGGCAAGAGCCTCGACGACGATATCGACGAGGACAAGGAAGACGACGACGAGTAGCAAGGAAGAGAGGAGGTGATGACCGTGCAGATGCAGACGACCGCCGTCCTTCGCCAGCTGGCGATGGACCGCGAGGCGATGCTGCGCCGCACGACCCTCCTGGTGGGTCGCGAGCGTAGCTCCCGCACGATCCGCCGCTGGATCGGGCGACGCCTGGTTCGCGCCGGCGTGTGGCTGGCGGCCGAGCCCTCGCTGATGTCCCCGGCCCGTGCCCGCTAGGGCCGGCCGGGGGCCATCGGCCCTTCGACGAACGAACGAAACGAGATCGAACCGATGACGATTGCAACGCGCGAGCTGCGGGCGAGCCTCGCCTTCGTGGAGCGCAACTTCAACCTGACGAAGCGGTACTGGGGCTGGGAAGTCGCCTGGCTCGTGTACTCGCTGGCGGCTGCCCTGTCGGTGGCCTTCATCGGCGTGGCGCAGGACGACGCGGTCCTGCTCCAGACGCTGATCATCGGCGCCATCTTCTGGAACTTCCTGTCGATCGTCTTCGGCTTCATCGGCGAGACGGTCACCTGGGAGCGCTGGGAGGGAACGCTGGAGTACACGTTCATGGCGCCGGTGCGGCGCTACACCCAGCTGATCGGCTCCACCTTCTTCGCCGTGGCGTACGCGGTGATCCAGATGGTCATCATCCTCGTCGTGATGCTGTTCTTCTTCGACGTCGAGTTCACCGGCGGCAACTTCGTGACCGCCGCCGTGTTCCTGGCGCTCGGATCGGTCAGCTTCGTCGGCGTGGGGATGATGGCCGCCATCCTGCCGCTCCTCTACGTGGAGCGCGGCGACCAGATGGTGTTCGTCATCCAGTCGATCATCCTGCTCTTCAGCGGCGTGTACTACACGCCGGACAACCTCCTGCCGTGGATGCAGGTCGTGGGGCTCTTCTCGCCGGGCACGTATGTGCTCGAGGGGATCCGGGGCGGACTGATCGACGGGCTGCCGGTGACCGAGCTGCTCCACAACGTGTGGCCGCTCGTGATCATGGGCGTCGTCCTCATCCCCCTGGGGGTCTACGTCTTCGGCATCGCCGAGCGCTACGCGAAGCGCACGGGCAAGCTCAAGCGGGTCGGCTAGGCCCGCGACCATCTCGGTGATCGGGATGGAGGAATGGAGAACGACGTGACAGCAACCGATACGCCGGCCGAGGCGGCCGCCATCCCCGGATTGCGGATCCGGCCGTACGCCGGCGAATCCGACCTGGCCGATATCGCCCGCGTCCGGAACGCGGAATGGATCGCCGACCAGGTGTCGGAGCGGACCAACGTGGCCGACCTCCGCGCCTGGTGGGGCCACGCCTCGGAGCAGTTCGACCCGTCGCGGGACGTGGACATCGTCGAGCTCGACGGTCGCGTGGTCGCGGTCGCGCAACGCGACTGGATCGACGCGACCGATGGCGTGCGCGAGTACCGCGCCCGCTGCTGGGTGGAACCTGCCGCCCGGCGGCTCGGGATCGGTCGCGTGATGGTGGCCCGCAACGAGGCGGTTCGCCGGCAGCTCGCCGCCGGCCACCAGACGGACCGGCCGAAGGTGCTCGGGATGAGCATGGCCGAGACGAACGCCGGCGCCCGCGCGCTGGCGGAGCGCTTCGGATACGTGCCGGTGCGCTGGTTCGCCGACATGGAGCGGTCCCTCCTCGACGAGCTGCCCGAGGTGCCGGCGATGCCCGATGGCCTCGAGGTCCGCCCGGTCTCGGCCGACCAGGCCCGGCAGGTGTGGGAGGCGGACAGCGACGCGTTCCGCGACCACTGGGGCGGCTGGGATCCGTCCGAGGCGAGCTTCCTGCGCTGGATCGAGTCCTCCGGCTTCCAGCCGGACCGCATGGTCGTGGCGTGGGACGGCGACGAGATCGCCGGGGCCGTCCTCAACGCGGTCTACCCCGAGGAGAACGAGGAGCTCGGCCTCCGCCGCGGATGGCTCGACAGCGTCTTCACGCGCCGTGCGTGGCGGCGTCGGGGGCTGGCACGGGCGCTCATCGTGCGGTCGCTTCACCTCCTGCGCGACGAGGGTCTCACGCTTGCCGCGCTCGGCGTGGACGCCGACAACCCGCAGGGTGCGTTCGGGCTGTACGAGTCCGCCGGCTTCCGGCCGACGGACCGCTTCTCCGCGTGGCGCAAACCCATCGAGGCGGCTCCGTGACGGCGCCCGAGGGCCTCGTCATCCGGCCCTATGCCGGAGAGGCCGACCTGCCCGAGCTCGTGCGCGTCTACAACGCCGATGCGGCGGTCGACGGCATCGAGGAGGTCTGGACGGTGGAAGGCGCCGGTGCCTGGTTCGGGCACCCGACCGATCAGTTCGACGCGCGCCGCGACGTCGTGATCGCCGAGCTGGACGGCACGGTGGTCGGCGCCGGGGCGGTCGATTGGATCGACACGCGGGACGGCGCCCATCGCGAGTACCGCCACTGGGGCGTCGTGCATCCCGACGTGCGCGGTCGGGGGATCGGGACGGCGCTCATCGCCGAGCAGGCGCGCCACGCGGCGTCGCTGGCGGCGGAGCAGACCTTCGAGGGCCGCACCCCGACCCTCTCGAGCCACGCCGGGGTGGGGCGTCCCGCCGAGGCGCTGCTGGCCGATCACGGCTACCGCGTGGTGCGCTGGTTCTTCGACATGGTCCGACCGACGCTCGACGACGTCGAGCTCCCCGCCCTGCCCGACGGCATCGAGCTGCGTCCGGTCACGCCCGACCAGCACGAGACGATCTGGCGGGCGAACCGCGAGGCGTTCCGGGACCACTGGGGCGGCTCCGATGAGTCGATCGACGTGCTCCACCGCATCCTCGAGGAGCCGGACACCGATCCGTCGCTGTGGCTCATCGCGTGGGACGGCGACGAGGTGGCGGGCGGCATCTGGAACGAGATCCACGCGGCGGAGAACGAGGCGCTCGGCATCCGACGCGGCTGGCTCGCGTCGGTCTTCACCCGCCGCGCGTGGCGGCGCAGGGGCCTCGGCGCGGCGCTCATCGGTCGCTCGCTGGTGGCGCTCCGCGAGCGCGGCATGACGAGCGCGGCCCTCGGCGTCGACGCCGAGAACGCGAGCGGTGCGCTCGGGCTCTACGAGCGCGCCGGGTTCGAGGTCCATGATCGATTCACGGCCTGGCGACGGCCGCTCGAGGAGGCTTCGGCATGATCGACACCATCGACCTGGCGGCACCGGCGGTCCCGGGCCTCAGGTTCCGGCACTACCGAGGCGAGGAGGATCTCGCCCCCATGCTCGAGGTGTGGAGCGCGGCGCGCGAGGCCGATGAGATCGACGAGGTCCAGACGCTCGAGCAGATGCGGCTGGGCTACGCGAACCTCGTGAACTGCGACCCGGCTCGCGACATCACGCTCGTCGAGGTGGACGGCGAGCTCGTCGCCTACAGCCGTGTGTTCTGGCAGGAGCTCGTCGAGGGCGGGCGGTCCTACGAGAACTTCGGCTTCGTCCATCCGGCCTGGCGCCGACGGGGGATCGGTACCGCGCTCCATCGGCACAACGAGGCGCTCCTGCGTGAGACGGCCGCAGGCCACGTGGGGGTCGAACCGAAGATCCTCTCGTCGGAGTCGGTTGACACCGATGCCGGCAACGCGGCCCTCCTCCTGGGTGACGGCTACTCGGCAGCCCGCTGGTTCTACGACATGGTCGCTCCCTCCCTCGAGGACGTCGTCGCGCCGCCGATGCCGGACGGCCTCGAGCTGCGCCCCGTCGTCCGCGACGCCTACCGGCGGATCTGGGAGGCCGAGGCCGAGGCGTTCCGCGATCACTGGGGCGAGGTGGAGTGGACGGAGCAGGACTGGCGCAGGTTCGAAGCAGAGCCGGACAACGCGAATCCGTTCCTGTGGCGCGTCGGCTGGGACGGCGACGAGATCGCGGGTGTCGTGACGACGACCATCCCGAAGGAGGAGAACGAGCGCCACGGCCGGCAGCGCGTGTACGTGTCCGGCGTATCCGTCCGACGGCCATGGCGCCGGCGCGGACTCGCTCGAGCGCTCCTCGCCTCGTCCCTGGTCGGGGCCCGCGAGGCCGGCTACACGTCTGCGTCGCTCGGGGTCGACACGGACTCGCCGACCGGCGCGACGGACCTCTACCGGTCGCTGGGGTTCGCGCCCGAGAAGACGTTCACGTCCTACCGCAAGCCGATGTAGCCCGCGCCGACGGCTTCAACCGCGACCGGCGAGGATCCTGGCGCGGGTCTCGTAGTAGAAATCCACGATGCGCTCCGTGACCCGGTCCCACGTGTAGTCCGGGGCGCGGAGGCGGCCCGCGTCGCCCATCTCGTGGCGGAGATCGGGGTCGCGGGCGAGGGCGTAGAGCGCCGCGGCCAGCGCGCGATGGTTGCGCGGCTCGACCAAGATGCCCTGCACGTTGCGCTGCATGACGTTCTTGAAGCCGTGGATGTCGGAGGCGACGATCGGGACCCCGGCGGCCATCGCCTCGAGCAGGACGATGCCGAATGACTCCTGCCCGGTGTTCGGCGCGCAGTAGATGTCGGCCGAGGCGAAGTAGCGGACCTTGTCGTCGTCCGAGACCCGACCGAGCCACTCGACGTCACGGATCCCGCGGAGTCCGACGAAGCGGCGGTACTCGCGCTCCTTCGGCCCGGCGCCGACGACGAGGAGCCGCGCGTCCACCTTCCGCTTCCGCAGCCGGTGGTAGGCCTTCAGGAGATGGATGAGGCCCTTGCGCTCCTCGAAGCGGCCGACGAACAGGATGTTGAGCGTCCCGTCGCGCAGCTCCTCGAACGGCTCGGCATCGGCGTAGCGCTCGAGGTCGACCCCGTTCGGGATGATCTGGTACTCCCCGGGGAAGTAGCGGCTGATGAAGTGGCGCGCGGCCCCGGAGACGGCGATGCGGCCGTGGAGCTTGCCCGCCAGGCGGCCGGCGAAGCGACGCCCGACCCAGTAGCTGGGGCTGAAGCCGCCGAAGGCGTGGAAGGTGGCGACGTTCACCGTGTCGGACGCGTCGAGGATCGTCGGGGACAGGAACGGGACGAGCGGCTCGTGGAAGTGGAGGATGTCGAAGCGGTGCGCGTCGAGGAGCTCGCGCGCCTGGTGCTTGAAGCGCAGCCCGAGCGTCACGCGGCCGACGCTGCCGTTCGCCGGCGCCGCCCACCCCGTCCCGAGCCGGATGACGTGGCCCTCGCTCTCTCGTTCGCGGCCGTATTTGCTGGTGATGATCCACACGTCGTGGCCCATCGCCGTCATCGAGTCGTACGTGTGGCGAACGTGCTCGTTCACGCCACCCGGATGCGGGTACCCGTACGGGCTGACGATGCCGATCTTCAGCGGGCGGCGATCCACCGGCGCCACGGCCGGCGGGCTCGGCGGCATGCCGACGACGGGCGCGGTCGGGCGGGCGGAGTCGGCCACCCCCGAAGCGTACGGGGATCGGCCGGTCATCGCCACTCCGCGTCGCCGGGACGGACGGTGTGCCACAGGTGCCGAAGCTTCGCCGCGAGCTGCCGGCGGTAGACGTCCACGTTGTGGACCGACGACCACGACGCCCCCTCGGCGGTCACGTCGCCGGCCCGCAGCGCGGCGCGGTAGTCCTCGGCCGTGTGCCCTGCAAACGTCGTGAAGCCGGAGCCGATGCCCTCGAGCACGTGCGCGTCGGAGTTGCCGACCCCCGGGAGGCGCAGCTCGTCGGCGTTCAGGCGCATCCGCGCCGCATGACGGGTCCGGCCGGCGGTGCTCGGGTTGAACAGCTCGAGCGCGTCGAACCCGATCCCCGGATCAGCGTGGCCGTGGACGCGGCGCAGGCTGCGTGACCCGACCGACAGCGGTACCGGCGCCAGCGGATGCGCCGCGATCGCGATCCCGCCGGCGGCGTGGATGGCGCGCAGCGTCTCCTCGAGCGGACGAAGGGCGGGAAGCCGCTCCGTCACGAACAGGGCGAGGACATGGCCGCGCCGGGTCGTGATCTCCTCCCCAACGACGAGGTCGAAGCCGTAGTCACCCGCGGCATGGAGCTCGGCCGCGCGGAGCGCCCCGTCGATCCGCTCGTGGTCGGTGATCGCCACGACGTCGAGATCGGTGCGGGCCTCGACATGGCCGAGAATCTGCGCCACCGACGCGGTGCCGTCGGAGTAGAGCGAGTGGAGGTGCATGTCGGCGCGTCCCCGCGTGCCGCCGGAGCGCGGTCCGTCCTGCGGCCGGGTGGCGCGGCTGATGCCGTCGGCCGGCGCGATCATCCCGCACCGCCGTCGAGGTCCGGCCAGTACGCCTGGAACGCCCCCCACCACTGCTCGGGGGCGTCGGCGATGTCGCGCTCGAGCTGTGCGGCCAGGGCGGCGACGAGGGTCGCGGTGTCCGCGCGCCGGTCGCCCGTGTCGGGGACCGGGATCGCGACGCCCTCGACCCGGTAGCGGTCGGGTCCGAGGCGGAGGCTGCGGCCGGCGATCACCGACGCCCCGTGGGCCAGCGCGAGCACGGCCGGGCCGGCGGGCATGGTGGTCGCGTGGCCGAAGACGGTGACCGGCATGCCGGTGCCGGGCAGGTCCCGATCGCCGATGATCGCGATGAGCCCGCCCTCGCGAAGCCGGCGGCTCAGGGGACCACGCGCCTGGCGGACCGGCACGAGGTCGATCACCCCGGATCCGCGACGGGCGGCGAGGAACTCGTACAGGGCGCGCGGCTCGATCTCCTCGATCGGCGCGAGCGGCCGCAGCCCATGGTGGGCGAGGAACGTCCCGAACGGCTCGAAGTTGCCGAGGTGCCACGAGACGAGGATCGCGGGGCGTCCCACGATGGACTCCGCCATCGTCTCCCAGCCCGGCACCTGGACGATCGTCTCGATCTCGTCCCGCCGGTAGTGCGGCGCACGCAGCAGCTCGAGGTAGTAGCGCGCGTGGTTGCGGAACGCGTCCCGCACGAGGCGCCGGAACGCCGGACCCTCCGTCGGCCGGCCGGTGGCGGCACACACCCGGGCCAGGTTCGCCTTCACGAGGGCGCGGCGCGCGGGCGCGAGTCGGCGCCAGGCATCCCCGGCGACGTCGGCCAGTGCGTAGGCGACGCGTGCCGGGAGCGCGGCGGCGACCCGATCGGCGACGGCGAGGGCGGGACGGAGCAGCATCACCCGCGCAGCTTCGTCCAGTCCTCGCCCCGCCGCGCGGCCTCGAGCGCGGCGCGCGCCTGCGAGCGGTCGGCCTCGGTCGTCGGCCACACCGGACGGAACAGGTACCACTGGCCCGGCTCCTCGGCGATCACCGCCGCGAGCGCATCGGCAGCCGCCTGGGTGGCGCGGTAGAGCTCGGCTGGATCGGTGCTCGCGCAGTGCCCGATCGGCAGGCCACGGGCGCTGAACCGGTCGTCGGCGAGCCGGCGACAGGCCACCGCGATCATCGGCGCACCGGACTTCGCGGCCAGCGTGGCCGGGCCGGCGGGGAACGTCGTCGCCTCTCCGCAGAACTCGACCGGCACGTCGCCGCGCCGGTAGCCGCCGTCGCAGAAGAGGACGAGGTTCTCGCCGTCCCGCAGCGCGCGGAACAGCCCGCGCAGGTTGCGCCAGCCGATGAGGAAGATGCCCTGTCGCGCGCGCGCCGCGGCGAGGTGGTCATAGAGCCGGCCGTAGGTCGTGTCATCGGCGACGACGTGGAGCGACTCCCCGGTTGCCCACAGCGACGGCCCGATGAGGTCCATGCCGCCGACGTGCGCCGTGCACAGGACGACGCCGCGCCCCTCGGCACGGGCCTCGGCGAGCACCTCGAGGTTGTCGATCTCGACGAGGGCTCGTGCCTGGTCGGAGGTGAGGTCGCCGATCCGCATCATGTCGACGAGGTACTTCGCGTAGTTGCGGAACGCGCGCCGCGCCGCGCGGCGCACGCGGCGATCGTCGGGAGCCAGGCCCATCGGACGGGCCAGGTTGCCATGCAGCAGGTCGCGCTTCGCGCCGCCCAGGTCGTAGGCGACGTTGCCGACCGCGCCCGCCGCGGGCATGACGACACCGCGCGGCAGGCTGCTGATGAGCCGCTCAGCCGCGCGGTACAGCCAGTAGGTGACGAGCTCCCGCTTCCGCTCGGGGGCGGCGCGGGCTCCGCCACGGCGGGCAGGGCCGGTGGCGGCCGGGCTCGCCTCGGACGGTGCGTCCAACGGGATCAGGCGACCTCGGCCGCTGCGGCCTTCCGCTCGCCCTTCTTGTTCGCCGGCGCGAGGCGCTTCGTCTTCTTCGGCGCCGGCTTCTGTGTCCCGTCGAGGACCTCGTTGTCGTCGCCGCGGATGAAGTCCTCGACGCGGTTGTGGGCGATGTCGTCGTGGATCTGGTTCGGCGGGCTCTTCATGAAGTAGGCGCTCGGCGCCACGAGGGTGCCGGCCAGGCCGCGGTCGAGCCCGAGCTTCGCGCAGCGGATCGCATCGGTGATCACGCCGGCGCTGTTCGGGCTGTCCCAGACCTCGAGCTTGAGCTCCAGGTTGAGGGGGACGTCGCCGTAGGTCGTGCCCTCCATCCGGATGTGGCACCACTTGCGGTCCTTCAGCCACGGCACGTAGTCGGACGGGCCCACGTGGACGTTGTCCTCGCCGATCTCGTAATCGATCATCGACGTCACCGCGTTCGTCTTGCTGATCTTCTTCGACTCGAGCCGCTCCCGCTCGAGCATGTTGAGGAAGTCGGTGTTGCCACCGAAGTTCAGCTGATAGGTGCGGTCGATGCGGACGCCACGGTCCATGAACAGACGGGTGAGGACCCGATGCGTGATCGTGGCGCCCACCTGCGACTTGATGTCGTCGCCGATGACCGGGAGGCCGGCCTCGGCGAAACGGCGCTGCCAGTACGGCTCTCGGCCGATGAACACCGGGATGGCGTTCACGAACGCGACGCCTGCCTGGATCGCCTGCTCGGCGTACCACTTCGTGGCCTGCTCCGAGCCGACCGGCAGGTAGCTGACGAGGACGTCGACCTTGCGGTCCTTCAGGATGCCGATGACGTCGCTCGTGGGGCCCGGCGCGGGCTCGATGATCTCGGACAGGTACTTGCCGAGGCCGTCATGGGTCATGCCGCGGTCGACGTTCACGCCGAGATGGGGCACCTGGGCGAAGGTGAACGTGTTGTTCGGCTCGGTGAAGATCGCCTCGGACAGATCCTTGCCGACCTTGTTCTTGTCGACGTCGAAGGCCGCCACGAACTCGATGTCACGGATGTGGTAGCCGCCGAGGTTGACGTGCATGAGGCCCGGGATGAAGTCGCCGTCCTTGGCATCGGCATAGTGGAACCGCCCCTGCACGAGGCTGCTCGCGCAGTTGCCCACGCCCACGATGGCGACCCGGACCGTGCCGTCGCTCGGACGGTGGCCGTTCTTCGCTGCCGTGCCGTTCGTTGAAGCCACGAATCAGTTCTCCTTGCTGTCGGTCGAAGCGGCCTGGCTCAGGCGCCAGACGTGACGGATGCGCTGGAAGACGGTCACCACCGTGAGGATGGCGATGCCGACGAGAATGGCGACGAGACCCTCGACGAACCCGAGCCCGGCGAGGGCGATGCCGGCGATGACGAGCACGAGGCGCTCGGTGCGCGGGGCGAGGCCCACGTTCGCTGCGTGGCCGATGCCCTGGGCGCGGGCGTGCGCATAGCTCACCACGAACGAACCGGCCAGGGCGACCATGAGGGCGATCACCGGCAGGACGGGATCCGGCTGCGTGCGGAGCAGCCAGGCGCCGACGCCGATGTAGAGGATCGACTCGCCGACGCGGTCCAGGGTCGAGTCGAGGAAGCTGCCGAAGGCGGTCCCGCCGCCCTGGGCCCGCGCGAGCGCGCCGTCGACGGCGTCGAACAGCGAGCCCGCGGTGAGGATCGCGGCACCGAGCACGAGCCACCCGCTGGCGACCAGGGCCGAGGCGACGAGCGTGATGCCGAGGCCGATGACGGTGATCGTGTTCGGCGTCAGATGCAGCGCGATCGCGAGCCGCACGATGGGCTCGAGGACGGCGCGGCCGCCCTCCTTCACCCAGGCGGGAAGGACCGAGTCGCCGCGGCGCAGGTTCGGTACCTGGGAGTGGCTAGCCGACATCGGCCACCGTCCCGGGCGCGTCCGCGGTGGTCGAGATCCCCGCGGTGCCGCCGATGAGGCGCGCCTCGGCCTCGTGGAGCTCCTCGAACGCCGCGGTCCGCAGCCGGCAGATCGCCTCCCGGCCCTGGCGCCGCGTGTCGATGACGCCGGCCAGCCGCAGGATGCGGAGATGCCAGCTGATGAGCGGCTGCGAGAGGCCGACGCGCGTCGAGAGCTCGCCCACCGGGAGCGGCCCGACCTCGGCCAGGATGCCGATGATCCGGAGGCGCGTCTCGTCGCCGAGGGCCCGATAGAGCGTGCGGAGCCGCCGAAGGTCGTGGTCGCCGGCGCTTTCCGTTGGTGCGAGCATATGGAAGCCCATCTTTATCAAATGCGAATTTATATAAGCCGATGCTTATGGTATTCGGCGGACCCCGGATCGGTCAAGGACCCGTGCTAGCATCGGGACCCGGCCGACCCGAGGGCCGACGAGGAGGTGCGGTGCTGGCGAGCTCGACTCCCGACGCGCTGTGGAGCGCGCCATCGCTCCGTGTGCTCCGTCCCGCCGCCGTCGACTGCGCCGACCTCGTCCAGGGCCGACTCCTCGATCGCTGCACGTTCAGCATCGCGGCGGGCACACGCCTGCTCGTGGTCGGTGAGCCGGACGAGAGCGCGTCGGTCCTCGTGCGCGTCCTTGCCGGCCTCACCCGGCCGCGGCGTGGCCGGGTGTCGATCGCCGGGCTCGACGGACCTGCCGCGCTCCGCGCCGGGCGGGTGGCGCACCTCGGGCCGGATCCGGGCATGCCGGGCTGGATGACGCCCCGGGAGGCGCTCGGGCTGGCCGCGGATCTCGCGGGCATGACCGGGCAGGCAGCTGCGCGGGCCATCGAGCGCGTCGTGGCCCATACGCACATCCCCGGGGACGCCCTCGACCAGCCGATCCGCCGTGCCGGCCCCGCCGTGGGGCAGCGCGCCGGCCTGGCGGCCGCCATCCTCGGCGATCCCGAGGTCCTGCTCCTCGACGAGCCGCTGCGGGCGCTCGACGCCGCGGAGCGGGCCAGCCTTCTCCGCCTCCCCGGCCGGCGACGAACGGTGATCCTCGCCAGCCGCCATCCCGCCAGCGAGGCGGGAATCGCCACGCACGTCGCACTCCTCCGAGGTGGCCGGGTGGCCGTGCTGGCGCGGGTCGACGAGCTGGCGACCCACGGCCTGCCGCTCAGCCTGCGCGGCATCGGCGCGCTCGCGGACCGCGGCGCGTTCGACGCCAGGCCAGCGACCGCTCGCCCGGTCGCCGCGCCACGGTGAGCCAGGTCGGGACGATCGGCTGGCTCGCCGTGCGCGAGCTGTGGATCAGCTTCCGACTGCTCGTCCTGCTCGTGGCATTCGTCGGCGTCGGGGCGGTCGTCGCGCTCCTGCCGGCTCCGCTGCCGGTGACCCTCGGTCGCCTCGCGGTCGGCCTGGCGGTCGCCTCGCTGGTGGGTGCCGCGGTCGCGGCATGGTCGATCGCGGAGGAGCGGGTGCGGGGTCGCGCCGCCTGGCTCGTGACGCGCTCGGTGCCGAGGTCGACGATCCTCGGCGGCTGGTGGAGCGCGCTCGGCATCACCGCCCTGCTCGGTACGGGTGCGGCTGCCGTTCTCGGCTGGTTGGCCGCCTCCGCCGTCGCCCTGCGCTTCCCGACCGATGCGTTCGCGGCGATCGGTGTGGCCGTGGCTGCCACCGCGCTCGTCGCGATGACCGTCGGGCTTCTCGCGGGCCTCCTCCTCCCGCCACGGGCCGCCGCCCCGGTCGCGGTGGTGGCGTGTGCCGCCATCGGCCTCGTCGCCTGGGTGGTGCCGGGGGCCGCGCCGTGGGCGCCGGGCAGCGCGCTCGCCTCGCTCGCCGGCCTGGCGGAGGCATCCCGACCCCTGGCTGTGGCATGGCGCGAGGCGGGCGCGGCGCTCGTGACGGTCGCCGTGCTCCTCGTCGTCGCCCGCGGGCTGATCGAGCGCATCGACCTGTGACGGTCCGTCTCCACCCGGTGGCGGCGTGGGCCGCGCTCGCCTTCGCGAGCCTCGGCGTGCTGCTCGGCGGGGCGGAGCTCATGGTCGTCGCCATCGCGCTGCCGGCGATCGTCGCCGACTTCGGCGGATGGGCTGACCTCGGCAGGGTGAGCTGGATCGTGAACGCCTATCTCCTCGCCTACGTCGTGGCGATGCCACTCGCCGGGCGCGGTGCCGACCTGTGGGGCGCCCTGCGCTGCTACGTCGTGGCCCTCCTCCTGTTCGTCATCGGTTCCGCCGGCGCGGGCCTCGCGCCCCTGGCCGGGCCGGAGGATGGCCTGAGCTGGCTCATCGGCATGCGGGTGGTGCAGGGATTCGGCGGCGGCGCGCTCGTCCCGCTGTCGATGGCGCTCGCCAGCCACCTGTTCAGCGGTCGTGCGCGGGCGACGGCGCTCGGTGTCGAGGGCGCGGCGACGTACCTCGGCATGGCCATCGGACCCGCCTACGGCGCGTGGGTGCTGACCAGCTTCAACCTCGGCATTCCGGGCCTCACCGTGGCCGCGTGGCAGTGGATCTTCCTGCTCAACGTGCCGATCGGGATCGTGACCCTCCTCCTCATCTACGTCGTCGCGGGCGGCATCGAGACCCCCCGCGCGCGAGGTGGCCTCGACCTCGTCGGGGCCGTGCTTCTGTCGGTCGCGCTGGTGACCGGTATCGGCGCGATCACGATCACCGGCACGCGTGGCTGGCTCGACCCGCTCGTCCTCGGCGGGCTCGCCGCATCGGCCGTGGCGCTCGCGACCTTCACCTGGTTCGAGCTGCGCCGCGCGAACCCGCTCGTCGACCTCCGCCTGTTCTCGGACCGGGCGTTCAGTGCCGCGAACGCGGTGAGCCTGCTCACCGGGTACACGCTGGCGACCGCCATCATCGGCGGGCCGGTGTTCGTGGACCGCGTCCTGTTCGGCTCGAATACCGATGCGTCGCTCGTGCTCACCGCGCTCACCCTCGCCATCGCGGCCGGTGCGATCGTCGGCGGGGTGGTCGCCGGCTTCGTGGGGGAGCGCCTCGTCACCGTCGCCGGCGTCCTCGTCAGCATCGCGGGGCTGTTCCGCGCCATCGGCTGGGGGACCGACACCGAGACGGATCGGCTGCTCGTCGACCTCGCGATCTTCGGCGCGGGGTTCGGGCTCACCGTCTCGCCCCGCGCGACGGCAGCGGTCGAGGCCGCGGGCGCGGGCGCCTACGGGATCGCGAGCGCCATGCTCCAGATCACCCGCACGATCGGCATGAGCGTGGGGCTCGCGCTGCTGACCTCGATCGGCCAGAACCGGATCGACGAGTCCACCGCCCTCGTCAACGATGCGGCCCGGCGGGATGCCCTGGTCGAAGCGCTCGGACACCCCGAGTTCGTCGGCGTCGACCCGCAGACGTCGCTCCGCCTCGTTCAGCTCCTCGAGGACTGGTCACGTGGCGAGGCCTCGGACGTGCTCCGCCTCGTCTTCACGATCGCGCTCGGCGTCGGCGTGGCGGCGATCGTGCCGGCCCTGCTCGTCCATCGGCCGCGCCGGCGCGCGCCGGACGACGATGCCCGCGCGACCGGTGACCCACCCGCGGCGGGGTGAGGCGAACGGACCGCGATCAGTCGACGGGGTCGGCGATGACGACGAGCTCGCCCCAGTTGCGGTTGTAACCCTGCGACGTCTGGAGGGTGAGGCGCTCGTACTCGGTCGGCTGGGTCCAGAGCGCACCCTGGCCGCAGTCGTCGTGGATCTGGAGGGCGAGTGGCGGATCCGGCGGGTTGAGGGCGGGATCCGCATCGGGATCCGGGCACGCCACGTTGGGGCGGACCTCGGTGATCGTGTAGCGCCGCACGGACTCGTCGGACATGCGGATGAGGAGCTCCGCCCCGACCTGCACGTTCCAGAGCGGCTTGAAGAGCGTGTTCAGGGCGTGGGCGAAGATGTACGAGTTCGCGTTGCGGCCGGGCTGCTGGCTCGAGCGCAGGATGTACGCGGCGTCCACCGGCGGGAAGCTGTCGGTCTCCTGGCTCCGCGACTGGCGGACCGCGACGTTGATGCCCACCGACGGGATCTCCATCTGCACGGCGGTCACGCTCTCGGGCAGCGGGGTGGGCGTCGGCGCCTCGGTCGGCTGCGTCGACGCCGGCGCTGACGCGGCGCTGGCGGTGGGCTCGGCGGAGGCCGCCGGCGTGGATGGCGTCGTGGTGGCGGTCGGTCGCGCGATGGGAGGCAGGCTCGTCGTCGGGTCCGCCGCCCCGCGGTCGTTCAGACCGATCATGATGAGCGCGACCCCCGCCACCCCCAGGATGATCGGGAGCGCCCAGGAGGAGAGACGCTTCACGTGGCCGAGTCTAGCCCCCGCACCGACGCACCGCTGGAACGCGCACTGGCCCTGTCCGTCGCGGCGCTCGGCGCGCGGCCTGCCGGCCTGCTGACCGACTTCGACGGGACGCTCTCGCCCATCGTCGCCGACCCGACGCTCGCGCGGCTCGTGGACGGCGCCTCGGGGGCGCTCACGGGGCTCGTGGAGCGGCTCGCTGTCGTCGCCATCGTCACCGGTCGCTCGCCGACCGATGCCCGTCGCCTCGTCGACGTGCCCGGCCTGCTCGTCGCCGGCAACCACGGCACCGAGTGGCTCGAGCCCGGCGCGGACGAGCCGGTCCCGTCACCGGAGCTTGCCCGACTCCGCCCGATCTTCGACGCGGTGCTGGATCGCGTGCCGCGCATCGACGGGGTGATCATCGAGCACAAGGGCCTCTCGGCCAGCGTGCACTATCGGAACGCCGCCGATCCCGAGGCGACGCGGCTGGCGCTCACTCGCGCGCTCGGCACGCTGCCGGCCGAGGTGGAGGCGCGCCACGGACGCATGATCATCGACCTGCGGCCCGTCGGGCTCGGCGACAAGGGCTCGGCCACGCGGACGATCATCGAGCGCCACGGGCTGCGCGGTGTCGTGGTGCTCGGCGACGACGTCACCGACCTCGACATGTTCGCCGCCGTTGCCGAGGCGCGCGCCGGTGGCCGGATCCGCGGCGCGATCATCGGCGTCGGAGGACCGGACGCGGAGGTGCACCCGTCGGTGGCCGACATCGCCGACGTCGTGCTCCCCTCGGTGGCCGATGCGGCCGTCCTCCTCACGCGGCTCGCGTCTTCGACGAGCTAGGCGGCATCCGCCAGGCGGCGCCGATCGGCCGCCCGGAACCAGGCCCAGTAGAGCCCGGTGGCGATGGTGTAGAGCGTGATCACGGTCAGGAAGTTGACGGCGTAGCCGCCGTCGAACCCCAGGGTCGCCTGGAGGACGGCGTACCAGGCGCCGCCGATCACCCATCCGACCTGCCACAGCACGCTCATGGCGGCCGCCAGCGTGGCGCGCTCGGCGGGTGCGACATGCTCCATGGCGAAGGCGGAGAAGATCGGGTTGCCGGCGTTCATGAGCGAGTTCCGCACCGCCATGGCGAGGATCACGCTCCACAGCAGCGGCGAGAACCCGAGCACCACGAGGAACGGGATGCTCGCGGCCTGGACGATGACGACCGAGGTGATCTGGCCGAATCGCCGCGCGAGTCGCGGCTGCGCGAGCATGGCGGCCACGGTGCCGAGGCTGGTGAAGGCGAAGAGCGCGTTGAGTGACGCGAGGTCGAGCCCGAACTTCTGCTGCACGAACACGTTGAGGAACGGGATCACCTGACCGGCACCGGTGGCGATGAGGAAGCCCGGCAGCAGGAGCCGGACGAACCGGCCGCGATCGGTGATGGTGATGCCCATGAGCGTCCGCGCACGCTCCTCCCCGACCGGGTGGCGTGCGGGCTCACCCAGCTGGCGCAGCCGACCCGGGCCTCGCCGTGACCGCGGTCGGTCGTCGGTCAGCAGACCGATCGTCGCAAGTGCCGCCACGAGCAGCACGGTCATGATCAGCAGGATCACGCGGTACGTCTCCGGACCGCCGGGATCGAAGCCGGCCATGCCGGCGATCGCGGTCGCCACCACGCCACCGAGCACGGCGGCCAGGACGTTCGTCATCGTGAAGATCGCGGACTGCGCCGCGAACAGCTCGTTCCGATGCTCCGGGTCGCTGTGCTCGGCGAGGAACGGTGCCTGGACGACCATGAGCGCCTGCTGCCCGGCAGACCACAGGGCCGCGAACACGATGATCGCCGCCAGCTCGGTGACCAGGAGCAGGCCGATGACGGCCAGGAGCGCGACGGCGAGGCCGCCGGCCATCACCGCGCGCCGCCCGACGCGGTCGGACAGCGCGCTCGCGGGGAACGCCGCCAGCGCACCGGCCGTGGACCCGGCGGTGGCGACCACTCCGATCGTGGCGGGCGAGAAGCCGAGCGAGCCGAGGTAGAGATTGAAGTCGATCCAGTAGAGGCTCAGCGCGCCGCCGAAGACGACGGAGGTCACGAGGAAGAGGCGGGCGTCGCGGTGGAAGCGGCCCAGCCCGTCGAGGAGCCGCACCCCTACCGGTGTCCGGGCAGGTCGGAGAGATCCTCGAGCTGACGCCGGAGCCACCACGCGATGTCCTCGCGTTCGACGCCCCGGCGGAGCCTGGCGAGCCGACGCTTCCGCTCGCCGGGATCCATGGCGAGCGCCGTGGCGAGTGCCTCCGCCGTGCCGACCACGTCGGCCGGGGCAACGGCAAGGGCACCATCGGCCATCTGGTCGAAGGCGCCGGCGGTCTCGGACAGGACGAGCACGGCATCGCGCTGCGAGACCGCGACCGCCTCCTTGGCGACGAGGTTCATGCCGTCCACGAGCGGGTTCACCAGCACGACGTCGGCGATCGAGAGGCCGGCGAGCGCCTGCGCGTAGTCGTTCTCGTAGAAGAGCTGGACCGGGCGCCAGCCGGCGCGCCCGAAGCGCGCGTTGATGCGGTCGACCGCACCCTGGACGGAGCGTCCGTAGTCGCCGTACTCGCGCAAACCGGTGCGCGATGGGACGAGGAACGCGAGGAAGCTGATCCGGCCGCGGAGCCGCGGGTGACGCTGGAGAAGCGCCTCGTAGGCGAGGAACCCGCGAAGGATGTTCTTCGACGGCTCGAGCCGATCGACGCGGACGATGACCTTCTCGCGGGCGCCGGCGAGGAGCTGCTCGGCTCGTCGCCGCGCACCGCGCCCGGCCGCCACCCGGCGGGTCGCGTCGAGGTCGATGCTGATCGGGTAGGTCCGGACGTGGGTCGTGCGGCGTCGGCGGCGGACCGTGCGCGCCTCGTAGTCGACCGTCGCATCGGGCACGAACGACTCCACCATGCGCAGGAAGTTGTGGGCGTAGCGATCGGTCTGGAACCCGACCACGTCGTTCGCCAGCAGCCCGGTCGCGATGCCCTCGCGAATGGCCGGGGCGATGGTCTGCCAGATCGAGCTGGGCGGCCACGGGATGTGGGTGAAGTGGCTGATGATCGCGCCGGGTCGGGCCCGGCGAATCGGCTCGGCGGCGCAGTAGAGGTGGTAATCGTGGAGCATGACCCGCGGCCTGCGATCGACGCGTGCCTGCTGGAGGACGGCGCCGGCGACCGCCTCGTTGAGCGCGACGTACCCGCGCTCCCAGGCCCGCATGAGGGCCGCGTCGATGATCGGTCGCTCCGGGAGGTTCCACATCTGGTGCTGGAGGAACCACAGGAACGGGTTGGCGATGACGTTGTACGCGGCCTCGTAGACCGGCCGTTCCACCGTCGCGAAGCGCAGCCGCAGGGAGTCGCCTTCGCCCGAGGCCTGGCGGAGGAGCTTCCCGTCGCCCGCGGCGCGGCGGTCGCCTTCGCTCATCGCCACCGCCACCCAGGTGAGCGGGACGTGGCGGCTGACCTGGCCGAGGGCGGTCACCAGCCCCCCGGAGCCGCGGCGCGGCCGGAGGCGCCCATCGGCGCCGGAGGCGAACGTCACCGGCCCGCGGTTCGTGGCGATGATGAGCCGCCGATCGCCGAGGAGCGCGGCCGCTGCCGCGCCGAGCGCCTCGTCCGACGTGGCTGGCATGCGCGCTAGAAGAGGCTCGCTGCGGAGGTCTCGATGAGGTCGAGGATGGCGTCGGGGAAGAGGCCGAGCAGCATGACCCCCACGACGGAGAGGACGAGCGCGATCGTGCCGAACGGCGAGTGGTCGAGCGGCGCCGGATCGTCCTCCGGGTCGCGCATGTACATGTAGACGACGACCCGCAGGTAGTAGAACGCGGCGAGCGCGGCGTTCAGGACGATGATCACCGCCAGCCAGGCGAGACCGGCGTCGACCGAGGCGAGGAGGACGTAGAGCTTGGCGAAGAAGCCGACCGTGGGCGGAATGCCGGTCAGGCTGAGCATGAGGAGCGCCATCGCCGCGGCCCGTCCCGGGGCCCGGGAGGCGAGGCCGGCGAACGAGCCGAGCCCGCCATAGCGGTTCGTGTCGCGCTGGAGCATGCCGACGACCGCGAAGGCCGCGATGTTCATCACCCCGTAGCCGAGCACGTAGAAGAGCACCGACTCGATCCCCTGCGCGGCGATCGCCTGGTCATCTGCCGCGGCGAAGGCCGCGATGCCGGCCATGATGTACCCGGTGTGCGCGATGCTTGAGTACGCGAGCATGCGCTTCACGTTCGTCTGGGTCAGGGCCACGACGTTGCCGACGGTCATCGTCAGCACGGTGAGGACGAGGAAGACCCCGAGCCAGTCCGCGCGGAGCGGGGCGAGCGCCTCGACGAAGACCCGGATGAGGAGCGCGAACGCGCCGAGCTTGGGTCCGACCGACAGGAACCCGGTGATCGGCGTCGGCGCACCCTGGTAGGCGTCCGGCGTCCAGTAGTGGAACGGCACGGCCGCGATCTTGAACGTCGCCCCCACGGTGAGGAAGCCGATGGCCACGAGTAGCGCGCCGCTCATCTGCCCGTCGAGGGCGGTGGCGATCTCGGTGACGTTCGTCGAGCCCGTCAGCCCGTACACCCACGCCACGCCGAAGAGGAGGATGGCGGAGGCGAAGGACCCGAGCAGGAAGTACTTCAGCCCGCCCTCGTTGCTGTAGCGATCGGTCTTGTGGAGCCCGGTGAGCAGGTAGCTCGGCATCGTCATCAGCTCGAGGCCGAGGAAGAGGGTGATGAGGTCGCTGCTGGAGGCGAGGACGCACATGCCGATGAGGGCCGTGACGAGGATCATGTTGAACTCGCCGAGCGGGATCTTGCGCCGCAGCAGGTACGCCGGCGCGAAGAGGGCGCTGAGGATGCCGATGACGATCGTGGAGCCCTTCAGGAAGACGCTCAGGTCGTCGACCACGTAGAAGCCCGAGTAGACCGTGTCGTTCACGTCCCACACCACGACGCAGGCGGCCCCGGCCAGGATGAGCCCGGCCACGGTGAGCGGGGTGAGGAGCCACTTGTTCGCTCGCGACAGGAACAGGTCGACGGTGATGATGACGAGCACGAGTGCCGCCAGGATGAGCTCCGGCAGGAGCGTGACGAGGTCGTTGACGTAGTCCATGCCGCTCACCACAACGGCCCGAATCCGGTGAGGCCCGCGCCGCTGACGGCCTCGATGATCCGATCCACCGGCGCCTCGAGCAGTTCGAGGACCGGCCCGGGATACACGCCGAGCGCCACGACCAGGACGACGAGCGGCGACAGCGCGATCCACTCGTTGCGGCTCATGTCCTTGAGGTCCGGCCACCAACGCCGCATCCAGTCGGACGGGACGGTGAAGAAGACGCGCTGGTACATCCACAGCATGTAGACCGCGCTGGCGATGACCACGAGCATCGCCGCGGCCGCCACCAGCCCGTGGTAGCGGAACGCGCCGAGGATGACGAGGAACTCACCCACGAAGCCGGAGAGCCCGGGCAGGCCGATGCTGGCGAACGTGAAGAGCCCGAACATCGCGGCGAAGTGCGGGACGCGCGCGTTGAGGCCGCCCATGTGGGCGATCTGGCGGTCGTGCGTCTGCTCGTAGATCACGCCGACGAGCAGGAAGAGCGCACCGGTCGTGATGCCGTGGCTGATCATCGTGAACGCCGCGCCCTGCAGCCCCTGCTCGTTGAACACGAAGGCGCCCAGCATGACGAAGCCCATGTGGCTGACGCTGGAGTAGGCGACGAGCTTCTTCATGTCCGGCTGCACCATCGCAACCAGCGCGCCGTAGAGGATGGCGATGACCGCCAGGCCGATGATGATCGGCGCAAAGCTCGCGGCGGCATCGGGCAGGAGCGGAATGCTGAAGCGGAAGAATCCGTATCCACCGAGCTTCAGCATCACCCCGGCGAGGAGGATCGAGCCGGCGGTCGGCGCTTCGACGTGCGCGTCGGGCAGCCACGTGTGGAGCGGCCACATCGGCACCTTCACCGCGAATGCGAGGAAGAACGCGACGAAGGCGAGCCCCTGGAGCGTGTCCGTATAGGCGAATCCGCGGAGCGCCTCGTAGCTGAACGTGAAGTCGTTGCCGGCCGCGGCGAAGGCGATCGCCACCGCCAGGATGGCCACGAGCATGAGGAGCGAGCCGACGAGCGTGTAGATGACGAACTTCACCGTGGCGTAGATGCGCCGCGGGCCGCCCCAGATCCCGATGATCAGGTACATCGGGATGAGGCTGATCTCCCAGAAGACGTAGAACAGGAAGAGGTCGAGGGCGACGAACACGCCGAGCATGCCGACCATGAGCAGCAGGAGCGCGGCGTAGTACTCCTTCACGCGCTTCTGGATCGGATCCCAGCTGTAGAAGATGGCGACCGAGCTCAGGAGCGTG
>DASVFG010000106.1:0-4788 GCA_036380155.1 Candidatus Limnocylindria bacterium
TCCTGCTCGTGAAGCCGATGCGCTACATGAACCGATCCGGAACGGTCCTGCGCACCGTCCTCCGCCAGGTCGAGGTGGCGGTCGAGGACGAGCTGCTCGTCGTTGCCGACGACATCGACCTGCCGCTCGGGAAGATCCGCCTCCGGCGGTCCGGGTCCGCGGGCGGCCACAACGGCCTCCGCGACCTCATCGCGGCACTCGCCACGAACGAGTTCGACCGGCTCCGCGTGGGTGTCGGACGCCACGGCGAGGCGGCCGACCATGTGCTCGCCACGTTCCGCCCCGACGAGCGTGACCTCGCGACCGAGATGGTGGCCATCGGCGCCGACGCCGCCGAGCTGTGGCTGCGCGAGGGCGTCGAGGCGGCCATGAACCGCTTCAACGGGCTCGACGCCGGAGGCTGACTCGCGCGGCCCGGTACGATGGGCGGCGCATGTCCTCCACGCGCGGCGGAGACCGCCGCGTCGCTGCGCTCGTCGACGCCCTTCGGCCGCATCTGCCGAATCCGGGCGTCCTTCGCGTGCCGTCCGCCGCCCGCGCCGCGCACGTGGCCGCCCGGCGGCGGGACCTCGACGCGCGCCGGCCGCTCGTCGTCGTGGCGCGCACCGAGGACGACGCCCACGGCCTCGCCGATGACCTTGCCGCCTGGCTCGGGGCCGCGGGGGTCCGCACGCTCCCGGAGCGCGCCGCGCTCCCGCTCGAGCGCGCACACCCGGAGCACGAGGAGTCCGCGGAGCGGCTGGCCGTGCTCGCCACCCTCGGGTCGGCGGCACGAGGGTTGGTCGTCGTCGCGCCACTGCTCGCGCTCGTCCAGCGCACGCTGGCGCCCGAGCGTCTGCGCGCCGGCACTCTTACAGCGCGGGTCGGAGAGCGGCTGGCTCAACGGACGCTGCTCGAGGGCCTGGTGGCCGGCGGCTACGACCCTGCGGTCGAGGTGACGGGCATCGGGGAGTTCGCCCACCGCGGCGGCCTCGTCGACATCTGGCCGCCCGGGGCGACCGAGCCGGTTCGCATCGAGCTGTGGGGCGACGAGGTGGACTCCATCCGCGCCTTCGATCCGATGACGCAGGGGTCGCGGCGCAAGGTCGACGCCATCGAGCTGCTGCCCGCCTCCGAGTTCCTGCCCGCCGGCGGCTGGGAGGCGGCGATCGCCGGCGCTCCGATCACCGGCCACGAGACGCTCCAGGAGGACGCGGCGAAGCTCGCCCAGGGCGATCTCGCCGAGGCCGCGGAGACGTGGGTCGCCCGGCTCACCGCCGGCCCCGCCAGTGACCACGTCCCCGCCGCGGCGCACCTCGTCCTCCTCGACGACGCGGAGCTCGCGGCGCTCGGCGCGGAGATCGACGCGCAGGCGAGCGACCGGCGTGACGCGCTCGTGCGCGCCGGAGAGCTGCCAGCCGACTGGCCGCTGCCCTACGACGCGGCGGGGGTGCTCGCCGACCTGCGCGAACGGGCTGCCGAACGTCTCGAGGAGGGGACCGACGACGAGGACACGGACGCGGGCTACGCGAGCGCGCCGTCCCTGCCGGGCCGCGCGGATCGGGCCGGCACCTGGCTCGTCGAGCTCGCGTCCGCCGGTCGGTCCGTCGTCGTCACCACCGACCAGGCGAGCCGCATCGGTGAGCTGCTCGAGGAGGCCGGGCGGCCGACCGCGGCGCTCGCCGAGCTGCGGTCCGCGCCTGCCGGCGGCCAGATCGGGCTCGTCCACGGGTCGCTCGGGGCCGGGTTCGTCCATCGGCCGAGCGAGCTCGTGGTGCTGACCGACCGTGAGCTGTTCGGGGCGACCCGCCTGCGGCGCCTCACGAGCGCGAAGCGCGTCGTGACCCGCGACCTCATCGGGAAGCTCCAGCCGGGCGACCACGTCGTCCACGTCGACCACGGCATCGCGCGCTACGTGGGGATGACCCAGCGCACGTTCGGGGAGGACGTGAAGGAGTACCTCCAGCTCGACTTCGCCGGCACGGACAAAATCTTCCTGCCGGCCGACCAGATCGGCCGCATCACGCGCTACGCCGGCGGCCCCGCCCCGGCGCTGAGCAAGCTCGGCGGCACCGAGTGGGAGCGGACGAAGACGCGCGTCCGCCGCGCCGTCGGCGACCTCGCCCGCGAGCTCGTCGAGATCTACGCCGCCCGCGAGTCAGCACCGGGCTTCGCCTTCAGTGCCGACACGACCTGGCAGCGCGAGCTCGAGGAGAGCTTCCCGTACACCGAGACGCCCGACCAGGCACGGAGCATCGAGGAGGTCAAGGCCGACATGCTCCGCCAGCGGCCGATGGACCGGCTCGTCGTCGGGGACGTCGGCTACGGCAAGACCGAGGTCGCGCTGCGGGCCGCGTTCAAGGCGATCCAGGATGGCAAGCAGGTCGCCGTGCTCGTGCCGACCACCGTCCTCGCGCAGCAGCACCTCATCACGTTCGAGCGCCGCCTCGCCGCCTTCCCGATCGAAGTGGCCATGCTCAGCCGCTTCGTGTCGAAGAAGGAGCAGGAGCGGATCGTCGGCGCGGTGGCCGACGGGAGCGTCGACATCCTCATCGGGACGCATCGGATCCTCTCGAAGGACATCGCCTTCGCCGACCTCGGCCTGCTCGTGGTCGACGAGGAGCAGCGCTTCGGGGTGAGCCACAAGGAGCGGATCAAGGCCATGCGGCGGGAGGTCGACGTCCTGACGCTGTCCGCCACGCCGATTCCGCGCACCCTGCATCTCAGCCTCGTCGGCATCCGGGACCTCTCGGTCATCGAGACGCCACCCGAGGCGCGCCTGCCGATCCAGACGCGCATCGCCGAGGACGACGACGGCCTCGTGCGCGACGCGATCCGCCGCGAGCTGGACCGCGGCGGACAGGTGTTCTACGTCCACAACCGGGTCGAGACGATCGAGTCCGCCGCGGAGCGCATCCGGCGCCTCGTCCCCGGCGCGCGCATCACGATCGGCCACGGCCAGATGGCGGAGGGAATGCTCGAGCGGGTCATGCTCGACTTCTCGAGCGGCCGGTTCGACGTCCTGGTGTGCACGACGATCATCGAGTCCGGCCTCGACATCCCGAACGCGAACACGATCATCATCGTGCGGGCCGACACGTTCGGCCTGGCGCAGCTCTACCAGCTCCGCGGCCGGGTGGGCCGATCCGACCGGCGCGCCCACGCCTACCTCCTCCACCGCCGGGGGATGCCGTTGTCGCCGATCGCCCGCAAGCGGCTGCACGCCATCTTCTCCGCCTCCGACCTCGGCGCCGGCTATCAGATCGCGCTGTCCGACCTCGAGATCCGCGGCGCGGGCAACATCCTGGGCGCGGAGCAGCACGGCTTCATGGCCGCCGTCGGATTCGAGATGTACACCCGCCTGCTCGCCGAGGCGGTCGACGCGCTGCGGGGCCGTCGGCCGCCGCCGGAGGCGCCGTCGGTCCGCGTGGACCTGCCCGGCTCGGCGTTCCTGCCCGACGACTACCTCGCCGACTCCGGGGCCAAGCTCGAAGCGTACCGGCGCATCGCCCAGCTCCGGTCGGATGCTGACGCGGAGACCCTGCGCGCCGATCTCCGCGACCGATACGGCCCGATCCCCGAGCCGGTCGAAGGGCTGTTCACCGCCGTTCGCGTGCGGCTCGCCGCCGAGGCGGCGGGCGTTCCCGAGGTGCGGGCCGAGGAGCGCCGGGTGACCCTGAAGTGGACGGGCGGCCCGCTGACCGATCGCCGCGACCTGGTGGTCGCCCTCCAGGTTGCCGGCCTCCGTCCCGAGTCTGCCTCGAACCAGGTCCGCATCCCCGTTACGCCGGGACGTGACCCCATCGATGTCGCCCTGCGGGCGCTCACGGCCATCGCGCCGCGGTAGCCCTCGACCGGTTGCCCGCCAGGTAAGCAACGACCAACATCGCCGCCGATCGTGGCCCCGGATTGCCTGGGGTGCAATCCGCCCACGTGGCGATGGCAGGCAGACGTGGCAACGTGGGCGTTGCTTGCCCGGGGTGCAATCGGTCGGTGTCCAACAGACCGGGCATCGCAACGCTCGCCAGTCCGTGAAACGACCCGATATACTGGAGTCCTACTCACTCGACCCGGAACGGGCGCACCCGTCCGGCGCCGATCTTCGACCGCAGCCGCACCGATCCACTGACCGGGAGCGGCGACGAAAGGAGGCGACCGTGACGTCCCACGACTCTCCCGATTCCCGTTCCGCGCGCGCCGAGCTCACCGTCGGCGACCGCACCTTCGGCTACTACCCGCTCGAAGCCGCCGGCGCGGCGCATCTCGACCGGCTGCCGTACACCGTGAAGGTTCTCCTCGAGAACATGCTGCGCGGCGCCGCGACGCAGCCCGACCTCGTGTCCGCGGACGACGTCCGCGCCCTCGCGACCTGGGACCCCGAACAACCCGGCGAGGCCGAGCTGCCCTTCATGCCCGCCCGCGTCATCCTGCAGGACTTCACCGGTGTGCCGTGCGTCGTCGACCTCGCCGCCATGCGCGACGCGATGGCCGAGCTCGGCGGGGATCCCGCGAAGATCAACCCGCTCGTGCCGGCCGATCTCGTCATCGACCACAGCGTGCAGGTGGACCAGTTCGGCACCGACGCCGCGTTCCTCATCAACGTCGAGCGCGAGTACGAGCGCAACGGCGAGCGCTACGCGCTCTTGCGATGGGCCCAGCAGGCGTTCGCCGACTTCCGGGTCGTTCCGCCCGGCACCGGCATCGTCCACCAGGTGAACCTCGAGTTCCTCGCGGACGTCGTGGCCGAGCGCGACGGCGTCCTCGTCCCGGACACGCTGGTCGGCACCGACTCGCACACCACGATGATCA
>DASVFG010000107.1:0-8030 GCA_036380155.1 Candidatus Limnocylindria bacterium
CGTTCGCCAGGCGCCGAGCGGCGGCCGCCGCGCTTCTCGTCCCCTATCTCGCGTGGGTGACGTTCGCCGCGGCCCTCAACCTCGCGATCTGGCGTCGCAACCGCTGACGGGCGCGAGGAGGACGGCTCAGGCGGCGCCCACCTCATCGTCGGCGCGCGCAGCGGCCATCTCGTCGGGGCGACGGGGCCGGGCGGCGACGACACGTGCCACCCGACGCGGCTCGGCGACGTCGACGCGCAGCACGACGTCGTCGCGGAACGGGATCTCCGCGCCGGGGAGCGGGATGCTGCCGACGCGGTGCACGACGAAGCCGCCGACCGTGTCGTACGCATCCTCGTCGGGCTCGTCGTCGTCGGACAGGTCGAAGAGGTCGCGCAGGTCGTCCATGCTCACCCGCCCATCGAGCCGGTAGGCGAGCTCCTCGTCGGTCGACACGTCCTCCACCGAGGACTCCTCGGTGTCGTACTCGTCCTGGATCTCGCCGACGATCTCCTCGACGACGTCCTCCATCGTCACCAGCCCGGCCGTGCCGCCGTACTCGTCGACGACGATGGCGATGTGGCGCTTCGCTGCCTGCATCTCGTGGAGGAGGTCGTCGACCGGCTTCGACTCGGGGACGTACACCGGCTGCCGCGCGAGGCGCGCGATGTCGATCTGCCCGGTCCCGCGCCCGTTGCCCTTGAGGTATGGCAGCAGGTCCTTCGCGTAGAGGATCCCGACGATGTTGTCGAGGCTCTCGGTGTACACCGGCAGGCGGGAGTGGCCGGCGCGCACGATCATGTCGAGCACCACGTCGATCGGGTCGTCGACGTTCACCGCCCGGATGCCGATGCGCGGGACCATGACCTCGTGGACGCGCTTGTCCGCGAGCTCGATGACCCCGTGGATCATCTCCTTCTCCTCCTCCTCGATGCCGCCCTGCTCGGACCCGGTCTCCACGAGCAGCTTGAGCTCCTCGGTCGAGAGGTAGCCGCCCTGCGGCTTCTCCTTGCCGCCGAGGAGGCGGACGAGGACGGCGCTCACGCTCGTCACGGCCCACACGATCGGCGAGAGCAGGCCCTGGAGGAAGCCGATGGGTCGCGCCACGAGGAGGGCGAGCGCCTCGGGGAAGTTGAGCGCCAGCGTCTTCGGGACGAGCTCGCCGACGATGATCGACAGGAGCGCGATGAGGAGCGTGACGATCACGAAGGCGATCGGGCCGGATGCCTCCTGCAGCCATGTCCACGGAATGAGCGCAATGAGGTCGGCGAGGTGCGTCGAGAACGCGCTCGCACCGACCGCGCCGGCCAGGAAGCCGAGGAAGGTGATCGCGATCTGGATCGTGGCGAGGAACCGGCTCGGGTCCTCGACGAGGCGCTGCGCCGTCGTGGCCGCGCTGTCGCCGTCATCGGCGAGCTGCTGCAGCCGGTGACGCTTGACCGTGATGAGGGCGATCTCGGAGGCGGCGAAGAAGCCGCCGATGAGAATGAGGGTGAGGACAACCGCAAGGTCGAAGACCGGGTTGCCGGTGGTACTGCTACCGTCCATCGGGCGGTGTTGTTCCGCCTCCCTGCGAGTTCCGATCCGCGCCCGTCGGCGCGGCTGCCGGGCTTCCGAGCTCACTCGCCTCGGCCGGCGGTCGCGACGATCCACGCCGCCTCAGCTCGATCGGACGTGCCGGCACGCCGACGACCCGTTTGCCCGGCGCGACGTCACGCGTCACCACCGACCCCGCCCCGGTCATCGCCCCCTCGCCGATGACGATCGGCGCGATGAGCATCGAATCGGACCCGATGAAGGCGCCGTCCCCCACCTCGGTGCGGTGCTTGGCGACGCCATCGTAGTTGACGGTCACGACACCGGCGCCGATGTTCACTCCGGCGCCGATGTCCGAGTCGCCGAGATAGCTGAAGTGATGCTGCTGCGTGTCCGCGCCCACCCGGCTGCGCTTGACCTCCGCGAAGTTGCCGATTCGGCACCGCGCCCCGATGTCCGAGCCCGGCCGCAGGTGCGCGAAGGGACCGATCTGCACGTCCTCTGCCACCGTCGACGACTCGATCACGCTGGCCCACACCGAGGTGCGCGGCCCGATGCGACTGTCGCGGACCTGGGCGTGCGGGCCGACGACCGCGTCCTCGCCGATCACCGTGGCGCCCTCGAGGATCGTCCACGGCTCGATGCGGGCGTCCTGGCCGATCTCGACGTCGATGTCGATGCGCGTCGTGGCGGGATCGACGATGGTGACGCCGTTGCGGAGATGGGTTTCCGCGATGCGGCGCCGCAGGCGTTCCTCGGCCAGCGCGAGGGCGACCCGGTCGTTGATGCCCATCGTCTCGTCGGCCGGCGCCTCGACGCTGCGGACGGCGCGTCCGTCGCCGATCGCGAGAGCCACGAGATCGGTGAGGTACAGCTCACCGGAGTCGGACGGGTTCACCCGTCCGATCGCGGACCGCAGCCACGCCGCGTCGAACGCGTAGGTGCCGACGTTGACCTCGTCGATCGCCCGCATCTGCTCGTCGGCGTCCCGCTCCTCCACGATGGACGCCACCACGCCCGATGCGTCCCGGACGAGGCGGCCATACCCGGTCGGGTCCGGCATGCGGGCCGCCACGAGGGCGATCGCCGCCGCATCGGCCGCCAGCGCCTCGACGAGCTCGCGGTAGAGGGTGCCCTGCTGCAGGGGGACGTCACCCATGGTGACGAGCACGATGGCGGCCTCCGCCGGCACGCCGCCGAGCCCGATGCGCACCGCGTCTGCCGTGCCGCGCTGCGGCTCCTGGCGTCGCGCGACCGCACGATCCCCGAGCGCTCCCTCGACGGCGTCCGCCCCGTGGCCGGTCACCACGACCGGGCTCGTCACCCCCGCCTCCGCGAGCGCGGCGAGGACGTGATCGAGCATCGGCCGACCGGCGAGGGGATGGAGCACCTTCGGGATGCGGGAGCGCATGCGGGTGCCCTGGCCGGCAGCCAGGACGATGGCCGCGGGGGCGTTCAGTGGGTGCGACACGTGGGCGCGATGGTAGGGCTGGCCGATTCGCAGCGTCAACCGACGCCGACGGTGGCCACGGCCTCGATCTCGACGCGTCCCGCCTTGGGGAGCGCCCCGACCGCGAACGCACTGCGCGCGGGGAACGGCTCGGGGATGTGGCGGACGTACACCTCGTTGACGGCCGGCCAGTCCGCGATGTCGGCGAGGAACACGGTCACCTTCACCAGGCGATCCATGCCCGATCCCGCCGCCTCGAGGATCGCGGCCAGGTTCCGGAGCGCCTGCTCGGCCTGCGCGCCGACGTCGTCGCCGACGAGCTCGCCGCTGGCGGGGTCGATCCCGAGCTGGCCCGCGGTGAAGACGAGGTCGCCGGTGCGGATGGCCTGGCTGTACGGGCCGGCGGCGGCTGGAGCGGCGTCGGTGTCCACGACATCACGGGATGGCATCGGTCAGTCCTCCTCGGGATCGGTGAAGCGCTCGATCGCGGTCGCATCGGTGCGCGTGGCGGTCAGGGTGACACGGGCGCCGCCGGCGCGCAGGGACGCCGCGACGGCCGCGGCGCGCTGCGGGTCATCGGTGAGCGTGAACAGCGTCGACCCCGATCCGCTCAGCTGCGGCTCCCCGCCGGAGCGGGTCATCGCCGCCAGCAGGTCCCCGAGCTGCGGACGCAGGCGGAGGGCGGGTGCCAGGAGGTCGTTGCCGGCGGTTCCCCACTCGTCGCGGCGCAGCTCGCCGAAGACCTCGCCGGTGGAGAGCCCGAACGCCGGGTGGAGCAGCACGACGTGCCGCAGCGAGGCGGCGATCGGCACGACCCGCTCCCCCACGCCGGCCACGCGGGCGGCAGGCACGGCAGCCGCGAAGAACGGGACGTCGGCGCCGATGCGCGCCAGGGCAGCGACCTCGACCTCCGATGCGGGGAGGGCCTGGTTCCATGCGCGCCCGAGCCGCCAGGCGGCGGCCGCGTCCGACGATCCCCCACCCAGGCCGGCGGCCACCGGGATGTGCTTCTCGAGCGAGAGGCACGCGAGGTCCGGCTCGCCCCCGAGGCCGGCGACGAGCCCGCGCCAGGCGAGGTTGTCGGGGCCGAGCGGCAGGGAGCGGGCGTCGCCGTCCACCCGCAGCCCGCTGCAGCCGGGCAGCAGCAGGAGCCGATCGGCGAGCTCGAGGAGGACGAGCTCCGACTCGAGCTCGTGGAGGCCGTCGTCGCGGCGCCCCACGACCCGGAGGGACAGGTTCAGCTTCGCCGGTGCGTCGAGCCGCAGCGCGACGCTCACGAGTCGAGCGGCCCGAGCGCGTCGGTGAGGCACGCCCATTCGTCCACGCTCAGCGTCTGCGGACGGCGGTCCGGCGTCACTCCGCACGTCGCGAGCGCGGCCTCGACGGCCTCCCGCTCCACCGGCAGCTCCCGCGACAGGCCGTTGTGGACCTGCTTCCGCCGCTGGCGGAACCCGGCCTGCACGACGCGGTAGAACGGCTCACGTCCCGCGCCGACCGGCACGACGGGCGTCGCGCGGCGCCGCAGGCGGAGCACGGCCGAGTCGACGGCCGGGGCGGGCTCGAAGGCGGCGGCCGGCACGCGGGCCACCACCTCCGCGTCGGCCACGTTCTGGGCGAACACCGAGAGGTAGCTCATCCGACCCGGTGGCGCGGCGACGCGCTCGGCGACCTCCAGCTGCACGAGGATGACGGTCAGCTCGGGCGGCCGTTCGCCCTCGAGGAAGGCGTGGAGCAGCGGGCTGGTGATGTGATACGGGATGTTCGCGACGACCTTGATCGGCTCGCCGGGAAACAGTTCGCGTGGGTGAAGGGAGAGCGCATCGGCCTCGATGAGCTCGAACCGATCGACGCCGTACAGCTCGCGACGCAGGTACTCGGCGAGGCGCGGGTCGACCTCCACGGCGAGCACAGACGCGCCGGCCGCCAGGAGCCGCCGGGTGAGCACCCCGAGGCCCGGGCCGACCTCCACGACCCGGTCGCCGGGCGCGAGCTCCGCGGCGGCGACGATCGCGTCGAGCGCCTCGGGATCGGTGAGGAAGTTCTGGCTCAGGCTCTTGCGCGGTCGGAGCCGCTCGGCCCCCATGAGCCGCCGCAGCTGGCCGGGCGTGGGCGGGACGAGCCGATCGGGTGCGAGGGGGTCACTCACGCCGATGCGAGCCACGGCAGGGCGAGGTTCGGAATCGCCTCGAGCGCGGCATCGGCCCGATCGCCGGCGACGAAGCGGAAGCCGGCCGCCGCGCCGATCATGGCGCCGTTGTCGGTGCACCACGCGGGCGGGGGGACGGTGAGCGCCAGCCCTTCGCGCTCGAGGCGGGCCTCCAGGGTGGCCCGCAGCGCCCGGTTGGCGGCCACGCCGCCGCCGAGCGCGACCGCCGCGACGCCGTGATCCACCGCCGCGGCGACCGTCTTCGTGACGAGCGCGTCGACGACCGCCTCCTCGAAGGCGGCCGCGATGCCGTCGACCGGGATCGGCTCCCCGCGCTCGCGGTAGCCGGTCACGTCGCGCAGGACCGCCGTCTTGAGGCCTGAGAAGCTGAAGTCGTAGGGCCCCTGCGTCCGGGCGCGGGGGAAGCGCGTCGCCGGCGTCGCGCCTGCGGCGGCCGCCGAGATCGCCGGGCCGCCGGGGTACGGCAGATCGAGGAGACGCCCGACCTTGTCGAACGCCTCGCCGGCGGCGTCGTCCATCGTCTGGCCGAGGAGCGTGTAGCGCCCGTGATCCTCCATGAGCACGAGCTGCGTGTGGCCACCCGACACGACGAGGCAGAGGAGCGGGAATGCCGGCTCGGCCGGCATCGGCGCATCCGGGCCGACATCGGTGAGCCAGTTCGCGTAGATGTGGCCCTCGATGTGGTTGACCCCGACGAGCGGCAGGTCGTGGGCGAGGCTGATCGCCTTCGCCACGTTCACGCCGACGAGCAGCGAGCCGATGAGCCCCGGCCCGTAGGTGACGGCGACCGCATCGAGGTCCCCGTAGTCCACGCCGGCCTCCGCGAGCGCCGCCTCGAGGGTCGGCACGATCCAGCGCAGCTGCTGCCGCGCGGCGACCTCGGGCACGATGCCACCGGTGGCGGCGTGGAGTGCGACCTGGGTGGCGACCTGGTTCGCCTCGATGCGACGGCCGCCGACCAGGACCGCGACGCCGGTCTCGTCGCAGGACGACTCGATCGCCAGGATCCGCGGACCGCTCACGGGCCGAGCCGCTCGCGCTCGCGCTCGATCGCGGCGTCCATCGCGGGATCGTCGAGCTCGGGCGTGGTCATCACCAGGGCGTCCTCGCCGTCATCGGTGTAGTAGCGCGGGCGCCGCCCGACGATCTCGAAGCCGAACGCGCGGTACAGCGCCTGGGCCGGGCCGTTCGAGGCCCGGACCTCGAGCGTCATGCGCTTCGCCCCGATCCGCCGCGACAGCGCGGCGAGCTCGAGCAGCAGCCGTCGGCCGATCCCGCGTCGCCGCCAATCGGGATGCACGCCGAACGTCGTGACGTGCGCGTCGTCGACCATGAGCCATACGCCGGCGAAGCCGACGACCCCTGGGGCGGCGCGCGCCACGAGGTAGCGGGCCAGCCGGTTGCCGCGCAGCTCCTGCTCGAAGGCATACGCCGGCCACGGGGTGCGAAAGCTCATGCGCTCGATGGCGTGGACGGCCGCCACGTCGTCGAGCTCCATCGGCTCCACGACCACCGGGGCGGTCACAGCCATCGGACGCTCGCCTCGGTCGCAACCTCGACGCCGCGCGGGGCGCGAAGGTAGATCGGCTCCAGCGTGCCCGGGTCGTCGCCGCCCGGCGCCTCGGCGAGCCGGGTGGCGGCACGCGCGGCGATGGCCGCCGCCGCGTTCGGCGCAATGGCGCGCCGGAGGCCGAATGCCTCGGCCAGCTCCGTGGGCGCCACGAGCACCGCATCGCGCACCGCGTCGAGGGCACCAGCGTCGACGAGCCGGATGACGTCGGCGCCGCGCTCGAGGAGGTACGCCTCGCGTGCGCCCGCGCGCGCGACCGCCGCGACGGAATCCGGGGCGGCAGCCAGCCAGGCCGTCAGGCTCGGCACGCCCACGATCGGCCGGTGGAGCGCGACGGCCAATCCCTTGGCAAGGGCCATCGCCACGCGGAGTCCGGTGAACGAGCCCGGACCGGTGCCGATCGCCAGCGCCGAGATGTCCCGCACGGCATGACCGTTCGCCGCGAGCAGCGCCACGAGGTGCGGAGCGAGCTCGGCCGACTGACGCTGCGCCGATCGCCATGCGTCGTGCGCGACGAGCCTGCCGTCCGGTGCGGCGATGGCAACCGACAGGTCGGTCGAGGCGCCGTCGATGGCGACGATCATCGGTCGCGAAGCACGCGATCGGCGAGGCGCACGTGCGCAGCGCCGTGTGCCTGCCAGTCCAGCTGCCGGTCGTCCGGCCCGTCGCCGGTCGTGAGGCGCACATCGATCCGAGCCGAAGGCAGCCACCCGTCGAGCCGGTCGGACCACTCGACGATGGTGAGGCCGTCGAGCTCACGCTCCTCGATGAGGCCGGCGGCGATCGCCTCCTCCGGGTCGCCGAGGCGGTACGCGTCCGCGTGGAAGAGCCGCAGCCGTCCGACGTGCTCGTTCATGAGCACGAACGTCGGGCTGTTGACGACGCTGCGCACGCCGAGACCCTCGGCCACGCCCTTCGCGAGCTGCGTCTTCCCCGCCCCGAGCTCGCCGACGAGGGCGAGGAACGTGCCCGGCTCGGCCGCCTCGCCGATCGCGCGACCGATCGCCCGCGTGCCGGCGGCCGAGCTGGTGCGCAGCGTGCCGCTCGCGGTGGCGGCAACGGTCGTCGGCTCCATGCGATCGAGCGTAGCGGACGCGGACGTCAGCCGCCCGCGGACCCTTGGGTGGCCTCGAGGTTGGCGAGCGCGACGACGGCCACCTGGCCATCGTCGAAGCGCACCACGCCGGCCCGCGCCGCGACGCCTCCCCCCGTCGCGTGCAGCGCATCGAGGACGCGCGTGAGCTCGCCGGCCATCCCGGCAAAGGGGCGGCGATGGGCGATCACGCGATCCCCCACCCGCGCCAGCGTCCGACGACTCGGCGGCGGGT
>DASVFG010000108.1:0-12554 GCA_036380155.1 Candidatus Limnocylindria bacterium
GCGTCCTTCGTGGAGGCGAGGAGATCCACGAACCCCTCCGTCGCGGTGGGCGGGCTGTTCGTCTCGGCCAGCATCGCCAGGGTCTGGGCGGCGTGGACGATCCGACCGTCGCGGCGCTGGCCGATCCCCGCGAGCATGCGCCCCCACAGCGCCAGCGTGCCGAACGGCTTGTCGGCATAGATCGCCTTGTGGAGCGCGGAGAGCGGCGCACCGGCCGCGACGAGATCGGCCATGACGCGCAGCGTGCGGGGCGTGGCGTTCGGATGCGAGAACGTGTGGGTGTCCTGGACGATGCCGGCGGCGAGCACGGTCGCGATGTTGCCGTCGATCCGGACCCCGAGGTCCTCCATGAACCCGGCGACCATTTCGCAGGTCGCTGCCGCCTCGGCGTCGATCCACGTGTCAGCGACCCCGGTCCCGTCGTTCGAGACGTGGTGGTCGATGTTCACGATCCGCGCCCGCTCCAGCCAGGCGCCCTGATCCCGCACGACGCTGCCGGTCCGCGACAGCGGTCCGTCGACGACGACGGCGAGGTCCGGCTCCAGCGACGGCGCGGTGTGGACGTCACCCGCGCCCGGCAGCCCGGTGAGGAACGGCGGCACGCCGTCGGCGGCGACGACCTCGGCCGTCTTGCCGAGCCGTTCCGCGGCGAACCGCAATGCGAGCGCCGATCCCAGCGTGTCGGCATCCGGGTTCTCGTGGCAGATGGCGGTGATGCGATCAGCCCCGAGGATGGCGGCCGCGACCGACTCACGCGTCATCCGGACGCTCCTCGTCCACCGGCCCGCGCTCTTCCTCGAGCGACTTCAGGAGGCGGAGGACCCGGTCCCCCACCTCGATCGAGTCGTCGTGGCGGATGTCGAGCTGCGGGATGTGGCGGATCGTGAGCCGAGCCCCGAGCTGGCGACGCAGCCACGGAGCTGCGTCCTTGAGCGCCTTCAGGGCCCCCGCCTGCTCCTCATCGGTGCCGAGCACGCTGATCCAGACCCGAGCCGAACCGAGGTCGCGCGCCGTCTCCACCCGGGTGACGGTCGCGAACCCGATGCGCGGATCCTTCATCTCGCGCTGGAGCAGCTCCATCAGCTCCTGGCGGATCTGGCTGTCGAGCCGATCGGTTCGCTGGCTCATCGAAGGCTCGGTCAGGCTCCCTCGGCCACCATCTGGTAGCACTCGATGACGTCGCCCTCGGCGATGTCGTCGAGATCGAGGCCGATGCCGCACTCGAAGCCGGTGGCGACCTCGCGGACGTCGTCCTTGAAGCGCTTCAGCGACGTGATGCGGGTATCGGCGAGGAGCGTGCTGCCGCGGAAGACGCGCGCCTGCGTGCCTCGCAGGATGCGGCCGTCCGTGACGTACGAGCCGGCGACGTTGCCGGCACGCCCGGCCTTGATGACCATGCGGACCTCGGCGTGGCCCTCAACCTGCTCGATCATCTTCGGCGCCAGGAGACCCGACAGGGCCTGCCCGATGTCGTCGGTGAGCTTGTAGATGACGTCGTAGAGCCGAACGTCGACGCCGGTCGCGTCGACCGCGCGCAGGGCGCCGGGATCGGGCTTCGCGTTGAAGCCGACGACCACTGCGTCCGACGCCGAGGCGAGGTTGATATCGCTCTCGTTGATGTCGCCCGCGCCCTCGCGAAGGATGTTGATGCGCACCTCGGTGGTGTTCAGGCGCTCCAGCGCGTGCCGGATCGCACCGAGGGAGCCCTGGACGTCGGTCTTGAGGACGACGCGCAGCTCGGCCACCTCGGCGTCCGCGATCTGGGCGCTGACTTCCTCGAGCGTGCTGACCGTGCGGTCGCCGCCGCCGGCAGCGGCGATGTCCGCCTTCTCGGCGATGTCGCGAGCGGTCTTCTCGTCCGCGACGACCCGCAGCGTATCGCCCGCCTCGGGAAGGCCCTGGAGGCCGATGATCTCGACCGCGCTCGCCGGCTCGGCCTGCTTCACGCGCTTGCCCGACGCCGCGTTGAGCGCGCGGACGCGGCCCCAGGTGCGTCCGACGGTCACGATCTGGCCGACCTTGAGCGTGCCGGTCTGGACGAGGACGGTGGCCACGTTGCCGCGGCCCTTGTCGACCTTCGACTCGACGATCGTGCCGATCGCGTCGCGGTCCGGGTCGGCCTTGAGGTCCTGGAGGTCGGCGACGAGGAGGACCATCTCCATGAGGTCGTCGATGCCGGTGCGCTGCTTGGCGCTGACCGGCACGGCGATCACGTCCCCGCCGTACTCCTCGATGAGGACGTTGTTGTCGGCCAGCTCCTGCTTCACCCGGTCGGGCTGGGCATCGGCCTTGTCGATCTTGTTGATCGCCACGATCATCGGCACCCGCGCGGCGCGGACGTGGTCGATTGCTTCCTTCGTCTGCGGCATGACCCCGTCATCGGCCGCGACCACGATGATCGCGATGTCGGTGACCTGCGCACCACGGGCACGCATGGCCGAGAACGCCTCGTGGCCCGGGGTATCGAGGAAGACGATGCGCTTGTCGTTATGGACGACCTCGGAGGCACCGATGTGCTGGGTGATGCCGCCGGACTCGCCCGACGCGACCTTCGTCTCGCGGATGGCGTCGAGCAGGCTCGTCTTGCCGTGGTCGACGTGGCCCATGACGGTGACGATCGGCGCACGGGTGCGGAGCTTGTCCGGATCCTCGTCGGCCCACAGCGACGGTCGGCCGCTGCCGTCCTCGGCGCTGCCCGGCTTGACGAGCTCCTGGCCGGCGGCCTCCTCGGCTGCGGCGCGCTCGGCGAGGCCGGCCTCGGTCGTCTCGAAGCCGAGCTCGCCCGCGACGAGCGAGGCGGTGTCGAAGTCGATCGACTGGTTGACGGTCGCGAAGATCCCGTTCTTGATCAGGACGTTGATGATCTCGGCGTGGCTGACGTTGAGCTTCTCGGCGAGGTCCTTGACGACCACCGGGTTCGGCAGCTCGACGGGGCCGGTCGGCCGGGCCGCGGCGGCCTGGGCCTCGGCGACGGCTGCGGCGGCTCCGCCCGTCCGCTTGCGCTGTGGTCGCGGCCCGCGTCGCGGGCGATATCTACGTGGCGGCATCGTTCACCTCGATTTCGAGCGTTCCCGGCGGGAGCTCGGCACCGAGCGCTCGCCTGATGGCCGGCGCGGCCCGTTCGGGGTCGCGGCAGGCCGGGTCATGACAGAGATAGGTTCCGCGCCCCGGCAGCCTGCCCGTCGGGTCGCGCTGGATGGTGTTGTCGCGTGTGCGGACCAGGCGGTCGAGGTCGCGCTTCGGATGCGCGACGCGGCAGACCGCACAGGAGCGGGTGGGAATGTGATCAGGTCGTCGCTTCGGCATCCACCGGCGCCTCCGCGGCCGGCTCGTCGTCGTCCTCGTGCTCCCCGCCGGCAGCGGCGGTCGCAACCCCCGCCTCCGAGCGGATGTCGATCCGCCAGCCGGTCAGCTTGGCGGCGAGGCGGGCGTTCTGCCCCTCCTTGCCGATGGCAAGGCTGAGCTGACGCTCCGGAACGATGACGTTCGCGATCTTGTGCTCTTCGTCGATCCGCACGCTCAGCACCTCGGCCGGGCTGAGGGCCTCGGCGACGAAGCGTCCCGCGTCCTCGTCCCACAGGACGATGTCGACCTTCTCGCCGTTGAGCTCGGCGACGATCGACTGGATCCGCGCGCCGCGCTGCCCGACCGCGGCGCCCTTGGCGTCCACGCCCGGCTGCCGCGACTCGACGGCGACCTTCGAGCGGCTGCCGGCCTCGCGGGCGATGCCGCGGATGACGACGGTGCCGTTGTAGATCTCGGGGATCTCCATTTCCATGAGGCGGCGGAGGAAGCCACGATGGGTGCGGCTGGCGACGATCACCGGACCGCGCGTCGTGCGGCGCACCTCCATGACGTACACCTTGAGGTGCTGGCCGATGCGGTAGGTCTCGTTCGGCAGCTGCTCGGTGACCGCCAGGACCGCCTCGACGTCCTTGCCCATGTCGAGCACGACGGCCGAATCGGTCGTGCGCTGCACGTTGCCGGTCATGATCTCGCCCTCGCGGGCGGCGTACTGCTGGAAGACGACGTCGCGCTGCGCCTCACGGAGGCGCTGGCGGTACACCTGGCCGGCGGTCTGGGCGGCGATCCGTCCGAGCTGCGCCTGGGTGACGTTCTCCGGGATGCGCACCTTGCCGCCCACGCCGGTGGTCGGGTCGATCTTCTGCGCATCCTGGACGATCATCTGCGCCTCGGGGTCCTCGACCTCCTCGGGAGTGGCCATCACCTCGTACTCGCGGGCGACGCTGATCTCGCCGGTCTCGGGGTTGACGGTCACGACGACGTTCTCCGGCGCATCGGCATTCCGCCGATAGGCCGATTCGATCGCCTGCTCCAGCGTCCGGATCAGGATCTCCTGCGGCACACCCTTCTCGGCGTTCAGCTGGAGCAATGCTCCGATGAAGTCTCGATTCATGGCCGCTCCTCGCTCCGCGCCGCTCCGGGCGCCGAACCCATTCACAACGGGGACAAACAAAGACGTGGGATGGCGAACCGACCCACGTCCTTGGCACTTGGTTCAATATTTGTGGTTCGCAGTTGGCCGGCAGAACCGCTCCGAAGTATATCGGATCGCCCCTCTTCCCGCCACCGACCGGTACGGGTGCCGAGTCGGGCCAAGAGGCCCCGCGGATGCTACGGGAGCGGTGGACCGGTGACGGCCACCCACGCCACCCACCCCGTGATGATCGCCAGCACGCCGAAGAGGAGCATCCCGACCGCGTGGGACGGCTGTCCACCGCTCCGCACGAATCGCAGGGCGCTGGTCACCGTGCCGACGACGAACGCGGCGGCCACGAGCACGAGGACCCATGCGTAGGGAACGTCAGCCACGGCTACCTCTCAGCACTTCCGCACATCGCCAGCACCGCACGGCAGTCGTCGGAGGGTGGCACCACTGAGGTGCAGCTCCGCCCACCGCCCCCTACCCGCCGGTGATGAGGCGCTGGATGTCCTTGATGCTGATCAGGATGACGAGCGCGATGAGGACGGCGAAGCCGGCGAGGTAGATGACCGCCTCGCGCTCCGCCGGCAGCCGGCGGCGCCGGACCGCCTCGGTCACCACGACCGCGATGCGGCCGCCGTCGAGCGGCGGGAACGGCAGGACGTTGAGGACGGCGAGGTTGACCGACAGGAGGCCGACGAAGAAGAGCTGGCTCACGAGCGGCGCCTCGAGCACCCGCCCGGTTTCCTGCGCGATGCCGATCGGGCCACGTGCATCCGGCGCCTCCGGGTTGAGGCCGATGAGCCCGCCGACGGCGTCCGCCAGGCCGCCCGGGATCTGGATGGCGACCAGCCACGCGGTGGACACGCCGCGGCCGATGGCGTCGATCGGACCGGTCACGTCGGACGGCTCCTCGCCGATGCGCGCCGGCTCGTAGCCGAACCCGATCGGGCCCACGCCGTTCGCCCGATCCTCCTCGCTCACCACGCGCGGGACGAGCCCGACGTCGATCGTGGTGCCGTCGCGCTCGATCGAGAGGGTGACCTCCTCGCCTCCGCGCTCGGCGATGTAGGCGGTGAGGTCGGTGGAACGCTCGAACGTCCGGCCATCGACCCCGAGGATGCGGTCCCCGATCTCGAGGCTCTCCTCGGCAGGGCTGTCGGCCTGGATCTCGATGACGGTCAGCGGGCCGAACTGGACGGGGGTCGGGAGGCTCACCGCCCAGCTGAAGAGGACGGCGGCGAGGATGAAGTTCATGGCCACCCCGGCGAGGAGCACGGCGACCCGCACCCAGATCGGCCGGCGGTTGAAGGCGCCCTCCATGGCACGCTCGATCTCGACGGTGGTGAGGCCCTGCTCACGGAGGCGGCGGATCTCGACGTCGCCGTCCTCGCCGAGCATCTTCACGAAGCCACCGAGCGGGATCCAGTTGAGGCTGTAGCGCGTGCCGCGGTACATGACCGACCAGGCGCGCGGCGGGAAGCCGATGCCGAACTCCTCGACCGTGATCCCGGCCCGCTTGGCGACGATGAAGTGACCGAGCTCATGGACGAGCACGAGGACGACGAGGATGGCGATGAACGCGCCGACGGTGGTCAGGACGTCCACGTGCCGGCCTCCGTGCTCAAGGCGCGGCGGATCTCGGCGTCCAGCGCCACGATGCCATCGAGGTCGGGCTCCGCGTCGCTCCCCCAGCGATCGACGGCCGATGCAATCGTGCGCGTGATGTCGAGGAATCCGATGCGCCCGTCTAGGAACGCGGCGACCGCGACCTCGTCGGCGGCGTTCAGGATCGTGCCCCGGTTCCCACCCGACGCGGCGGCCGCGCGCACCACGTCGTACGCCGGGAACGCGCCCGCCTCGAGCGGCGCGAAGGCGAGCTCACCCCATGCCCCGGGATCGGAGCGTCGGGCCGACGATGGCAGGCGGTCCGGGTACGTGAGGGCGTACTGGATCGGCAGGCGCATGTCGGGCAGCCCGAGCTGCGCCTTGTACGAGCCGTCCGTGAACTCGACGAGCGAGTGCACGACGCTCTGGGGGTGGATCACGGCATCGATTCTAGAGGACCCGATCCGGTAGAGCCATGTGGCCTCGATGACCTCGAACGCCTTGTTGACGAGCGTCGCCGAGTCGATCGTGATCTTCGGGCCCATCCGCCACGTCGGATGCGCGAGCGCTTCCTCGGCGGTGACCCCTGCCAGCGACTCCGGGTCGCGGCCGCGGAAGGGACCTCCACTGGCGGTGAGCACCAGACGCGCCACGCTCTCGAGGCGTTCCCCGACGAGGCACTGCCAGATGGCGGAGTGCTCACTGTCGATCGGTCGCAGCAGGTCGAGCGGATCGCCGCCGGCTGCGTCGAGCGCGGCCGCCACGAGGTGCCCACCGGTGACGAGCGTCTCCTTGTTGGCGAGGGCGACGCGCCGCCCGGAGCGCAGCGCCGCGAGGACCGCGGGAAGGGCCGCCATGCCGGTCGTGGCGACGACGACGAGGTCGACGCCATCGAGCGTGGCGAGCTCCTCGAGGCCGCCATCCGCCCATCGCCGGCGGTCGAGGTCGTCGGGTGGGCCCTGCTCGCACCAGGCCCGAGCCCCGGGATGGGCGGCCAGCTGACCGGCGAACGCGTCGGAAGACCGGCCGGCGGCGATGGCGAGGAGCTCGAAGCGATCCCGCAGGCCGTCGATCACCTCGAGGGTCTGGGTGCCGATCGACCCGGTCGACCCGAGCACCGCGACCCCGGTCATGCCACGCGACCGGCGACGAGGACCGCGTAGCCGGCGAGCACGGGGGCGGCGAACAGGAACGAGTCGAGGCGATCGAGGATGCCGCCATGCCCCGGCACGAGGAAGCCGGACTCCTTGCGGCCGGCGGCGCGCTTCAGGAGCGACTCGGCAAGGTCCCCTGCCTGCGCCGCGACGCCGACCATCGGCCCGATGACGAGCGGGTGCCACGGCTCGAGGCCGACGAGCGCGGCCCCGATGCCGGCGGCGATCGTGGCGGCCACGAGACCCCCCACCAGGCCCTCGATCGTCTTCGACGGGCTGATGTGATCGACGAGCCGGGTCCGACCGATGGCGCGCCCGGTGAGGTACGCCCCGGTGTCGTAGCCCCACACCACGAGGACGAGGAGGAGGGTCCAGGCGGCCCCGGAGCCGAGGCCCACGAGCCCGACCGGTGTCGTGGGTGAGCCCCCCGGCGGGGCGAGATGGGCGACGATCGCGATGGCCGGCAGCAGGAGGCCGATGTAGAGCACGCCGAAGACGCTCATGGCCCAGGTGACGAAGCCGGCCTTGGGGTCCCCGCGCATGAATGCCGCCACCGCCAGCAGGATCGTGACAGCCACCAGCGCCGCCGCGACCAGTCCGGGGGGGTCGAGGGCGGTGACGAGGGTGGTGAGGATGCCGCCGACGCTCTCGTCGTTGACGCTGATGAGCCCGGCGGCGGTGACCACCACGCCGGAGAGCAGGGTGAGGACCTGCGGCGGCTGGTAGCCGGCCGCGTCCAGCAGCGAGACGACCTCGACGAAGGCAAGAAAGGCGGCCACCCCGACGAGGATCGAGAGCCACGGCTCGCCGGCCAGGACCACGGCCAGGATGATCGGTGCCAGGACGGCGGCGGTGAGGAGGCGCGTGCGGAGCATCGTTCGTCCCTTCAGCTGCCGAACCGGCGCTCGCGGTTCGCGAACGTCGCGAGCGCGGCGTCGAACTCGTCGACCGTGAAGTCGGGCCAGTAGGTGTCGGTGAACACGAGCTCGGCGTACGCCGCCTGCCAGAGCAGGAAGTTGCTCGTGCGCTGGTCGCCGCCCGTGCGGATGAGGAGGTCGACGTCCGGCTGCCCGGAGGTGTAGAGGTGCGAGGCGAAATGGTCCTCGTCGAGCTCGTGCGGATCGGCCTCGGCGGCGAGCAGGGCGCGCGCGGCATCGATGATCTCGGCCCGGCCGGAGTAGTTGAAGCAGATGTTCAGCGTGATCCCGCTCCCCTGCTGCGTCCGCTCCTCCGCCGCGCGGATCGAGCGCTGCACGTCGGCCGGCGCCTCGTGGAGACGGCCGATGACCCGGACGCGGACGTTCTCGTCGACGAGCTCATCGGTGTACTGGCGGACCGCGCCGTCGATGAGTCCGAAGAGGCCCGAGACCTCGTCCTCGGGGCGTGTCCAGTTCTCGGTGCTGAACGTGTAGACGCTGAGGGTCTCGACGCCGGCATCGCGCGCGCGACGCACGATCGGTCGGATCGCCTCGATGCCCTGGACATGGCCGGCCAGGACCGGCAGCCCTCGGTCGCGTGCCCATCGGCGGTTGCCGTCGGCGATGATCGCGACGTGCCGCGGTCGGACGGGCTCCGGCACCCGTCAGACCTCCAGGATCTCGGCTTCCTTGCGGGTGGCGCGCGACTCGATCGCCTCGATGTGGCGATCGGTGAGCTTCTGGAGGTTCTCCAGCTCGCGGCGCTCCTCGTCCTCCGACAGGTCGCCGTCACGCAGCGCCTTCTTCAGCTCGTCGGCGGCCTCGCGGCGACGGTTGCGAACCTCGACCCGCGCCTCCTCGGCACGGCGACGGACCTGCTTCACCATCTCCTTGCGCCGCTCCTCGGTGAGGGGCGGGACGTTGAGCCGGACGACGGTGCCGTCCACGTTCGGCATGATGCCGATGTCGGACTTCGTGATCGCCTTCTCGATGGCCGACAGGACCGATCGGTCCCAGGGCTGGATGACGATGAGGTGCGCATCCGGCGTGCTGATACCGGCGACCTGGTTGAGCGGGGTCTGGGCACCGTAATAGTCGACGGTGATCCGCTCGACGAGCGCCGTGCTGGCGCGCCCGGTGCGGATGCCCGAGAAGTCGCGTTCCATGGCCTCGATCGCACGCTGCATCTTCGGGTCGATGGCCGACAGCGCCTCGTGGGTCATCGGGTTGCTCCTCCAGAGATCAGGGTGCCGATCCGGTCGCCGCGCACCGCGCGCTCGATGTTGCCGGTGACCGTCATGTCGAACACGACGATCGGCATCTCGTTGTCCATCGCCAGGCTCACCGCCGTCGCGTCGAGCGCCTGGAGCCGGTTGCTGAGCAGCTCGGTGTAGCCGATCTGGGCGTAGCGCTGCGCCTCGGGGTGCGTCTCGGGATCCGCATCGTACACCCCGTCCACGCGGGTGGCCTTGAGGATGACGTGGGCGTGGATCTCGACCGCTCGCAGCGTCGCGGCGGTGTCGGTGGTGAAGTACGGATTGCCGGTGCCGGCGACCATGACGACGACGCGACCCTTCTCGAGGTGCCGCTCGGCGCGGCGCCGGATGTACGGCTCGCAGATCTCGTTCATGGCGATCGCGCTCATCACGCGGGTGGGCTGGCCGGCCTGCTCGAGGGCATCCTGGAGCGCGAGGCCGTTCATCACGGTCGCGAGCATCCCCATGTAGTCCCCGGTGGCGCGGTCCATGCCGCGCGCGCTGGCCGCGAGGCCGCGGAAGATGTTCCCCCCGCCCACGACAACCGCGACCTGCGTCCCGTCGGCAGTGGCCGCGGCGACCTGGCTGGCGATGGATCGCACGATCTCCGGGTCGATCCCGTACTCGTGCTCGCCCATCAGCGCCTCGCCGGAGAGCTTGAGAAGCACCCGGCGGGGCGCCGCGGCCTCACTCGCGCCGGCGGCCTGGTCGGGCACCGTCAGGCGGCCTCCTCGTCGGAGGTCGTGGCGGCCGTCTCGCCGACGCCCATGCGGGCGAAGCGGGCGACCTTGATGTTCTCGCCGAGGAGGGCAACCTTCTCGGTGATGAGGTCGCCGACCTTCTTGTCGGTGTCGCGGTATGGCTGGTCGAGCAGGCAGACCGACTCGTACCACTTGTTGAGCTTGCCCTCGACGATCATCGGAATGCGATCGGCCGGGCGGCCATCGCGCTCCGCGTCGACGGTGAAGAGACGTCGCTGCTCCTCGACCGTGGCGGCCGGGACCTCATCGCGGCTGACGTACAGCGGCGCCATGCCGGCGATCTGCATGGCGATCTCGCGGGCGAGCTGCTGGAAGTCCTCGGTCCGCGCGACGAAGTCCGTCTCGCAGTTGAGCTCCAGGAGCACGCCGAGGCGCGACCCGTGGTGGAGGTAGCTCGTCACGATGCCCTCGCGGGCTTCGCGTCCGGCCTTCTTGGCGGCGGTCGAGAGCCCCTTCTCGCGGAGCCACAGGATCGCCTTGTCGACGTCCCCGCCCGACGCCTCGAGCGCCCGCTTGCAATCCATGATGCCGGCGCCGGTCTGCTCCCGGAGCTGCTTCACGTCTTCTGGCTTGATCATCACCTGGTTCGTCATGGTCCTTTCCTGCCGCCGCTAGACGCGGGGCTCCTTCGCAGCTGCGTGCTCGGCGATCTGTCGCTCGTGCTCCCGATCCGGGTCGTGCTCCGGCTCGCCCTCTTCGATATGGGCGGCGCGGCGGGCACGCGCGCGGCGCTCCTCGTCCTCGTCCTCCTCGGGCTCGGGCTCGAACACGAGCGCTTCCCCGGTGGCGAGGGCGGCGCTGTAGTCCGCCTCGGAGGTGAGAGCCGACTCGTCGACCGGCGGCAGGGCTTCGGCCTGCTCGAACTCCTGGTCGAGCTGTGCCTGGCGCTCCTGCTGGGCGCTGACCGCCGCTTCGGCGGCGAGCCCGCAGATGAGCTTGACCGAGCGAATCGCGTCATCGTTGGCCGGGATCACCCAGTCGATGACGTCCGGATCGCAGTTCGTGTCGGTCATCGCGACGATCGGGATCTCGAGGCGACGGGCCTCCGCGACCGCGATCGCCTCGCGGTGTGGGTCGACGATGAAGACCGCGCCCGGGAGGCGGCGCATCTTGCGGATGCCGCCGAGGACCGCGTCGAGCTTCGTGATCTCGTCGTTGAGCTTCGAGGCCTCCTTCTTGGTGAGACGCTCGAACTCGCCGGAGTCGCGCCGCGCCTCGAGCGCCTCGAGGCGCTGGATGCGACGCTTGATGGTCGTGAAGTTCGTGAGCATCCCGCCGAGCCATCGGCTGTTCACGTGGTGCTGGCCGGACTGCCGGGCGGCCTCCGCCAGCGCCTCCTGGGCCTGCTTCTTCGTGCCGACGAAGAGGATTCCCTCCCCGCGTCGCACGGTCTCGCGCAGGAACTCGAGCGCGGCGTCGAGCCGCGTGACGGTCTGGGCGAGGTCGATGATGTGGATCCCGTTGCGCTCGGCGAAGATGTACTCGCGCATCTTCGGGTTCCAGCGCCGGGTCTGGTGCCCGAAGTGGACGCCCGCTTCGAGCAGCTGCTTCATGCTGGTGGCAGCCAAAGTGAAACCTCCGGTTCGTTCCTCCGCTCGGCGTCCTGTCCCGTGGTCGACCCTCGTCCGCTGACGAGGGCACCGTTGACACGCGGAATCGGCCGAGCGTGTGTGATGGGTAACGCCCACACCTGCGTGGCGCGAGCGGCGGCGAGTATACCAGCGATGCCGCCGATGAGCTCCTGGCGGCCCCGTGCGCCCGGTGCGCACCGCACCGCCCCGGACGGTACCGAAGTCCTATCGGCCGCTCCGGAGGTACCTTGACCCTCCCCTGATCGCTCCTAGCATCGGCCCGCCGGTGGGCACTCGTCCACCCGGAACCGCACCGCACCGCATGAGGACCGATCTGTTGCATCGACCCCGGCGCTCGGCCGCCCTCCTCAGCCTGCTCTTCGCCGTCGTGGCCGGACCGATCCACGCGTCCGCCGTCCTCGCCGCGGACCCGACGGTCATCGTGCGGCCCGGAGACACGCTCACGGGCATCTCCCGACGGCATGGCGTGTCGATCGCTCGGCTCGTGGAGCTGAACGACCTGGCGAATCCGAACCGCATCCGGGCCGGGCAGCGGCTGCGGATCGCGGGTGAGGACTCGGGCTCCAGTCATGGCGGGTCCGGCGCGCCGGCAGCATCACGCACGCACACCGTGCGCGCCGGGGAGCATCTCACCGGCATCGCGCGCCACTACGGGGTCTCGATCGCGGCGATCGTCCGTGCCAACCGCCTGGCGGACCCGTCCCGCATCTACGCCGGGCAGCGCCTGACGATCCCGGGTGGCTCGTCGTCGGGTGGTGGCTCGCGCGCTGGGGGCGGGTCCGTCGCGCCGGCAGCGGCCCGCACGCACACCGTGCGCGCCGG
>DASVFG010000109.1:0-9143 GCA_036380155.1 Candidatus Limnocylindria bacterium
CGGGCGCGCTGCAGGCTCTCGGCCGAGAGGCGGACGCTGGCGATCGGCGTCTTCAGCTCGTGCGAGGCAATCGAGAGGAATCGGTCACGGGCGGCGAGCGCCTCCTCGGCCGCCGCGCGCGCCTGCTGCTCGGCGAGGAGCTGTCGCTCCCGCTCCTCGGCTGCGCGGCGCTCGGTGAGGTCGCGCGTGATCTTCGCGTAGGCGTAGGGCTGGCCGTCGGCATCCCGGAGGGCGGTGACGACGACATCGGCCCAGAATCGCGTGCCGTCCTTGCGGACGCGCCACCCCTCGTCCTCGAACCTTCCGTGCGCCGCGGCAAGGCCGAGGAGGTGCATCGGCCGGTCCACGGCGCGCTCCTCGGGCGTGTAGAAGGCCGAGAAGTGCCGGCCCACGATCTCGTCGGCGGTGTACCCCTTGATGCGCTGGGCGCCCGGGTTCCAGCTCAGGACCGTTCCGTCGAGGGCGAGCAGGAAGATCGCGTAGTCCTCGACCGCCTCGACGAGCAGGCGGAATGCGTCCTGGCGATCGAGCGGCGAGTCAGGGTGCGGTGACGGTACCGCGGCGTCGGGCACAGTTGGCATCCGCGAACGCGACTCCTTCTGGCCGGAACGATCACCGATCGGTGCGAGTGAGCTCCGAGTGGCCGCCCCGAGGGTAGATGATGATGAGGCGCGCCGCGTCCGGTCCGATGGATTCGGCGTCGTGCGGCAACGTCCCGTCGAGGAGGACGTAGTCGCCCGCGCCCGCCTCCACGATGGTCTCCCCCTGCACGAAGCGGACCCGCCCCTGCAGGATCACGTGATGCTCGTCGCCGGGGTGCATGTGGAAGCCGGTCCGATGCCCGACCGGCATCTCGCCCTCGAAGATCGCGAGGTGCTTGGCGATGCCGCCGTCCACCTGGGACATCGATCCTGCGGCCTTCGGCATGCGCCGTCGCGGGCGCTCGGCGGCGCGGATGACGCGCGGGCCGATGCTCTCGTCGAGCAGGAACCAGGCGATCGGGACGTCGAGGGCATCCGCCAGCGCGGCGAGCGTCTCGAGCGACGGAGATGCCTTGTCGTTCTCGACCTGGCTGAGATACCCCACGTTGAGCCCGGTGGCGAGGGCCACCTGGGCGAGGGTCAGCTCCAGCTCACGGCGGCGCCGGCGGATCTGGCCGCCGACCTGCGGACGACGCCGGGTCGTGGCCGTCGGGCGAGGAATGGGCTCCGTCATGGCAGTCAGTATGCCAGCAGCAATTGGGTATTGACAAGAGCCAACGGCCATCGCATGATATTGCCATCACCCATACCGATTGGCTCGAAGCCAATCACAAGCCGAAAGGAACTTCGACCATGAAGGTCGCCATCATCGGAGCCGGCAACGTCGGCAAGGCCCTCGCCGCCTCGATCACCCGCGCCGGCCACGACGTGACCATGAGCGCCTCCACTCCCGAATCGGCGCGCGAGGCCGCCGCGAGCGTCGGTGCCAGCCCGGCCGACAGCAATGTCGCCGCGGTCGAAGGCGCCGACGTCGTCATCCTCGCCGTCCCGTACGCGACGGTCCTCGAGTCCATCGCGGACGAGATCCGCGGCGCGACCGCCGGCCGCACGATCATCGACGTGACGAATCCGCTGCGCCCGGACTACTCCGGCCTTGCGGTCGAGGGCACGTCGGCGGCCGAGCAGTTCCAGGCGGAGCTGCCCGATGCGAACCTGATCAAGGCGTTCAACACCGTGTTCGCCTCCAACCAGGCCAGCCCGACCAGGGATGTCGACGCCTTCATCGCCGGCGACGATGGCGACGCCAAGCGCCAGGTCATGGAGCTCGCCGACTCGATGGGCTTCGCCCCGGTCGACACCGGTGCGCTGCAGACCGCGCGCTACCTCGAGGGTATGGCGTTCCTCAATATCGGCCTCAACGCAGCGAACGGCTGGGCGTGGACGTCCGCCTGGAAGCTGGATCGGTAGGTCCGACCATGGCCATCACTCGCCTCAACCACGCGGTTCTCTTCGTCCGCGACGCGGATGCGGCCGCCGCCTTCTATCGCGAGGCCTTCGGGTTCGAGGAGCTCGCGCGGCCGGAGGGCATGCGCGCGGCGTTCATGCGATCGCCGACCGGAGGCAACCACCATGACCTCGGCCTGTTCGAGGTCGGTGCCCAGGCGCCGCGGCCCGCTCGCGGCTCCGTCGGGCTCTACCACCTGGCGTGGCAGATCGACACGATCGAGGGCCTCGCCGAGATGCAGGTCCGGCTCCGTGGCCTCGGTGCCCTCACCGGCGCGTCCGACCACGGCGTGAGCAAGTCGCTCTACGGGCGCGACCCGGACGGCAACGAGTTCGAGGTCATGTGGGAGGTTCCGCAGGACGCGTGGGGGGAGTTCGCCGACCAGGCGACCGTCATGCCGCTCGACCTCGAGGCGGAGGTCCGTCGCTGGGGGACCGGCGGCACCGTCCAGTAGCCGTCATCCGGTGAACCGGGTCCGCGAGTGGTGCTCCTCCGCGAGCCGGCGGAGCGCCACGAGGGCCCGCTCGAACACCACGGTGCCGATGACCGTCGCCTCCACTGCCGCCTCCCGATCGGGGGCGGCAGCGACGTACGCGATCTCCTCAGCGGCGATCGCATCGGCGGCTCGAGCGTAGCGCTCGAACACCTCTGGCCCCACCTCCCAGCCGAGCTGTCTGAGCGCCGCGAGCGCCGCGGCCAGGTCGTCGCGGGCCGGCGTCGCCGCATCGAGGCGCCAGCCTCGGGTGTCGAGCCAGGCGTCGGTCTCGCGCCGCGCGGCGGCCCGCCGCTCGTCCACCGCAGCGACGTCCCGGGGCAGCGCCGTGTGCGCCGCGGCCAGGGCGTCGTGGAGCGGCAGGTCGGGGCGCGCGAGTGCGGTGAGGACGCTGCGGACGGCCGCGACGGAGAGTCCCCCCACGTCCACGAGGACGCGGACGAGATGGAGGCGCCGGACGTGTGACGCGTCGTAGCTCGCCTGGTTGGGCGCGGTCCGCTGCCCGGGATGGAGGAGCCCCTCGCGGAGATAGAACTTCACGGTCGGGATCGGAACGCCGGTGGCGCGGCTGAGTTCGGAGATGCGCATCGGTATTGACAAGCCTAATGGGTAGTATCACTATCCGCAATAGATAGTCATTGTATCCACTAGGAGTTCCACCCCGATGGCCCCCGCCTCTCGCCGGCTCGCCGGCATCCTTCTCGTCCTCGTCCCGGCCATCGCCTTCGGCGGCGCGAGCCTGCTCTCGATGATCGTCGGCGACGCATCGGGCTACCTCGACAACCCGGTCCGCCAGGATCTGTGGCGTGCCGGCCACGCGCACGCCGGGGTCATGCTCATCCTCGCCCTCGTCATCCTGCGCTACGTGGACGACACCGCACTCACCGGCCGCTGGCTGTGGGTGGCGCGGCACGGTGTCCCGATCGCCGCGATCCTCATGCCTGCCGGTTTCTTCCTGTCCGTCCTCATGCCGGAGGCGAGGGAGCCGAACGCGCTCATCGCGCTCGTGCCGCTGGGTGGCCTCTTCCTCGTGGCCGGCGTGCTGACGACCGGGATCGGCCTGATCCGCACTCCGTCCACCGTCACGTGATCGCGACCGCCAGCGCCAGGACGAGGAAGAACACGAGGTAGGCCGCACCCACGACCACCCAGGTGCCGATCGTGCGACCGGCACCGGCGGGACGTCTGGCAGCCCAGCGGTGAAGCAGCCACCAGCCGATCGCCGCCGATCCGGCACCCGCGGCCAGGATCGCTCCGACCGTGGCCGGCTCGAGAGCGCCGGCCGCCCCACGCGCGCCGCGCAGGGCGGCGGGCACCGCGATCGGGACGAGGAAGACGAGGACGAGGCGTGCGATCGCCGACGGCTCGGTCCGCTCCCGGGCGAGCCGCTCGGCGACCGGTGTGCCGTGGTCGATCGACCAGCCATCGACGACGAGGTCGAGATCGGCTTGGCCGCCCCCGATGGCGGCCATCGGCCGGACGACGAGCGCACACGCCCTCGTCCGCACCCGGAAGTCGATCTCCGTCCCACGCATGCCGACCTGCCACCCGCTGCGCTCGCCGACGAGGGAGCCGTCGACGAACACCCGCACGCGCCCGGTGATGCCGTGGTAGGTGGCGCGGACGGCATGCGCATGCAGCTCGTCCCAGACCTGCCACGTGCGCTCGTGGGTGAGGCCGGGCATCGGGTCAGTCGGAGCCGAGGCCGTCGAGCTGGGCGGCGTGCTCCTCGAGGTGATCCACGATGAACGTCTCGACGATGGCCTCGATCGTCATCTCCCCGCGTTTCGGGTGCGTTCCGACCAGGCGCCACGTCGCGGCATCCCACGACCGGGCTGCGTCGCCGATCTCCGCGACGTCGGCGCGGACCCGTGCCAGGAGCGCCTGCGGGTCGGTATGGCGATCGCGCTCGACGGCCGCGATGCGGTCCGGATCGGTCTTCACGCGGCCGAAGGGTACCGGGGCGTCCGACGGCCCGGCGATGACGCGCCGGGCCTGCGCGAGCCAGTAGGCCGGGAACTCGGCGAGGTGCGCCCAGATCTGGCCGGCCTCCCAGCGTTCCTCCGCACCGGGGTCGGGATCGGCGAGGCCGGGCGGCAGCGGACGGGCGGCATGCTCGACGAGGCGGCGCTCCGCATCGGCCAGGCGGGAGAGGAGGTCGTCGACCGAGGCGCTCACCGGGTCGGTCGCTCGATCACGGGCGTGGTGAGCTCCCCCAACCGGTCGATGGCCAGCGTCACCGTGTCGCCGGGCTCCAGGTACCGCCCGAGGATCTCGTCGCGGATCTCGAGCAGGCAGCCGGTGCCGACGGTCCCCGACCCGAGGAGGTCGCCGGGCCGCAGGAGCACGTCGGCCGATGCGCGCTCGATCATCTGCCCGAAGCTGAACTGCGCCGAGCTCCACGTCCCGCGCGACAGCTCGGTCCCGTTCACGGTGGCGGTCATGGCCAGATCGTAGCCGGTGCCGGATCGAGCGTCGGCGAGCTCGTCAGGCGTCACGAGCCACGGACCGATGGACGACGCGAAGTCCTTGCCTTTCGCCGGGCCGAGCCGCACGGTCGTCTCCTCGCGCTGGAGGTCGCGCGCACTCCAGTCGTTGAGGATGAGGTAGCCGCCGATCGCCTCCTCGCCGCGGGATGCATCGAGGTCGCGGACCGGCGTGTCGACGAGCGCCGCGACCTCGAGCTCGTAGTCGAGCTCGCTGCTGCCACGCGGCGCCCACACCGGGTCACCGGGGCCGCGGATCTCCGACACGTTGCTGAAGTAGAAGATCGGCAGGCGGAACCACGCCTCGGGGATCTCCATGTCGCGACGCTTCCACATCGTCCCCACGTGGCGCTCGAAGGCGTAGAAGTCGCGGAGCGAGGGCGGTCGCAGGATCGGCGGCCCGAAGTCGAGGTCATCGGCCGCGAGCGGCTCGACGTCGCCCGGCTCGAGGAGGTCACCCAGGGCGTCCACCCGCAGTCCCGCCGCGAGGTGCGCGTCGAGCGTCGTCACGGGCTGGCGGAACAGGGCGCTGTTGTGCGCGCGGCCGGGCTGGGACGCGACGAGGGCGCGTCGCGCGGCCTCGAGGTCGAGCCACCGGTTGCCGTCGGTTGTTGCGGCGGCAAGGCGCCAGGGCGTTCCTGCGGGAGCCTGTCGCTCCCGGACGTGGGCGATCTTCACGCGCCGAGTGTAGGACGCCGGTCAGGCCCTGTCGGCCGGGAGCGCAGCCGGCGCCACCGGCGTATGGCGCGGCGGTCCTCCGCCGGGGAGAGGCGGCGGCCTCCGTAGCGGGCCAGGGCGTAGTCGGCCTGGAGGGCGTCCAGGTCGGTGCCGAGGCCGGCACGACGGGCATGCGCACGCGGCGTCTCGTGCTCGCCTCGGGCGAGGTCGTCGTGGCGACCGGCGAGGTCGGCGAGCGCGGCGAGGTAGGCGGTCACGGCGTCGTGGACCCGCACCGGCCCGCGACGCGCCAGCACGGCCGCGACCGCCGGCCGCATCCTGCGCACCCGCTGCGGCAGCTGGATGCGGCGCTCGTCGGTCGGCCCACCGCGGACCCGCGGCGATCGGCGACGGAGCCAGACGCGCACGAGGACGACGGTCACCACGAGGAGCACGATCCACAGCACGCCGAGCCCGGTGAGCGCGCCGCGCACCTCGTCGAGCGTGTACGTATCGGTGATCGCCTGGCCGCCGAGCTCCTGCGGCGTCGGCAGCGGCAGCTCGAAGCCGGTGAGCCGCACCGCGCTGGCGATGATCGCGGCCGCCAGGGCCGCCAGCGTCGCGAAGCCGATGACGACGTAGCCGATGATCGTCAGCGCCGGGTCGAGGATGCCGCGGGCGACCGCGCTGCCCGGCAGGCCGAGGAGCACCGATGCCGGCACGCCGACGACGAGCACGGCGGCGAGCACGCCCACGACGGTGCCGGACCAGGATCGGTCGCGGCGCCAGTCGACGCCCGTCTCACGCCCGATCTCCTGGAGCCGTGCCAGGCCGGCGGCGATGAACCCGGTCGTCACGAACGTGAGGCTGGCGACGAAGGCGTGGTCGGTGAAGACCGGCCGCAGGTCGACCGGCCCGGTGAGCTGGCCGAAGGCCCAGGGAATGGCGAGCGCGGGCAGCCCGCCGAGGACGAGGCGCGTGACGGCGCGGTCATCGACCTCCCAGGCGCGCCCGACGCCACGCATGCCGGCCACCACCATGAGCCAGCCGCCGGGGTGGTGGGCGAGGGCGTCGACCGGGTTGCCGGCGAGCACGAGGTCGCGCGCCTCGGCGCTCCACAGCCAGCCGGCCACACCGAGCGCCGCGAGGAGCGCCAGGAACCCCGTCGGCGCGGCATCCGGGTCGACCCATCGGCGGCGGACGCTGACCGCCGCGAGGCCGGCCGCCGCCGCCAGCTCGAGCGTCCCGAGCAGCGGCACGCGATGGTCGATGACGACCTCGACGGCGATGTAGGCGACCGCCAGCAGCGCGCCCTCGGCGAGGATGGCGAGAACGGGCAGCGCCCATCCGACGATCCGGTCAGGCACCGAGAACGAGCGCATCGGCCTCCCTCCATCCGCCGGCCAGGTCGGCGGTGCGGGCATCGAGCCCGGCCAATGCCGCCCGGTCGCGATGCTCGCGCCGATCGTCGCCGAGCGCGACGTGGCGAACGGCGTATCCCGATCGGCCGAGACGGCGCAGCTGCGGGAGGAGCTCGTCCGGCGATCGCGCGCTGAGCACCACCAGCGTCCCGCCCGGCGCGAGCCGCCGCGGTACCGAGCTCAGGAGCCGCTCGAAGGGGAGCGACATGATCGGCTGCACCCGCGCGAGGACGTCCTCGATGCGGCCGAGCTGCCCGGGCGACGACGACGGCGGCAGGTACGCCCAGCGTCCGCCACCGGCGAGCTGCGTGCCGAGCACGATCCCGCAGGCCGCCCCGTCCCGGAGGAGCCGGCGCGCCATCGACGCGGCCGCGACGCACAGGGCCTCGACCGCCTCGTCGTCGAAGAGCATGAGCCAGTGCGGACCGGGCACGGTCTGGAGGTCGACCGCCAGCAGGACGTCACGGGCGTGGACCGGCTCGTGGCGGCGGCTCACCGGCATGCGGGACCGGGCGGTGGCGCGCCAGTGGACGCGGCGGATCGGGTCGCCGGGGCGGTACGCGCGCACGCCGGCGGGGAGGGACGGATCGGTGAAGAGGCTCGCGGTGGTGCGCACCGATCCGAGCGGCGCGTGCGCCGGCGCGAGGTCGCGGACCGGCACCGTCCGCGGCCGGACCAGCAGGCGTCCCGGGAGGTCGCGCTCCTCGGCGTTCGTCCCGCGCTCGAAGAGGTCGCTGACCGTGAGGCGCACGGGTCCGAGCGTGAACACGCCGCGCCGCCGGGCGTCGATGCGCAGGTGCCGAACGACGCGCTCGTACCAGAGGAGCGACCACGCGTGGGTGAGCATCCCCTGCCCCGGTCGGTCGCTGTGGCCGAGCGTTCGTCCCACCACGCGCAGGGAGTCGGTCACGTGGTCGTCGACCGTGAGCAGCGGCACCGGCAGCAGCTTCTGGTTCCAGACGTCGACGTCGAGCGTCACCTCGTCGCCCCACACCGCCCGGTCGCTGCCGAGCCGGCGCTCGAACGCGATGCTGGCGAGCCCGTAGCGGGACCAGAGGGTCGTGAGCCAGCGGCTGAGGAGCGTCAGCCCGCCGACGAGGAGGAGGCCGGGTGCGCCGAGCGCGGCGCCGACGATGATCGTCGCGATGCCGAGGAGCGTCCAGCCGCTCACCGCTGTGGCCGGCCGCTCAGGCGACGCCGGCGCCGACGCCCACCGGCACGCTGCCGAGGATCTCCTCGAGCACCCCGGCGGCGGTCGCGCCCCGCAGCTCGCGGTCGACGTCGACGACGAGCCGATGGGTGAGGACCGGGACGACGAGCGCGGTGAGGTCGTCGGGGAGGACGAAGTCGCGGCCCTCGAGCAGCGCGGCCGCCTGGGCCGCCCGGTAGAGGGCGACGCTGGCGCGCGGGCTGGCGCCGAGCTGGAGGTCCGGGTGATCGCGCGTGGCTCGCACGAGGCGGACGAGGTACGCCTCCACCTCGTCGCTCACGGCGATCGCGCGCGTCGCCTCGCGGAGCGCGGGCAGCGCGGCGGGATCGAGCACCGGTTCCACGGCATCGAGCGGTTCGGCGCTGCTCCGGTAGCGGCGCGCGATCGAGCGCTCCTCGTCCTCCGAGGGGTAACCGAGGCCGATGCGCACGAGGAACCGATCCAGCTGTGCCTCGGGCAGGGCGAACGTGCCCTCCAGCTCGATCGGGTTCTGCGTGGCGAGCACGAGGAACGGCTCCGGCAGCGCGCGAGTCTCGCCGTCCACGCTCACCTGGTGCTCCTGCATCGCCTCGAGCAGCGCGGACTGGGTGCGCGGGGTGGCTCGGTTGATCTCGTCGACGAGGAGCACGTTCGTGAAGATCGGGCCGGGCATGAACCGGAACGAGCCGTCGGCGAGGATGCTCGAGCCGGTCACGTCGCCGGGGAGGAGGTCCGGCGTGCCCTGTACCCGGCCGAAGTCGAGGCCGAGGGCGCGCGCGAAGGCCCGCGCCAGCAGCGTCTTCCCGACGCCCGGCACGTCCTCGAGGAGGGCGTGCCCGTCCGCGAGCAGCGCGATGGTCAGCAGCCGCAGCGGCGTATCGGCGCCGACCACGGCCCCGGCGACGGCATCA